>JAZLHR010000100.1:0-11921 GCA_045616945.1 Lachnospiraceae bacterium | reverse complement strand
CAGCGCCGGGTGCAGATGCAGCACCACGCGGGTGTCGTTCTTCTCGGCGTTGACCACTTCTTCATCATACGCCTCAATAAGGAATGCCAGCACCACGCGGTCAGCGCCCAGAGACGGCTCGACCACGTAGGGAATGTAGTGCTCGTTGGTCTCGGGATCAAAATAGGTCATGTCCTGACCGGAGGTGTTCTGGTGCTGGGTCAGATCGTAATCGGTACGGTCCGCCACGCCCCACAGCTCGCCCCAGCCGAACGGGAATAGGAACTCAAAGTCCGTGGTGGCCTTGGAGTAGAAGCACAGCTCCTCGGGATCGTGGTCACGCAGACGCAGGTTCTCGTCTTTCATGTTGAGGCCCAGCAGCCAGTCGCGGCAGAAGCTGCGCCAATACTGGAACCACTCCAGATCGGTGCCGGGCTTGCAGAAGAACTCCAGTTCCATCTGCTCGAATTCACGTACACGGAAAATGAAGTTGCCGGGCGTGATCTCATTGCGGAAGGACTTGCCGATCTGGCCGATGCCGAAGGGTACCTTCTTGCGGGTCGTGCGCTGTACGTTGACGAAATTGGTGAAAATGCCCTGCGCGGTTTCCGGGCGCAGATAAATGGTATTCTTGGAATCCTCGGTCACGCCCTGGAACGTCTTGAACATCAGGTTGAACTGACGGATATCGGTGAAATTATGCTTGCCGCAGGAAGGGCAGGGGATATTGTGATCTTCCACGAAGGCTTTCATTTCCGCCTGGGAGAAAGCGTCGATGGGCTTCGGAAGCGTGAAGCCGTTTTCGCCGCACCATTCTTCAATCAGCTTATCTGCTCTGAAACGCTCGTGGCACTCGCGGCAGTCCATCAGAGGATCGGAAAAGCCGGCCAGATGTCCGGAAGCCTTCCAGGTCAGCGGATTCATCAGAATGGCAGCATCCAGACCGACATTGTATTTGTTCTCCTGAACGAACTTCTGCCACCAGGCTTTTTTGATATTATTTTTTAATTCCACACCGAGAGGACCGTAATCCCAGGTATTGGCGAGACCGCCGTATATCTCGGAGCCGGGGAAAATAAACCCGCGGTTCTTACAAAGGGCAACAACCTTATCCATCGTCTTTTCCATATCGAACGCCTTCCTCTTTATGTTGTTATTTGAATATAATATAAACCGTATCAATACTGTCTACGCGCACGGAATAGGTGTCCGTGGGAACCAGAGACTCCGAGCAGGCCAGGATCTCGTCCTCCGTTATGACGAGGCACTTTCCGGAGATCGCCGCCACGCGCTGTCTGCCGCCGGCCAGAGCTTCGGAAACGGAGACGGAACCCCCGCCGAAATTCTTCAGGCTGCCGGTCACCAGCCCCTGCAGAGAAGCCTCGGCGGCAGTCATCGATTTCAGTTCCTTCACATCGAAATACTCACCCTGGAAGGCCATAAAGTCCTGTGCGGATCCGTAATTCACGACCAGAAGTGCCTTATTGTTTTCGATCTTCAGCCGGTCGATGGAAATGGCCGTACGGCCTGCCGTCTTGTTATACTCGTCCATCCAGCCCTGCACCGTTTTTCGCAGCCCGTCCTCGGTATAACGTTCTTTTTCGTAAGCGCTGTTATCGAAAGCGGTCAGTTCCGCGCTCTGCAGACTGCCGTCCTTCTTCAGGAAAATACAGGTCTGTACGGGTTCAAACGGGATACTTGTATCCTTTTCCGCTTCCGTGCCGGCTGTTTCCGAAGAGGTCTGCGAATTCCCGGTCTCACCTATATGCTCGCCGCATGCCGCCGCAAAAAACAGGCAGAGCAGCATCACCGATAGTATGGATATAAGCTTTTTCATGCTCACACCTCCGCATTGCATTGTTCCGCAGTCGGAAAGCCCACAGAACGATAGGTGATTTTATCATTTTTCCTCTGAAAAAGCAACTGTTTTCACAGGGATTCTTGCATAAGACAGCCGCGACGCCATCGGCCGGGCAGCAGACGGAACCGCGTCATACAGCCCGGCCGAAAAAGCCGCAATTCTTACCGGAACATCAAATACAGAGGTGCCAGATACGGCAGTCCGTGCAGGATCTCCATCCCGTCGGCGGTCCGGCGGAAAGCGACCGGCTGCCAATTTCCGTCCGCGTCCGGCTCGAATACTTCGGAGGCCTGCCTCCAGGCAGCCGGGAGCCGCAGCGTCACACTTTCGCACGCATCCTCGCTCAGGTTTTCCAGCGTCAGCATACCGATAAAGCCGGTCCCCGCATCCACGGGGACATTCATGATCGGGTAGATCTTCGGATCGTTCCTGACCATGACATAATCACCGCCCAGCCATCCGATTATCTCCGCCATGAGCTTTTGCCTGCGGTAATTATACAAGGTCTGCGATTCATTCTTTGCCAAAGTCGTTCCGAGCACGGCCACGCGCCCGCCCAGCTCGTTCACGAACCGGGTCATGGAAGGCGTAACGAACCGGTCTCCGAATTCGAAAGTCTCCGTTATGACCTCGCAGCCGGGATCGGTCAGCGTCATACGCAGCATCGCGCCGTTCCCTTTTTTGCTGAACGTATTGGCTCCCGGCATTTTTCTGCCGATACTGTCCGGAGCAAAACCGTCGCGGATGCGATCATAAACGGACATATCAAAGGCACGGGTGCCGAAGTTCATATCCTCTCCTACGGAAACGCCGAGATATCTTCCATAGCCGCGTTCCGCAAGGACCTTCGCAGCGGAGCCGTCCAAAAGAAGCCCCTTGCTCAGCTGCTCCCGTACCTCGGCATCCGTCTTTTCCTCCGCGCGACTTCCGTCCCAGAAGGCGACATCCGACGGCTGCGTCGTAAACGGTATCCCCCAATGCGTCAATATCTGCACCGCAGCGGAGGCTCTTCCGTTATCGCGGCAGGCATCGGCCGGAAGGCTGACACCGGTGACCCGGCATTTCCGGGCCGCGGCAGATGCGGCCGCAAAACGGGTACGCTCCCTTGCCAGCATCTCGGCATAGCCGTTTTCTTCGTTCTTATCATCCCAGAACTGCTCCATCTGGAAGATAGAGCCTTCATAACCGAACGAATACACCGCACCGATCAATGCCCGCATCTGAAGCGCCGAAGAATAAAAGCGCGTATGCGGATAGGTATCGGATTCATGTATGAAGCAGAACGGTTCCGGCGTCCGCTGACGGATCCATAAGGGATGGTACAGGATAGATGGAATATGATCCGACTGAAAACCGTTATATCCGGTCCCGCAGACACGGCACATCGGGCGGTGCCGCGGTCCTGCCAGCGCCCGTGAAACAGCCTCCGTCATATCGCACTCGCGGGTCGCCGCTCCCGGCTCGCAGAGCGCGATCGGAATATCCGGATCCACGGTATCTATCGCCTTCCGCAGAGCCTCGCTGAGCCATACCATGGTATCGCGCATGAGCTCACGCCATTTTTCCTTCAATTTTCCGGCTTCCGGTGTGCCGGACCCGAACAGACCGACCAGTTCTTCTCTCGTATAGCGTCTGCCGACACGTTTGGCGAATTCATCCAGATGATGCCCGCAGAAGCAGCCGTCACAGCATGTAGACGCGCGGATAGAATAATCATCCTCCAGAAATATAAGCGCAGGGGCAGCAATCGCGGCAAAACGCGCGGCATTGGATGCAAAATTTTCCCGGAAGCCGGGATCCAGCGGACACAGAGAAAAGGGTGTTTCGCTGCCGTCCTCACGCACCATCGGGGGATATTTTGCGGAAGCGCCGGCCTTGACGGTGATATACATCCACCAGCCGCAGGTGATCCCGTAAGGGGCTGCGGCATCGCGGACTTTACGGAACTGACGGGCCAACGCCTCGTACACTTCCGTTTCGGGAAGGCCGACTGCCCGCCAGCCCTTGGAGGGACAGGCCAGAATAAAAAAGTCCAGACCGTATTTTTCATGGCGCTCGACCATATCCTTTACAGCCTGCTCTGCATAGTCCTCCCCCAGATCAAATTCCATGGGGGTGAAAATCGTCAGCTGCTTTCTTTCAGCGTTCATATCGCTCCTTCTCACAAATGTTACTTTACCCGAGGCAGATGCCACCTGTATTTTGCGGCAAAGAATCGCAGAACCACGATCAAAACGATGCCCGATACCATAGCGATGTTCCGGTTCACAGAATACAGCAGGGCGCAGACGACCGCTCCCGAAAGACTGGCAGCCGCGTAAATATGCTTGACAAATATCACCGGCTTTTCATCTGCAAAGATATCCCGCAATACACCGCCGCCGACGCCGGTCAGCACCCCCATGAATATCTGCAGGAACAGATTGCGTAGGGAGGCTGCCGTCTCGATCCCGATCACCGTGAAGGTCCCGAGTCCGAGCGCATCCACGATCACAAAGCCCATATTATCCACATTGATCCGGTTCCTCACGAAAGGGATAAACACGACCAGCGAGACTATGGCTGCGATCCCCGCATACAGAGGATCCGTCAACGACTTGGGAGGCGCCGTCCCCAGGATAATATCTCTTATGATCCCGCCCCCGATGGCGGTCGTTATGCCCAGGATGGTCACACCCAGGATATCCATCTTCTTCTGAACGGCAGTCATCGCACCGGACACCGCAAACGCAACCGTCCCCAATATTTCCAGAAACAAATACATGTTTCTTTCCTCCTGCACAGTTTCCGCAGCACACGGCAGAGCGCAGCCAAGGCGGCCTGCCGGACATATCACGCCCTCATTCCCGCACCATTATAATATACACAGCCGGAATTACAAGAGCCCGAAGAGGTGAAAAAGGTTCTCCTGCCCGATACAAAAAACGCCCCCTTCCGCGTGGAAAACAACGGTTATATCATTCGATCGCCGGAAATCCGCGGCGGAAATAATATACTGTGTCTGAAAGCAGATAATCCGTGCCGGAGGACAAAAAAACCGGGTGAAGGCCTTAACTTTCGGTCTCACTCGGCTTTTTCGTTCTTTGCTGATGCACCGGCGCATCGTTTAGCGGAGAGTGTGGGATTCGAACCCACGTGCCGTTGCCGGCAAACTGATTTCGAGTCAGCCCCGTTATGACCGCTTCGATAACTCTCCATAAATCAAAAAGAACAGCACTCGCTGTTCTTCCGATCGCAGTTCGTGGGGGAATCGAACCCCCGTTTCCGCCGTGAGAGGGCGGCGTCTTGACCGCTTGACCAACGAACCTCAATAATCGAGGCGACAGGATTTGAACCTGCGACCTCTGCGTCCCGAACGCAGCGCTCTACCAAGCTGAGCCACGCCTCGATGCATTCGGGAGTATAGCGCAGTGGCTCAGCTTTGTCAAGCACTTTTTTCAAAAAGATACAGGGCTTTCGGGCAGATCAGGCCTGCCGCTCAGCTCTCAAAAACGAATTCTTCGCCGGTCGCAACCAGGACGGAAAGTATCACGCGGGCCGTCGGATACCCCTCTGCGAGCTTATCCAGCGTTTCGCGATCCGCAAAATCCGTCAGAGGGCAGCCCTGATAATAATACCGTCTGCCGTTGTCTTCGCCTTCCATTTCGGCATGCGGCAGGATACGGCTGCAGAACAGCGTCCTGCCCTCACGATCCTTCAGCGTCAGCTTCAGAACCGCCATCCGGTAATTGGAACGCAGCACCGTTTCGGAAAGCTTTGTGATCTGCAGCGAGCCGGTACTGAGCTCGGCATGCGCGGGTACATAGGGACGGTTTTCCTGCCATTCCTTCGGAGATACAGCCATAAAGCCGTAGCGGGACAGATAATCGAAAGTGACTTCCTTATAGATGCGGCCGCGGCGGGACATCCGCTGCGCGTCCTGCACGACGGGATACTCCTGCGAGCGCTGATCCTGGACAATCAGGAAGCTGGCCAGAGCATCCAGCGTACCGTCTTCCCTGCGGACAACATGCGCAGGAGCCGTGACCATCATCACATGTGTGCCGGTAAAATCACCGGAACAGACGACCGCATCTCCGGGCAGCGCAAGCGCCAGACCTTCCATAGCCTTTTCCAGACCGTTGTCGGCAATGATCTGCCGGGTGGAGTATTCACGGTAAGTCAGTTCTCCGTCCAGTCCCTCCGGATACTTCAATCCGCCTAGAATCTGATACCCGTTCGCAGGCGTATAACGCTTGCCTATAATCCCGCCGCCGACAGACGGACACACAGCCCCCTGCCCCCAGCCGACGGAAGGCGCGCAGGCATTGCCCATTACATAACCGACGCGGGGCATATCGCTGTTTTTCAGTTCACCTTTTTCAAGATCCATGCAGTCCAGCCAGGCAAACAGACTGCTGCTGGCCGTTGTATAAGGCAGGCCGCTGAACACCTGGTCGGTGGGGAGCAGATAATCGCGGGAGCAGGCAAGCTTCTTGGAATAAGTAATCGGGGCAGCCGCGGTCCAGGGCCAGGTCAATTCGTCCCGCATTGCCTGCACAGCCATCCGGCGGCGCTCCGCAACAGTAGCATCCGCAGGCATTTTGTATACAGGCCTTTTGGTTCTGGGATACAGGACGCGGCCGCGCTCCGGCCAATCCTCCTGTTCATTTTCGGCAATCTTCCCTTCCTGCAGGCTGATCGCACCGTCTTCTTCGGGAATGACAAATTGTTCCGCCATATTTTTATCCTTTCTTCGGAGGCCGATCGCCCCGAGCACATCGTTCAAGTTTTTCCCGTATTCTACCGCATTCTTTATCAAAACCGGATCAAAAACTGCGTTTTTCTTCAGCTTTCAAAAACGAAATCTTCGCCGGAGGCAGCCGTGACAGACAGCACAGCCCGCGCCGTCGGATAAGCTGCCGCCAGCTTTTCCAATGTTTCGCGCTCGGCAAATTCTGTTAGCGGGCATCCTTCCAGATAATACTGCCGGCCGCTGTCATCCTGCCCGAATTCGGAATGAGGCAGAATCCTGCTGCGGAACAGGGTCCTTCCTTCCGTATCCCGAACGGTCAGACGCAGGACCGCCATCCGGTAATTTGAAAATACGACGGTCTCGGAAAGCTTTGTCAGCTGCAGACTGCCGGTGTTAAGATGCGCCTCTGCCGGAACGTAATGTCTGTTTTCCTGCCATTCTTTCGGAGAAACCGCCATAAAACCGTAGTTTGTCAAATAATCAAAGGTCAATTCCTTGTGCGTACGTCCGCGGCGGGACATCCGCTGCGCGTCCTGCACGACCGGATATTCCTTGGAGCGCTGGTCCTGGATCACCAGAAAACTGGCATCAGGATCAATGCTTCCGTCTTCTCTCCGCACGACATGGGCCGGCTCCGTGACCATCATCACGTGCGTCCCGGGAAAATCGCCGGAACAGACCAGAGCGTCTCCGGGCAGAGCCAGGGCAAGGCCCTCCATCGCGGCCTCCGTCCCGTTATCGGCAATGATCTGCCGGGTGGAATACTGACGGTATTCCCACACGGAGTCCAGTTCCTTCGGATAGCGCAGATTGCCCAGAATCACATAGCCGTTGGCAGGGGTATAGCGCCTGCCGATGATGGCTGCGCCGACGGAAGGGCAGACAGCGCTCTGACCCCAGCCGACCGAAGGCGCACAGGCATTCCCCATTTCATATCCGACACGCGGCAGCTGACCGTTCTCCAGCACACCCGTTTCAAGATCCATGCATTCCAGCCAGGCAAACAGGCTGCTGCTGGCAGTCGTATAAGGCAAACCGCTGAAAACCTGCCGGGTCGGGAGCAGATAATCTCTGGCGCAGGCCTGCTTTTTGGAATATCTCACCGGGGCAGCCGCGGTCCAGGGCCAGGTCAGTTCATCACGCATCGCCTTGACAGCCATCCGGCGGCGCTCCGCCACGGTGGCATCCGCGTGCAGTCGGTAGCAGGGTCTTTCGGTGCGCGGCCGCAGCACACACCCCCGCTCAGGCCAATCGGCGAACTCCTCTTCCGGTATAGTGTTCTCCTGCATCGAGATCCCGCCGTACTCTTCGGGCAATTTCTTTGCATCAGCCATAACTGTCTCCTTTTTTCCGGTCTAACATTCTTCCGGAACCTTATCAGTCCTCTTATATCATACTTCGGCAGCAGCGGTCAAATAAAACCGCAGGCCGCCGCAAAAATGGCGGGGCAGCTGCCCCGCCGGAAATATTATTCCTCTGAAGTCATCACTTCCATGATCGCATCCAGCAGTTCGGGGACCGTGCAGGCGCTCGCCATACCGCCGGCAGCCTCCAGCTTGGTCCTGGCACCGGTTGCCGCCTTGAAGATGGCAGTCTTTTCGACCATGCTCATCTCGGAGCGGGCAAGGATCTGTTCGATATCCTCTTTCCAGAACCGGTTCTCCGGGATCTTTCCGTCAGAAAGAATACGTACCTTAAAGCCGGCAGCCGTTTCTTCCGGCGCAGCCTCAAAGGAAAGAACATGCTTGTGCTCATCATAGGTCCACGCCGGTTCTCTGCAGGCGGGACCGGAGCAGATCTGTACCTTTTCAGGCTTGGAAACACCCATGAGATCCACCTTGACAAAACGTCCTGCAGGGATCAGTTCCAGATCACCTTCGGGCGCATCGACCGTAAATTCAGCCTCGGTGCCCCAGCGGAAATGATACCCGGTCGTGACAGAGCGATTGCCGACAGCCAGGGAATTATCCTCATAGAGAGTGAAATCACCGTCCGCGCCGGCATATACCTTAAGCAAAAGGGCCGTCGGCAGCGGCGTTCCGTTCACATAGCCGTCATCGGCAAGCGGAACGATCCCGCCGGCCTGTGCCAGCACCGGATAGGTCTCCAGAGGGCGGTACAGATTCTGGATCTTCTCTCCGCGGTAATGACGCCCGGTAAAGACATCGAACCAGTCTCCGGCCGGGATCCAGGCCTTCACCTTGCCGAGCTTGGTGACCTGGCTCATCGGTGAGGTGATGGGGCATATAAGCAGCTCGGAACCGAAGGTATATTCGTTGCGGAAATTCATGGCCTCGTCGGTCATTTTCTTCGGCCAGCGGTGATACAGCGGGCGGATCAGCGGAACGCCCTCCGCATGATTCCTGTAATCCATCGTATAAAGATACGGCACCAGAGCATGACGCAGGCGCATAAAATCTGTCATGATCTTTTCGATATCGAGGCGGAAATTCCACGGTTCCTTCCGCATAAAGGCGTCACTGGTGCTGTGCGGCCGGTAAATGGGGGAAAATACGCCGTACTGTACCCAGCGGGTCTCCAGTTCCGCATCCCAGATGCCTCTGGTATGTCCGCCGATATCGTGGCTCCACCAGCCGTAGCCGACATTGGCGGCACAGTTGGTAAAGTAAGGCTGGAAATCCAGACTTTCCCAGGTCATGACCGTATCTCCGGAAAAGCCGAGCGGATAGCGATGACCGCCCAGACCGGGGAAGCGGGACAGGATCAGACCGTATTCGTCCTTTTCGCTCTGATTGATATACAGATAATGATTCAGCGTGAACAAAGGCTCGTAGCCGTCCCTGCGGCTGCCGTCCCACTGCTGCCAGTCGATCCACCAGAAATCCACGCCCTGTCTTTCCAGCGGTCCCAGGACCTTATCCATATAGGTGCGGATGTATTTCGGATCGGATACGTCAAAATCGATCGGCTCCTCGACGGAAGCATCTGCGCCCATGGCCTCTGCCACATCCTTGTAGCAATCTTCAAAGCCGCGGATATCGTCATGCGGGTGGATATTCATGGTGACCTTGAGGCCGTCATCGTGCAGCTTCTGCAGGAAGCGCTCCGGCACCGGGAACAGATCGCGGTTCCAGGTATAGCTGGTCCAGCCATTGCCGTATTTCGGATCGATCTTGGTCACATGCCAGTCCATGTCCAACACAGCCACGCTGAGCGGGATCTTCTTGTCCTCAAAGCCCTTCAGAAGCTCGCTGTAGGTTTCTTCAGAATACTTGTAGTAGCGGCTCCACCAGTTGCCCAGCGCATAACGGGGCACCATGGGAGTCGGCCCGGTCAGAAGGTAATAGTCACGGATGCACTGCTCATGATCCTGCAGATAGCCGAAGAAATACAGGTCGATATAATCCCTCTTCTCTGCCGGTACGAACCAGCCGTCGTCATTCAGGCGCATATTGGAGGAATCATCCACCGCATGGAAGCCGTGACGGTCCAGAATGCCGTCGGGAAGCTCGATCTCGCCGTCGTAAGCATCCAGCGTTCTGGCCGTACCCATCAGATTGATGCGCTTATGCTGGATCTGAATGGCGGGCTGGCCGTAGAACCAGCGCGTGCATTTGTGCTTGATCATTCCCTTGACCGCGATGGAAAGGCCCGCGGAGAAAGGCTTTTTGTCGTAATACAGGTGCAGGCGCTTCGTTTCGATCTGCAGCTCGTCTTCCGTCTCGGTCACGGTAAATTCCGGAACGGGAAATTCTCTGCGCAGCGCCATGCGGCTGGGCCGGTCTTCAAAGCGGCCGTCGCCGGACCATTCCAGCCGGAAAAGACCGTCGGTCAGAACGGAAATACGGTAATGCTCTCCCTGCACCACAGCGGCAGGATCGGCTATCGGGCGGATGTCAAACATATCGGTACGGAACATGGATATCCCCTTTCTTATTTTGCAGCCTGGCGGCTTATTTTTCGATTACGGTTTCCCCGTTCAGGATCACGCGGGAAACATGGACCATATCATCGATCACGATCAGGTTGGCACGCTTGCCGGGGGCCAGCGAACCGATCTCGCCGTCCAGGCCGAGAAGTCTGGCAGGATTCAGCGTTGCGCAGCGGACTGCGTGGCAAAGGCCGTAGCCGGTATGCGTCATCAGATTGCGGCAGGCGCCGTCAAGGGTCAGATGACTGCCCGCGAGCATCCCCTCCGAGTCGTAATTGAGGTCGGGGCCCCAGGCAATGCCTGCCGCCTCGTTGTTTTTATAATCTCCGGACATAGCCATGGAATCCGTAATCAGCACGATGTGCTCGATCCCCTTCGTCCGGACGACCATCTTGATCATATCCGGTTCCACGTGGATGCCGGTCTCGTCGCAGATGAGCTCCGCGTACATGTCCGGCTCATACAGCGTATATTCGTCGCAGCCCGCGCCGACGGTCCCCTGCGCCAGACCGGCCTTTTTGCCGGAGTCACCGTGGTGTGTCTGCACCTTCACGCCGTATTTCCGCACCCGTCTGCAGTCCGCGGCAGAAGCCTCCGAATGCCCGAGGGCAAATATCACATCGGGATTCTGCTGCTTCGCATACGCCATAAACTGCTCGATGTTTTCGCGGGCCGGGTCCACTGCCCAGACACGCACCATATCCTTCAAATTATCTACGATCGGGATGAACTCTTCCGGCGTGATCAGATCATTCCACAGGATATCCTTCTTATTGCTGCCGTCTCCGTTCATATACGGGCCTTCCATATACAGGCCGTCCATGATCCTGCCGGCACCGGTCTTCGAGGCTTCCCGGACCAGCCGTGCGCCCTCCATCAGCTGCGCGTAATTCAGATTGCAGTAAAACGTAGGCAGGACCGTAGTTTCACCGTGTTCCAGAAAATGTGCCGCTGCTTCCGCAGGCTCTTCCGCAAACAAATGCTCCTTGGAGCCGTGATTATGGATATCAATGAAACCGGGCGCGGTATATTTTCCGCCGGCATCGAACACGGCCGCATCCGCGGGGATATCCACTTCGCTCCGCTTGCCGACGGCAACGATACGGTCATTCTCCCATGTGATCGCGCCGTCCCAGCAGATACCGTCTTCCAGGATCAGCTTCGTATTGACTATTGCATACATATATCCGTTTCCTCCTTTATCGGGAATACAGAACTTTCCGCGTTATTCTATCATAAGCCGTCCCCCATGTCAAAGGCGCATCCTGTTCCGGCTTCATTTTTCCGCAAGCAGTAAATTCCCAAAGTAAATCCCACAGTAGGAATTAAAGTTGGATTTACTCTGGGAAACTTTTCGCCGTAGGATTTACCTTGGGAAATCACCCCATATTTCTTTTTACGGAGGTACAATCCTATGGCAAACAAATCCAATCCCAAAAAGAACAGGCACCTGA
>JAZLHR010000099.1:0-14786 GCA_045616945.1 Lachnospiraceae bacterium | reverse complement strand
TTTATGTGGTCTCAAAATGGCAGATTTCTGAATTATCCACAATTAAAGATGAGCAGCTCCCGGATTCCATTGCTGAAATCCGGGAGCTGCTCATTTCAGAGGCGTTTTTTTACAGCCCCTTTTTTATGTGACCGGTTTACTGCTTCTTTTCGAAGGAGAGTGCCTTCTTAGCGCAGACGTTGACGCAGGTGCCGCATTTGATGCAGGCTTCTTCGTCCAGTTCCCAGGTCTTGGCAGCTCTGTCGACCTTGATGGCCTTGACAGGGCATTTCAGAGCGCACAGAGTGCAATACACGCAGTTGTCGTTCTTCGTGACGACTTCATCCTCTGCGGGGGCAGCAGGTGCCGGTGCGGAGGCAGGCTCGGCCTTCGGCGCAGGGGCTGCGGCACATTCAGGCTGGAAGGAGAGTGCCTTCTTCGGGCAGCCGCTGATGCAGCTTCCGCAATGGATGCAGGCTTCCTTGTCGATGGTCCATGTCTTGGCTGCACGGTCCACGGTAATGGCGCCTACCGGGCACTTCTTGGCACACAGCGTGCAATATACGCAGTCGTCGTTCTTCGTTACCACTTCGGGAGCGGGTTCCTGGAACGCCAAGGTCTTCTTCGGGCACTTGCTTATGCACAGACCGCACTTCTTGCACTTGTTTTCGTCGACCGTCCATGTCTTGGTGGCGCGGTCCACGGTAATGGCACCTTCGGGGCAGGTACGGGCGCAGAGACCGCAGTACACGCAGTCATCGCCGATCGCCAGCTTGCCTTTGGGAGCTTTCTTGATGCTGGAACCGACAACACGCAGATCGGCACGCTTCTCGGCGACCATGTGATAGTCTCCGGTCATGGTGATGGCCTTGCCGTCGCAGAAATCAGCACAGGTGCCGCAGAAGGTGCAGGAAGTCAGATCGAATTCGTAGGTGACCTTCTTGCCGCCTTCCACTTCCTCTTCGGCGCGGGTGATCGCGGAAGGAGAGCAGACCTTGATGCACATACCGCAGTTCTTGCACTTCTCGGGATCGTAGGCAATGCGGCCGCGGTAATTGGGCTGTGCGGGATGATCTTCGGCAGGATAGTTCAGGGTAGAAGGCTTGGAGAAAAGATTTTTCAGGGCTACTTTAGTAAAAGGCAGTTTCATTTCGACATAGCCTCCCTTTTCTGCTTCAGGATCTGCGTTGCTTTGTAGAGACCTTCAATGATGGCTTCGGGCTTGGGAGAGCAGCCGGCTACGGCTACATCTACATGCACGAAATTCTCTACGGGAGCTTCCACGGAGTAGCTGCCCTTGAACACGTTGCCGGACTGAGGGCAGGAGCCGATGGTCACTACGCAGAAGGGCTGAGGAACCTGCTCCAGCGTGCGGACCAGTCTGTCTTTGGACTGGCTGGTGACAGGACCGGAGATGACCACGATATCGGCATGTCTGGGAGAACCGGCCAGCTTGAAGCCAAAACGCTCCGCATCGTAGCGGGGAGTCAGGCAGGCAACCAGCTCAATATCGCAGCCGTTGCAGGAACCGGTATTTACATGATAGATCCACGGGGATTTAGACATGCTCTTTGCAATGAGTTTGTTAAACATTTCTTATCCCTCCTTACACGGTCAGCCAAACCAGCAGCAGGCTGAGGAATGCCAGCGCCGCTACGAAGGTCCAGTAGAACTTAAACAGGTGCTCGATCTTCAGACGGGCCATAACGGCGTGAGGCAGGGTCATGGTCAGGAAGGTCAGAAGAGCGCTGAAGGCAAGAGCCAGCAGAGCACGGATGACCCACAGAAGAACAGCGCTCGTGATACCTGCGCCGGTAAAGATGCCGCCCAGGAACAGGAAGCTGAACAGGGAGGTCATGATGAACATCTTCAGGGAAGCGTTCAGCTTGAAGATCGCCAGAGGTGCGCCGCTGAATTCGATCAGGGGACCTTCGCAAATCTCCGTTTCGGCTTCCGCTACGTCGAAGGGCTGGGTGCCGACTTCTGCGGGAATGATCAGCAGGAAGGCGATCGCAGCGGGGATCAGCTGCCAGTTCGTGATCAGGCTGCCGTTTGCCAGCTGGTAATCAGAGATCGCGCCGAGAGAGAAGCAGAGCGTATTGCCGCCGACCAGCTTTGCGACTGCAAGGAATACCAGGATCAGAGGCAGTTCGTAACCCATCATGGTGACCATTTCACGGGAAATACCGATGCCGGCGAAGGGGCTCGCGGAGGCGGAACCGCCGATAATGAGCGCCACTGCCGGGATGGTAAGCAGATAAATGATAACGATCATATCAGCCGTACCGTTGGTCATGCCGAGCTTACCGCCGAACATGGGGATGAAAAGCATCATGATGCTAAGGGAAACCGCGCCGATGATAGGGGCGGCCAGGAAGACCTTCTTATTGGCTGCCTGGGGAACGATGGTTTCCTTGCCCATCAGCTTGAAGAAATCATACAGAGGCTGAAGAAGGGGCGGGCCGACACGCTTCTGCATACGGGCAACCAGCTTGCGGTCGATACCGGCAAGGAGGAGACCCACAGAGGAAGTGAAGAGGAAACCGGGGAAGACAAGTACTGCGAACAGGACTTTCAGAATATTCATAACGTTATCCATCGATCTGCCTCCTTACAGTACGGCCAGAGCCAGGTACAGGAACACGGTGATCACGGCAGCTGCCATGACAGTCCAACCCGCGTAGTCATTGATGTTGCCGCTGTGCAGACCCTGCGCTACCCGGAAGTAGCCTTTCCAGTTCTTCTTGAAGCCCCAGAACAGGTCGCTGCCGCCGACGTGAGAGTGAAGAGACTTTTCACCGCCGAAGAAGGTAGCATACTTGCCGTCGACTTCTTCTTCCTTGGCTTCGAGTACCTTGCCGCGGTTGTTTTCGCCGAGGATCGCCACAAGCAGGAATGCGATCATCATGATGATGAAGAGCAGCAGCCACAGGATAGGATCCCAGTCAGTCAGAACGGATTCTTCGAATTTCAGGGTGATATTCTTCAGACCGGCTGCGGAAGCGGTTCCGGCACCCATCATCTTGTCAACATAATCGACTACATTGAAGGCGCTGTCTACTGCGGGCTGCAGCAGCTTTTCGGCAGCCGTTTTCCAGAACACACCGCCCAGCAGGCAGGCCAGGGACATAACGGCCATCGGCAGACGCATCAGGAAAGGAACTTCCTTGGTGTTCTTCAGGTTTTCGGGGCACTGACCGAAGAATACGGCCTGGGTGACTTTGATGAAAGAAGCCAGCGTCATGACGGATACGACTACCGCTACAACGGTAACGAATGCGAAGAAGAAGCCTTCAACGCCCTTGGTGGCAACAGCCTTGTTGAATACGGAGCGGTAGATCATCCATTTGGAGGCAAAACCGTTGAAAGGCGGCAGACCGGAAATGGAGAAGGCACCGATCAGGAAGTAAACAGTCGTACGGGGCATCTTCTTGGAAAGACCGCCCAGTTTGTCCAGATCCGTCGTACCGGTCGCATACAGAACAGCACCGGCGCACAGGAAGAGCAGACCCTTGAACAGGGTGTGGTTCATGGCGTGGAAGAGGCCGCCGGTCAGGCCGAGCACGGTGCAGAGACCGGCAGCGGTCATGACGTAACCGATCTGGGAGATACTGTGGAAGGCCAGCAGACGCTTGAAATCGTGCTGGGCCAGAGCCATCGTAACACCCACGAACATGGTGATGCAGCCGAGGATAACGAGCAGAACGGAAACAGCTTCCTTGTCCATGGCTCTGAATACGGTATACAGCAGACGGATCATGCCGTACACACCGGCCTTATTGACCATGCCGGAGAATACCATGGAAATGGAAGTGGGAGCCGTGGTGTAGGCATCGGCAGCCGGAGTATGGAAGGGCACGATGTAGGACTTCACGCCGAAGCCGGTGAACATCAGAGCCAGAGCGAAAACGCTGGTCTTGTTGAAGCCGCCGGAAAGGATGGAGCTCAGCTGAGCCATGTTCAGCGTGTGGCACTGCGCATACAGCAGGGCGATGCCGGCGAGGGTGAAGGAAGAACCCATGGAACCGATGACCAGATACTTGAAGCCGGCTTCCAGAGCACCCTTCTTGTTGTTGCGGAACGCGGTCAGAGCAACGGCAGCGAAGGTCATGATCTCGATCATGACGAACATGTTGAAGATATCGCCGGTCATTACCATGCCGAGCACGCAGCCGGAGAGCATCAGGAACAGGGTGTAATAGTGTCCCAGATGATGATCCTTCTCCATATATTTGATGGAGTAAACAGCGCTGAGGAAGAAGGTGGTGACTACCAGCAGCGCGAAGAACAGGCTGAGACCGTCGATCTCGTAGCCGATACCGATAGCGTAGCCCGCAACCGGCTTCCAGTTGCCCATCCAGTAGGAGATGATCTGCTTGTCAAAGAAGACGGGCTTAATCAGGCTGTAAATGAGGGCAGCGGCAGCGCCGGTGAACAGCAGCACGATGGTGTTGCGGACGGTCTTGTTCTTGGAACCGAAGATTTCCACCAGGAAAGCGGCCAGGAACAGACCCATAACGGCTATGACAGGAAAATGTACAAAGCTCATCCTCTCAGCCTCCTTACTTCGTCCGCATTGATGGACTTATATTTTTTGTTGATCATGATGACCAGGGAAAGCGCCATGGCGTCTACGCAGGCACCGATAACGATACTGGTCAGCGTCAGAGCCTGCGGGACCGGGTCCACGAAAGTCGTGGAGGCCACACCGTTCAGCAGATCGGACAGCGTATAGATGGGAGCGGTACCGTGAGCATTCCAACCGATGCTGACGATCAGAAGATTGATGCCGTAGTCAACGATGCCGAGGCCGAGAACTACCTTGATCAGATTCTTCTTGGTGCAGACGGTATAGAGACCCAGGACAATCAGCAGGACGGATACGATATAATTTGCGAGAATCATTCTTCTTCCTCCTCCTCTTCATCCTCATCTGCGCCGGGGGCCAGGAGACCCAGCATGAGCAGCAGCAGGAAGCTGACACCGGTCAGTACCTTGTAGCCGACGGACCAGCCCATGAAGGTGATGGTACCGGCGCTGACAAGATCGCCTACCTTGCCGATATTGTAGAAAATATTGCGGCAGAAGTTGGCACCGCCGATGATGCCGATAAAGCCGAGCATGACGTACAGCGTCGCGCCGACGGATTCATTGATACGGAGCACTTCGGTATTGATGACCTTCGTGGCCGTTTTGTAGCCGTAGCCGAGGTAGAGCAGCAGAGCAGCGGAAGCAACGATCACACCGCCCTGGAAGCCGCCGCCCGGAGATACGGTACCGAACAGGATGATGTAGATACCGAAAACCAGTGCGAAGGGAAGGAACTTATCGGCAGCACATTTGACGATGATGCTGCGTTCTTTAATACCGTTCTTATACTTCATGGCTGTCCTCCTTCTTCTTGTGGCTGCGGCTCAGGATAACGAAGGAGCCTGCGATGGCGGTCAGCAGGATGAAGGACTCACCCAGCGTATCGAAGCCACGGAAGTCAAATACGATGGAAGCTACGTCGTTGGCGGCATAGGCATTGTCCAGATTTGCCTTTACGATGATATCCGCAATACCGTCGGCCTTGCCGGTCACGGAGTCAACCTGGGCATCGTCACCGTTGTCGATGTACTTGCCGGGGTTGTTGTAGATATCGAGTACGTTGATATCGGGATCGTCGTAGCTGGGCTCAAAGGTATTGTACGCATTGAAGGCCGCCAGCAGACCGAAAACCAGGATTACGGCTAAAGAGACGAAAGTCAGAATCTTTTTCATTATTCTTCCTCCTCCTCTTTCTTGGTCGTCTTCTTCACGGCAATAACGAAGATCGCGGTGGAAAGCACCGCACCGACGGATGCTTCGGCGATGGCTACGTCGGGAGCATGGAGCAGCATGAAGGCGAGCGAGACGAATGCACCGGTAACACCCAGCGAGATAACGGAGGTCAGGATCTTCTTGGAGAAGGCTGCCATGCAGGCGCTGACCAGAATACCGACCATGACCAGGGAATTCAGAATGGTGATTGCGTTATTCATTGACCATATCCTCCCCGAGCTTGTCGCAGACCGTTTCCGCGCAGGCCTTGACGCCGTGCTTATAAGCAGCCTTGGCGATGGCGTGGCCGGAAATGGGGGCCGTTACAATGTAGAAGATTCCCAGCACGGCAAGCTTGACCGCCATACCGGCATCTCCCAGACCGCCGGCTTCCTTCGGGAAGCAGCAGTAAACGATACCTGCAATCACGACACCGAGAATACCGAGCGTGGAGATATTGGTGCTGGACTGCATACGGCAGTAGGCATCGGGCATACGGAGCATGCCGACCACACCTGCCAGAGAGAAGAAAAGACTCAGACCGATTAAGATATACATTGCAATGCTCATAATCTGCCCTCCAGGTAACGGGATACGATAACGGAACCGATAAAGCCCAGAACAGCGGTCACCAGAGCGATATCCAGGTAAATGCTGCGGCCGGAGGCCAGGGCGAAAAGGATCAGAGCCGCATCCGTAAGAATGTCGATGGAATCGGCGGATACCGCGCGGTCGACCACGCTGGGACCCTTGATCAGGCGGATCAGCAGCATCAGCGCAAGCGCGATGAAGCAAACCGCTGCGAAAATCAGAGTTTCTTTCATTTGAAAATCCTCCTGATCCATTTTTCCAGCGTACCCTTGATCGCTTCGCCGGCCTTTTTGCCTTCGGTTTCCGCGACATGGATCCAGTGGATGTAGTAATAGGTCTTGCCGTTTTCATCTACGATATCCATCGTGATGGTACCGGGCGTCAGAGTGATGGAGTTGGCAAGCATGGACAGACCGTATTCACCTTTTAACTCCGTAGGAACTTTCACGAAACCGGGCTTGATGCGCAGCTTCGGGCTGAATGCTCTGAACGCGACATCTACATTGGCCTTGATCAGCTCCCAGGGGAAGATGATCAGGCAGTAGAAGAGCAGAACAAAGAACTTCAGCGGATTGAAAAGGTAAAAAGCGCTTTCATGAATGAAGAACCGGGCGGAAAACAGGGCTACCAGAATGCTGACGATGCCGCCGGCAATCAGTACCTGCGTGTTGACGCTGCCTTTGCAGAGGTCCGTCAGTGCGCCGGTGATCAGCAGCCAGAAGATGTAGCAGACAATGGCTGTTGAAAGAAACGCGGGAAACTTTGCCTTTTTCAAAGTACTACCTCCTTATTGTATTTTTTGGCTGATCTTTTCCATCAGCCAGCCGAGAAACTTCGGAAGGCCCTCACCGGTACGGGTGGAAACCCGATATACCTGTGCGCGGCCGTTCAGATCTTCGGCATTACGTTCTACACGTTTGTCATCAAACTCAAAGTAAGGCAGCATGTCGTACTTGTTGATGACGAGAGCATCGGTAGTGGCGAACATGAGAGGATATTTCTCGACCTTGTCATCGCCCTCGGGGACGCTCAGGATGGCAACCCGGAAGTCTTCGCCGATATTGAATTCGGCGGGACAGACGAGATTGCCGATATTTTCCACGAAGATCACATCCAGCGCATCCAGATCGAACATCGGAAGAATGTGTTCGATGGACATGGCCTCGATATGGCAGGCGCCGTCAGTTTGCAGCTGTACGGCGGGGATGCCCATGGCCGCGATCTTATCCGCGTCGATCTGTCCGGCGATATCGCCTTCAATGACACCGATGCGGAAACGTTCGCCGAGCTGTTTGATGATCGCCGTGATGAGGCTTGTCTTGCCTGCGCCGGGCGAACCCATGACATTGACCAGGCAAACCTTTTTTTCAGCAAGCAGCTTCTTGACGGAGGCACTGACGTCCTCATTCCAGGCAAGAATCTGCTTTACGACTTCAACCTTCATTACTCGACCTCCAGACTGTCTACGAAATACTCCCGGCCGGCGATGATCTGAATATCCGTTCCGCCGCAGGCGGGGCAGAAGATCTTCTTCCGTCCGATGGTGTTTTTGGCACCGCAGCCGCGGCAGCGGATACGGATCGGAATGGTCTCCACCGTGAGCTTCGCGCCTTCCGCAATGGAACCCTTCGCGATGATGTTCAGGTATTCCTCGATGCAGGAGGGCATGACGCCCGACAGCTCGCCTATCTTCAGACGGATCTCCAGGATCTTTTTGGCACCGGCCTTTTCGGCAGCGGGGACCGCCGCCTCCAGGATGCCTTCCGTGATCGCTAATTCATGCATGGCAGAACTCAGCGGTCCATGCAGGAGAAGCAGGGATCGATACTGGCTACGATCAGGCCGGCATCTGCCACGGAATTATCCTTGAGCATGACGGGCACGGTCGGAGCGTTCTTGAAGGTGGGCACGTGGATGGACACGCGCTTATTGAATTCGCCGCCGTCGGAAACGACCTTGTAGCACAGCTGGCCGCGGGGGGCTTCATGACGGCACATGTATTCGCCGGCAGGGATCTTCGGAATGCGGGTGCCCAGATTGATGGGACCGGCGGGAAGACCTTCCAGGGCCTGACGGATGATCTTGATGCTTTCGAAGTTCTCCAATACGCGGACGACCACGCGGGAGAATACGTCGCAGCTGTCATAGACGGCGATGTCGAAATCGAAATCGTCGTAGCTGCTGTAAGGGGCATCCTTGCGGACGTCTACGGGAACACCCGAAGCACGTGCGTGAGGGCCGACGGCGCACATCTTGATGGCATCTTCCTTCGTCAGGACACCGACGCCCTGCGTACGGAGGGCAACGGATGTTTCGGCCAGAAGGATGTCGCGGATCGCGCACATGGACTGTTCGATCTTATCCAGCATGGCAAGAACGCGCTCAGCCTGCTCTTTGGTGATGTCACGGCGAACACCGCCGATGGTGATCATACCGTAGTTGACACGGTTGCCGGACAGCTCCTCCAGAATGTCCATGATGGCTTCACGGTCATCCCAGGTGTGCATGAACAGGCTGTCATGGCCGACCAGATGCAGCGCGATGCCCAGCCACAGATAGTGGGAGTGCAGACGCTCCAGCTCGGCGATGATGACACGGATGTACTGCGCACGCTTCGGAACATTCATCTTGGCGATGCCTTCCAGAGCCATGGCGTAATCGAAAGCATGGGAGTGAGAGCAGATGCCGCACACACGCTCGACCATTACGAGCGTCTGGATGTAGTTCTTCTGCGTAGCCAGCTTTTCAATGCCGCGGTGGTTATAGCCGATGAAAACCTCTGCCTTGCTGATAGTCTCGCCTTCCGTATAAAGGCGGGCATGGACCGGTTCTTCCAAAGCGGGATGGTAAGGACCGATGGGTACGATGTAGCTCATGATTATTCCTCCTTCCCGTGGGCTTTGGCGATCAGTTCCTTCATCGGAGTAACGATGATCTGACCCTGACCGTCCAACATGGTCTCAGGCAAGAAAAGACGCAAGGAGGTGTCCAGACCCTCAAAGGTGACATCCATCAGCTCCGTCAATTCACGTTCGGGCCACTCAGCGGCCTTATCGTAGATGTCGGAGATGGTGGGGAGTACCTTTTCGCCGTCCACGGTATAGGACTCAATGCCGGTACCTACCTCGTACTCATAAGAGACGTTCGGCAGATTGTTGTCATTGAGGAATCCGTGGATCATAGCCAGGGCAATCCCATCCTTGCGCATTCTCTCGGCTGTCGGACGAACTTCGTCCTTGGTGATACTGATTTTTTTGTAATCCTGCATACCGCACCTCGCGCAAAAAATAATAACATATACAGACCGGTCCAGGCGACGGACAGAATCCCACGCATAAACCATCTACGAGAATAACATACTTATAACGGTTTGGAAAGTCTAAAAGACGATTTTGTGATAAAAATGTGTTTTTTTACGTGATTTTTTCTAGCAAATTCGGGGAAGCTGGGCTCCGGTCAGTTTGGTAAGGACCCGCGAACCGCCGAAGGCGGTCTGCAGGATGACTTTGCCGGGGTGTGAAGCGGAAACCCGGCCGATGACGGCAGCGTTTTTCCCTTCCGGAAAACCGCGCAGCAGAGCCAGCGCTTCTTCCGCACGCTCGGGGGCAACGACCGCGAGCAGCTTGCCTTCGTTGGCGCAGTAGAGAGGGTCCAGACCCAGGATATCGCAGGCACCGGCAACGCCGGGCGCAACGGGGATATCGGCTTCCCGGATCTCTATCGAGAAATCGCGGCCTTCCGTGAATTCGTTCAGCGTGGTGGCGACGCCGCCGCGGGTGGGATCGCGCAGCACGCGGAGATCCGGACCGAGCGTATATAAGGCCTGGGCCAGCCGATGCAGCGGCGCGCAGTCGGAGAGCAGCTCCCCCTGGACCAGCTGGGTGTTGCGGGCCAGCATGACGGCCGTGCCGTGGTCGCCTGCCGTGCCGGAGATCAGCACACAGTCACCTTCACGGATGCGGTCGGGCGAAAGGCCGGGGCAGACCAGCTCGCCGATGCCCGCGGTATTGATGTAGATCCCGTCGCAGCTGCCTTTTTCAACGACCTTGGTATCGCCCGTTACGACCGATACGCCTGCCGCGGCAGCCGTATCGCGGACGGAAGTCAGGAGCCTTTGCAGCGCATCCCGCGAAAAGCCTTCCTCTATAATAAGAGCAAGGCTCAGATATTTCGGGATGCCGCCCGCCATGGCCACGTCGTTGACGGTGCCGCATACGGAAAGCTTGCCGATATTGCCTCCCGGGAAAAAGCAGGGCTGCACGACAAAGCTGTCCGTGGAAAATACGAGCCGGTCTGCGCCGGGCAGGACCGCTCCGTCACCCAGCGCTTCCAGCGCCGGATTGGAAAAGAGCGGGACGATCAGTTCGTCGATGAGCTGGGAGGTCTTTCTGCCGCCGCTGCCGTAATCCAATGTAATGATATCGTCCATGATGCATCATCCTTCCGAATGTGATATATGAAAGGGCTTACTGCCCGTATTTCCAAAATGCGGCGCAGGCGCCTTCGCCGGAGACCATACAGGGACCGACGGGGTCTTCCGGGGTGCATACCTTCCCGAAAAGCGGACATTCTGCCGGGAATTTATAGCCGCGGATGATATCTCCGCAGGCGCAGGCGGTGGGAAGGTCTGCTTCCGGCAGCTGAAAGCCGAAGCGCTTTTCCGCGTCGAACCGCTCCCAGGCAGGGCGCAGCCGGAGACCGCTGCCGGGAATAAGGCCCAGTCCGCGCCAAAGCGCATCGCAGGGCTCGAAAACCTCGGATACGGCATTTCTGGCCAATCGATTCCCCTGTACGGACACGGCCCGGCCATAGGTGTTTTCAATGCGGGGGGCCTTTTCGGCGATCTGTCTGCAGAGCAGATAGACGGAGAGCAGGATATCTTCCGGCTCAAAGCCGCTCACGACAGCCGGCAGGCCGTATTCCTCCGGCAGGAAGCGGAAACCGTCCGAACCGGTGATGACGGCCACATGACCGGGACAAAGAAATCCTTGCACGCGGAAATTCGGGTCCGCGATCAGGGCCCGCAGCGCCTGGGGACAGGTGCGCAGAAGAGAAAGCACGGAAAAATTCCGCAGATCGGCTGCTGCCGCGGCCTTGACGGCGGCGGCGGTACCGGGCGCGGTGGTCTCGAAACCGACGCCCAGGAAGACGATCTCTTTATCGGGATGTTCTTTTGCCAGCTGCAGCGCATCCATGGGAGAGTAGACCATGGCGACGGATGCGCCTGCCGCGCCCCGGCTCCGCAGCGTATCGCCCCGGTGACTGCCGGGAACACGCAGCATATCTCCGTAGGTGGCGATCATGACCTCCGGCCGGGAAGACAGCTCCAGAAAGCTGTCTATGGCGGATGCGGGCGTAACGCAGACCGGGCAGCCGGGCCCGGAGATCAGCCGGATATTGGCGGGCAGCATGGATTTGATGCCCGATTTTGCGATCGAAGCGGTATGAGTGCCGCAGATCTCCATCAGGCTGACTTCACCGAGGGGAAGGCTGCGCAGCGCTTCCAGCACGGCGGGAACATTGAGCTTTGCCTCGCCGTTCATGCTTCTGCGTTTCCTTTCTGCGGTGCCGCCGCATATAAAGCGGCCAGCTCGGCTTCCACTTCGCGGGCGGCGGCAATATCTTCCTCTGCCTGTTCGCGGCCCAGCTTTTCGATCGCAAAGCCGGCATGGCAGATCACATAATCACCCACCTGCGGATCGGCCAGAAAGTCCAGCCGTACTTCCCGACGGATGCCGTCACGTTCGCCGACCCCTTCCGGGCCGTTTACGGAAATCAAACGAAGAGGGACTGCAAGACACATAAGAGCTCCTTTTTTTGCGGCTGTGCGCTGTCACAGCGCAGCCGACAGTGATTTATGAAAGTCGGGACAGTTGTTTTCTGCCGATCTCCAGCTGACCGAGAGAGATGCCTTCATCATTCGCCGAAACACGGCTGTGATGCAGTACGGGAATGCCTTCCTGCCGCAGTTTTTCGGAAAGACCGGACAGGAGCCTCATATTCTGGAAGCAGCCGCCGGAAAGCGCCGCAGGCAGGGAGGGATGCTCCGCGCTCAGCCGGGCGCAAAGCTCCGCCGCTGCGGCGATGAGCATATTGTGGAAAGCGGCAGAACAGTCTGCGGCGGAAACGCCGCGGCGCAGGTCCCCGCACATGGCGCGGACGGCGGGCCTTTCGTCGATGATATATCTGCTGGAGGGGGCTGTACCGCGCAGGAGGGAGGCATCTGCGTCCCGAAGCAGCCGGTAAGGGTATACTTTGCCGCTTGCGGAAGCCCTGCTTTCGAGCAGGATCGCGCCGCGGCCTTCGTACGAAGCCTCACGGCAGACATCTAATACGGAAGAAACCGCATCAAACAGACGTCCCATGCCGGTCGTAACGGGAACATTCAGCCCCAGCTGCAGCTGGGCTTCGACCTGACGGCACTGCTCCTGCGGGAAGAATTCCGCGGGATCCTCGCCGGCATCCAGAAGGAGCGATATCCCCGCGCGCCAAAGCTCGCGGGCCGCTTTATCGCCGCCGGGCAGCAGGAGGGGACGGATGGAGCCGACCCGCTCAAAGCCGGAAGCGTCGCCCAGCAGGAATTCCCCGCCCCAAACGGTCCCGTCGCTGCCCCAGCCCGTGCCGTCCCAGATGATCCCGATGGCCGGGCCCTGCGCGGCATTATCCGCCAGGCAGGAGACCAGATGCGCGTGATGGTGCTGGACGCGCAGCAGCGGCAGTCCGCGGCGCCGGGCGGTCTCTTCCGCGTATCGCGTGGAAAGATAATCCGGATGGGCGTCGCAGATGATCCCCTGCGGCTCGATATCGTAAAGCTTTTTGAAATGTTCGACCTGTTCGCTGTAATGCTCCAGCGTTTCGAGATTCTTCAGGTCGCCCATATGCTGGCTGGGAAAGGCATATTGTTTCCGTGAGAGGCAGAAGCTTGCTTTCTGCTCGGCGCCGCAGGCCAGCAGCATGGGGCCGGATCCGGACAGAGCAACGGGAAAGGGAACATAGCCGCGGGAGCGGCGTACCGGATAGGGCTTTCCTTCGAAGACCCACAGCAGGGAATCGTCGCATCGGACGTGGATATCCCGGTCGTTCAGCAAAAATCCGTCCGCGATGCCGCTCAGATGCTCCAGAGCTTCCTCGTTGCGGATGAGCATAGGCAGCTCGGAGGCGTTGGCACTGGTCATGATCAGTGTATCGGGGCCGGGAGCTTCCAGAAGCAGCTCATGCAGAGGCGTATAGGGAAGCATGATGCCGAGGCAGGCATTTTCGCTGAGATATGAATAAGAAGCCGGGTCCTTCTTTTTAAGGAGGACGATCGGGCGGCGGAACGAGCAGAGCTCTGTTTCTTCTTCGGCGCTGACATGGCAGAACGTGCGTGCGGCTTCTGTGCTGCGGCACATGAGAGCCAGCGGCCGGGCACCGCGCCTTTTGCGCTGCCGCAGAAGGGCCGCGAGCGAAGGACTGTCAGCACGGGCAGCCAGATGGATCCCGCCGAGACCTTTGACCGCCAGGATCCCGCCCTCCAGAAGCAGTCTGCGGGCAGCCTGCAGAGGTTCCTCACGGTAGCCTTCGGGGCCGCTGCGGGAGACAAGTTTTCCTTCCTTATCGTAAAAAAACAGCTCGGGGCCGCAGGCCGGACAGCAGACAGGCTGCGCATGGTAGCGGCGGTCCGTGATCGTATGATATTCGGAAGCGCAGTCCGGACACATGGAAAAAGGCGCCATGGTGGTCCCGGGACGGTCGTAGGGGATGTCGCGGATGATCGTAAAGCGCGGACCGCAGTTCGTGCAGTTCAGGAACGGATACCGGTAGCGGCGGTCCTGCGGATCAAACAGCTCACGCCGGCAGTCATCGCAGACCGATACGTCCGGGGAAAGCAGGGTCTGCCGTTTCTTCAGCGTCAGGCTTTCGATGATGCGGAAATCCCGGAAATGCTTCAATTCGGTGCTTTTTCTGCACTCGATCTTTTCTATATAGGCTAAAGGAGGCTTCTCGGAGGGAAGCTCCTTCAAAAAGGCGTCGATTTCCGCTTCTTCCCCTTCCAGCTCCAGACGGGCTCCGTCCGAACTGTTGCAGACGGTACCGCAAAGCGAATGCCGGGCCACCAGACGATGGATGAAGGGGCGGAATCCGACTCCCTGCACGATCCCCGTCACCCGTATTTCCGCTGATATTCCGGACATGAGAAGCAGCTCCTTTCACAAAAATCCATCGTATAATGCTAGCATATTCCGGGCGGGATTGCAAGACAGAAGGGAGCGGCCAAGGGCCGTGCCGAAAACCAGTAAATTCCCAAAGTAAATCCCACAGTAGGAATTAAAGTTGGATTTACTCTGGGAAACTTTTCGCCGTAGGATTTACCTTGGGAAATCATCCCATATTTCTTTTTACGGAGGTACAATCCTATGACAAACAAATCCAAT
>JAZLHR010000098.1:0-10235 GCA_045616945.1 Lachnospiraceae bacterium | reverse complement strand
CGCTCAAAGATGTTTCGACCATCAAGGGCTTTCCGTCCAGATCGAAGTCCAATTCCTCATGAGAACGCTCCAGCAGTTCACGCAGAAGCTGCTTTGCCTCCGGCTCGCCGCCGGTCAGCTTTGACGCATTCAGATGGCGCGCCAGCAGTTCCCCGCGCGTCAGCGTGCAGCGGATCTGATTTTCACTAATGCGTTCGATTTTCATAAGATCACCTCAATTCCTGAAAGCGGCGGCCGCTTCTCTCAGGACGAAGCCGTCAATCTGCGAGAAATTTCTCCAAAGCCGCCAGGCGCATGGAAATACAAAATACTTCCGCAGCCTTCACCAATTCCTCAATGGGAGGCAGTGAAGGGGCAATACGGATGTTGCTGTCCTCCGGGTCCACACCGTAAGGGTAGGTCGCACCGGCATTTGTCATCACAACCCCGGCCTCCTTGCACAGAGCAAGGGTCCGCTTGGCCAACCCGGGCAGCGTAAATACGGAAATGAAATAGCCGCCGGTAGGTCTCTGCCAGCGAGCCAGACCGCGGGGAGCGATCTCCGCATCCAGCGCAGCCAGGACCGCGCGGAATTTCGGAGCCATGATCGCTGCGTGCTTCTTCATCAATTCCAGGGTATGCTCTTTATCTACCAGATATTTCACGTGACGCAGCTGATTTACCTTATCGTAGGAAATGATCTGGCAGCCCATCAGCTTCTGCAGATATGCCTGATTGGCCTCAGAGCAGGCCATGACGGAGATGCCGCCGCCGGGGAAGGTCACCTTCGATGTGGAAGCAAATTCGTAAGGCATATCCGGATTGCCGGCCTCACGGCAGAGCGTCAGGATATCTTCAAACGGAACAAAGTCGCCTTCAAATTCATGGATGCAGTAAGCATTGTCCCAGATCAGGGCGAAATCGGGTGCGGCGGGCTTTAAAGCAGCCAGACGGTGTACGGTCTCGTCGGAATAAATGATCCCGTCGGGGTTGGAATATTTGGGAACACACCAGATACCCTTGACGGCAGGGTCCTTCACCAGCTCCTCGACGGCGTCCATATCCGGTCCGTCAGGGGTCATGGCGACGGTGATCAGTTCGCAGCCGAAGCTCTGGGTCACACGGAAATGCCGGTCATAGCCGGGCGCGGGACAAAGCCACTTTACCTTATCCAGCTTGCACCAGGGCTGCGGAGAATGCAGCAGGCCGTGCGTGAAGGCCTTAGAGACCAGGTCATACATCAGCTGCAGGGAAGCACTGCCGCCCACAAAACATTCCTCCGGCTTCGTGCCGAGCAGCTCTGCAAAATACTTTCTGGCAGAAGGCAGGCCCGCAAGTTCACCGTAATTGCGGGAATCGATCTTGCCCTCCTGGCAGTCCTCGGGCGTAACAGCCACGGACAGCAGACCGGACACCATATCCAGTTGCTGCTTGCTGGGCTTGCCGCGGGACATATCCAGGCTGAGTCCCTGTGCCCTGATTTCGTCAAAAGCTTTCTTTACCGCATCAAACTCCTCGAGGAGTTCCTTCTTGGACATTTCGGAATATGCTTTCATGATTTTTTCCTTTCTTTGCGCAGCGGGGAGCCCGTGGGCTCCCCGCTACACTGCAATATTAGTTGTTCGTGTAATTATCGAAGTAACCCTGAATGAGGACGACAGGCGTGCCCTTGTCACCGGAACCGCTGGTCAGGTCGCAAAGGGATCCGATCAGGTCTGTCAGCTGACGGGGCGTCGTGCCCTCGGAAGCCATATTGCCGACCAGATTCTGATCCTTCTTGCGGATGCTGGCGGAAATCGCTTCCTTCAGCGCATCGCCGGAAAGGTCCTTATAGTCGTTATCTGCCAGATATTTCAGTTTCAATTCATTCGGCGTGCCCTTCAGACCGGCGGTAAAGGCGGGGGATACGACCGGATCGGCCAGTTCCCAGATCTTGCCCTGCGGATCCTTAAAGGCGCCGTCGCCGTAAACCATGACCTCAACATTTTTGCCGGTCGCCGCGCTGATCTTCGCGTGGATCGCATCTACCAGCGGCTGGCAGTCGCGGGGGAACAGCTTGACGCGGTTTTCGTCCGCTTTATTGGAGCCGAGCAGGCCGTAGCGCTCGTTGAAGCCGCCGCTGACGGGAGCCGACAGGATATCGTCCAGACCGTAGACCTTCTTCGCACCGGCAGCTTTCAGGATCCGCTTGGTCCGCACGCGGGTGTGGATGTCGCAGGTCAGTACGCAGTCCGTATAATTCAGGATCGCCTTGGGCTGGTTGGCAAATACGACTTCTGCCTCGGCACCGGCTTCCCGGATCAGATTCATATAGTATTCCACATAGTCCACGCCGGTGAAGGGGTGACGGTTGACGCCGAACAGCGCACGGTACTTCTCCAGAGAAAGCACATCGGAGTAGGGATTCACACCGGCTTCATCCAGCTTGTCCAGGCTGACCAGCTCGTTGCCTACCTCATCGGAGGGATAGCTGAGCATCAGCACGACCTTTTTGCAGCCCATAGCGATACCGCGCAGGCAGATGGCAAAACGGTTGCGGGACAGGATCGGGAAAATCACACCGACGGTCTCCCCGCCGAATTTTGCCTTTACATCCGCGGCAATGTCCTCTACTGTCGCGTAATTCCCCTGGGCACGGGCCACAACGGATTCCGTGATAGCGATAACATCCCGGTCGCGCAGGGCGAAATTCTCACTCTTTGCCGCTTCCAGAACGCTGTCCGCTACGATCGCAGCCAAATCATCTCCCTGACGGATAATAGGGCAGCGGATGCCTCTCGATACAGTGCCGACACGGCGTTCATTTTCCTTCATACTTAAATACCTCCCGCAGGATGGACTGTTGATCCGGGAAACTCTCATTTCCCAAACCGACAGTTTATTATAATCGTTTTCCCGGCTGTTGGCAAGATTTTTTTGCTGTCTGCGCAAAAAAACAGGGCCGGAAGCATTGCCTCCGGCCCCGCTGCAGAGCTTATATAGTAATTCAGAACTTACCTGCCTTGGCAGCTTCCTCGATGGCAACAGCCACGGAAACCGTCATGCCGACCATAGGGTTGTTGCCGGCGCCGATCAGGCCCATCATTTCCACGTGTGCGGGAACGGAGCTGGAGCCTGCGAACTGAGCGTCACTGTGCATACGGCCCATGGTATCGGTCATACCGTAGGAAGCAGGACCGGCAGCCATATTATCGGGATGCAGGGTACGGCCGGTACCGCCGCCGGAAGCGACGGAGAAATACTTCTTGCCGGCTTCGATGCGTTCCTTCTTGTAGGTACCGGCTACGGGGTGCTGGAAACGGGTCGGGTTGGTGGAGTTGCCGGTGATGGAAATATCAACATTTTCCTTCCACATGATGGCAACGCCTTCGGTAACGTCGTTGGCGCCGTAGCAGTTGACCTTGGCACGCAGACCGGTGGAGTAGGCCTTACGGAACACTTCCTTCACCTGACCGGTATGATAATCCATTTCGGTCTCTACATAAGTAAAGCCGTTGATACGGGAAATGATCTGAGCCGCATCCTTGCCGAGACCGTTCAGGATGACGCGCAGAGGCTTCTGGCGGACCTTATTGGCCTTTTCGGCGATACCGATAGCGCCTTCCGCAGCGGCAAAGGACTCATGACCGGCCAGGAAAGCGAAGCACTCGGTCTCTTCTTCCAGCAGCATCTTGCCCAGATTGCCGTGACCCAGACCTACCTTGCGCTGATCGGCTACGGAGCCGGGGATGCAGAAGGACTGCAGGCCTTCGCCCAGAGCGGCAGCAGCCTCGGAAGCCTTGCGGCAGCCTTTCTTGATGGCTACGGCAGCGCCCACGATATAGGCCCAGCAGGCATTTTCAAAGCAGATGGGCTGGATCTTCTTGATCATATCATATACATCCAGGCCGGCATCTTCGGTGATCTTTCTGGCTTCTTCGATATCCTTGATACCGTACTTCGCAAGCAGAGCATTGATCTGCGCAATTCTTCTTTCGTAAGATTCAAACAGTGCCATGATCATCACTCCTTTCTCGGGTCGATGATGCGAGCTGCATCCGCCACGCGGCCGTACTGGCCCTTAGATTTCTCCCAAGCTTCGTTGGGGGTATCACCCTTCTTGATGAAATCGGCCATCTTGCCCAGGTTGACGAACTGGTAGCCGATAATCAGGCCTTCCTCATCCAGCGCGATACCGGTCACATAGCCCTCTGCCATCTCCAGATAGCGGGGACCCTTTTCCAACGTACCGTACATGGTACCGATCTGGCTGCGGAGACCCTTGCCGAGGTCCTCCAGGCCGGCGCCGATGGCCAGACCGTCTTCCGAGAAAGCGCTCTGGCTGCGGCCGTAAACGATCTGCAGGAACAGTTCTCTCATGGCGGTATTGATGGCATCGCATACCAGGTCCGTATTCAGTGCTTCCAGGATCGTGCGGCCGGGCAGGATCTCCGCTGCCATAGCGGCGGAGTGGGTCATGCCGGAGCAGCCGAGCGTTTCAACGAGAGCTTCCTGGATCACACCGTTCTTTACGTTCAGGGACAGCTTGCAGGCGCCCTGCTGAGGAGCGCACCAGCCGATACCGTGCGTAAAACCGGAAATATCCTTGACTTCCTTAGCCTTGATCCACTGAGCTTCCTCCGGGATGGGAGCAGCGCCGTGGTTTACGCCCTGTGCTACGGGGCACATGGACTGAATCTGCTGCGTATAAATCATGTTTTCCTCCTGTGGCTCCTGAGAGCCGCTTCGTATTGATAAGACGGAGCCGAGCTCCGATACTGTCAATGTACCAGCAAAGAATGACCGGTCATTTCTTCCGGCTGAGGCAGCTGCATCATTTCCAGCAGAGTGGGAACGATATCGCACAGGCGGCCTCCTTCTGCCAGCTTCACGCCCTTTTCATAATTGACCAGAATGAACGGGACCAGATTGGTCGTATGCGCCGTCATGGGGGTGCCGTCGGCCTCCCACATCACATCCGCGTTGCCGTGGTCCGCGCAGAGAAGCATCTGACCGTTTTCCTGCAGAAGTGCCTCTACGGTCCTGCCCACGCAGGTATCGACCGTTTCGATGGCCTTCACAGCCGCGTCAAAAATGCCCGTGTGACCGACCATATCCGGATTGGCAAAATTGATGATGATGACGTCGTACTTTCCGCTGTGGATAGCTTCTACCAGCTTATCACAGACCGCCGGCGCACTCATCTCCGGCTGCAGGTCGTATGTCGCGACCTTGGGGGAAGGCACCAGAATGCGCTCTTCGTTCTCGTTCGGCTCTTCTACGCCGCCGTTGAAGAAGAATGTCACATGCGCATACTTTTCCGTTTCGGCCAGGCGGAGCTGCTTCAGCCCCCTGGCGGCCAGATACTGGCCAAAAGTATTCGTCAGCTTCTGCTTTTCAAAGGCGACCAGATGGTTCGGGATCGTGTGGTCGTAATCCGTGAAGAACACATAGGTCAGATCCTTCAATGCGGTCCTCTCAAAGCCCGTGAAGGCGGGATCCAGGAACGCACGGGAGATCTCTCTGGCACGGTCAGGGCGGAAATTGAAAAAGATCACTGCGTCGCCGTTCTTGACACGGCCGACCGGCTTGCCGCAGCGAGTCCGCACGATGGGTTCGATGAACTCATCGGTCACGCCCCTGTCGTAGGAAGCCTGTACGGCAGCCACAGGATTGGATGCCGGCTCGCCGATGCCCTCGGTCAGGGCACGGTAGGCGCGTTCCACTCTCTCCCAGCGGTTATCGCGGTCCATGACATAAAAACGTCCGATGACCGAAGCCACGGTGCCGACGCCGATTTCCTTGGCAGCGGCCTCAAACTCCTGCAGAAAGCCCTTGCCGGAGGTAGGTGCCGTATCACGGCCGTCCATAAAGGCATGCAGCATGACCTTCGGGACGCCTTCCTGCTTCGCCAGCTTCAGCAGTGCTTTCACATGCTCGGTATGGCTGTGCACACCGCCGTCGGACATCAGCCCGAACAGATGCAGCTGCGCACCTTTTTGGGCAGCTGCCCTGCAGGCGGTCAAAAGAGCTTCGTTGGTAAAGAAGGTCCCGTCTTCGATCTCTTTTGTGATATGGGTCAGGTCCTGATAAACGATACGGCCTGCGCCCATATTCATATGTCCCACCTCGGAGTTGCCCATCTGCCCTTCAGGCAGGCCGACGGCTAAGCCGCTGGCCTGTCCTTTTACGAAGGGATATTCCTGCATCAAGCGATCCAGATGCGGCGTCGCAGCGGCAGCAATCGCGTTGCCGTCTTTGCTGTCGTTCAATCCGAAGCCGTCCAGGATCATCAAAACAGTAGGCTTTTTCATTCAGGCATTACCACCTTGCCGAAATCCAGCTTCAGGCTGGCACCGCCGACCAGACCGCCGTCGATATCAGCTTGGGCAAAAAGCTCCTTCGCATTGGCAGGAGCAACGCTGCCGCCGTACTGGATACGGATCTTGGCTGCGGTTTCTTCGTTATAGATCTCCGCAATGACCTGACGGATGGCGCCGCAGACCTCTTCTGCCTGCTCGGTCGTCGCTACCTTGCCGGTACCGATAGCCCAGATGGGTTCATAGGCGATCACAGCCTTGGCTGCGTTCTCGGCGGGAACGTTTAGGAAAGCGATCTTGACCTGCTGACGAACGAAATGCAGGGTGATGCCCTGCTCACGCTGAGTCAGCGTCTCGCCGCAGCAGATGATGGGAGTCAGGCCGTGCTCGAAGGCCTTGAGCACCTTCTTGTTCACGCCTTCGTTGGTCTCCGCAAAATATTCGCGGCGCTCGGAATGGCCGAGGATGACATACTTCGCACCGGCATCGACCAGCATATCGGGAGCGATCTCACCGGTGAAAGCGCCCTTTTCTTCGAAATACATGTTTTCGGCACCGATCTCAATGTTGCTTCCCTTGGCTGCTTCCACAGCGGGAACGATATCGATTGCGGGCACGCAAAGCACGACATCACAGTCGGCAGCAGCTACATAAGGCTTCAGCTCACGGATGAATGCGGCCGTTTCGCTGGGGGTCTTGTTCATCTTCCAGTTGCCGGCCACGATGCGGCGGCGGGCAGTAATGCGGTCATCTGCGGCATCCACACCGGGCAGACCGTTGCCTTCCAGGAATTCCAGAGAAGCACCGCCGCCGGTGGAAATGTGGTTCATCTTATCGGCAAAGCCCATCTGATTGGCAGCTGCAGCACTGTCGCCGCCGCCGATAACGGTCGTCGCATCGGAAGCAGCCATCGCAGCCGCAACAGCCTTGGTACCTGCCGCCAGAGCCGGATTTTCAAATACGCCCATCGGGCCGTTCCATACGACCGTCTTCGCGGAAGCGATCGCAGCGGAGAACAGTTCAACGGTCTTGGGACCGATATCCAGGCCCATCTTTTCTGCCGGGATGGCATTGCTGGGAACCACAGAGGTCTCAAGAGCAGCGTCTATGGGATTGGGGAAAGCATCTGCAACGGTCGTATCGATCGGCAGCAGCAGGGTCTTGCCCAACTTGGCAGCCTTGTCGATCATTTCGCGGCAGTAGTCGATCTTGGTATCGTCTACCAGGGACTGGCCGACTTCATACCCCTTAGCCTTCAGGAATGTATAAGCCATGCCGCCGCCGATGATCAGCGTATCGCACTTTTCCAGCAGATTGGAGATCACATTCAGCTTATCGGCAACCTTTGCGCCGCCTAGGATGGCTACGAAAGGACGAGTAGGGTTATCTACCGCATTGCCCAGGAACTCTATCTCTTTCTCCATCAGAAGGCCGACAGCATTGTCGCCGCCCTTTTCGGAGATATATTTGGTCACGCCGACTACAGAAGCATGTGCTCTGTGAGCGGAACCGAAAGCGTCGCAGACATAGGAATCCGCCAGATCGGCCAGTTCCTTGCTGAAAGCTTCGCCGTTCGCGGTCTCATCCTTGCCGCGGAAACGGGTATTCTGCAGCAGGACCACATCGCCCTCCTGCATGGCAGCCACCGCTGCGGCAGCCTTTGCGCCGGTCACGTTGTCATCGTCTACAAAAACGACTTTTCTGCCCAGCTGTGCGGAGAGAGCTTCGGCTACGGGAGCCAGAGATTCGCCGGGGTTCGGGCCATTCTTGACCTTGCCCAGATGGGAGCAAAGGATCACCTTGCCGCCCTCGGCCAGCAGCTTCTCGATGGTAGGCAGTGCGGCACGGATACGGGTATCGTCAGTGATGACGCCGCCGCGGATCGGGACATTGAAGTCGCAGCGAACCAGAATGCGCTGTCCCTTCACCTTCAGATCATTCAGATTTTTCTTAATTAACATACAGGGCTCCTTCCGGCCGCCGGGCGGCCGCTTATTTGAAAAAAGGGAGACGAGCCCTTACGGTGCCTGTCTCCCCATTGGTATGCGATTACTTAGGCCAGTTCGGCGAAGTACTTGATGGTACGAACCATCTGGCTTACGTAGGAGTTCTCGTTATCATACCAGGAAACGACCTGAACCTCGGTGGTACCGTTGTCAAGCGGCAGAACCATGGTCTGGGTAGCATCGAACAGAGAACCGAATCTCATGCCGATAACATCGCTGGATACGATTTCGTCTTCGTTGTAGCCGAAGGACTCGGTAGCGGCAGCCTTCATGGCGGCGTTGATCTCATCCTTGGTAACCTTGCCTTCCACAACCGCGGTCAGGATAGTGGTGGAACCGGTAGGGGTAGGAACACGCTGGGCAGCGCCGATCAGCTTGCCGTTCAGCTCGGGAATAACCAGGCCGATAGCCTTGGCAGCGCCGGTGCTGTTGGGAACGATGTTGATGGCGGCAGCGCGGCTGCGGCGCAGGTCGCCCTTGCGCTGAGGGCCGTCCAGGATCATCTGATCGCCGGTGTAGGCATGAATGGTAACCATGATACCGGACTTGATGGCGGCGAGGTCGTTCAGGGCCTTTGCCATGGGAGCCAGGCAGTTGGTGGTGCAGGAAGCAGCGGAAATGATGGTGTCTTCCTTGGTCAGAACTTCATGGTTTACATTGTAAACGATGGTAGGCAGATCGTTGCCGGCGGGAGCGGAAATAACGACCTTCTTAGCACCTGCAGTGATATGAGCGGAAGCAGCAGCCTTGGAGGTGTAGAAACCGGTGCACTCCAGAACTACGTCAACACCGATCTCGCCCCAAGGAAGATCCTTGGCATCCTTCATGGCGTAGATCTTGATTTCCTTGCCGTCTACGATGATGGAATCATCGGTAGCGGTCACAACGTGACCGGCAGCAGCATAATTGCCCTGAGAAGAATCGTACTTCAGCAGGTGAGCCAGCATCGCGGGGCTGGTCAGATCATTGATGGCAACAACTTCGTAGCCTTCAGCGCCAAACATCTGACGGAAAGCCAGACGGCCGATACGGCCAAAACCGTTAATAGCAACTCTTACCATATTTTTACCCTCCTCAAACTTTAGATAGTTTGGTGTCTTGTAACTGCCTTCAAATCAAGGCCGAAAAACGTTATTATTTTAACAAGTCCTTTCCCGTTCGTCAAGTAGTAAGATGTAAATATTTGTTTTCTTAAGTGTTTTTTTGCGTGTTTCCGCCGGTGTCCCGGGCTCTCTCACGGCATTTCCTTTTCCGCGGGCAGTCTGCAGGCTCCGTCTGTTTTTCCTCTTGATAATTTCCGCGGGAAACAGTAGAATAGGCCCGTATCGCTGTATATCGGGAGGGTACCATGCGCCATCCGCATCTGTATGATTTTGCCCGCTGGGAGGCTGCCGTTTATTCTTTCGGCTTTGCCGCGCTTCTCAGCGTATGTGTCTATAATTATTTCTGGGACGAAGGGAAACCGATCTTTCTCTGGGTCGGGGCCGGAACGCTGCTGATCCTTTTCCTGCTGCTCTGGCGGGAGGTGTTCCGCGCGCTTTCTCTGACGGAGGCCGGCGCGGAGCGTTTCCGGGTGCGGATCCCCAAAGAACAGATCCTCCCGAAATATCACTACGACAGTCTGGTCAAGGAATGGATAATCGTCCTGGAGGACGGCAGAATTCCCCCGGAAAAGCGAAATGACAAAAAGGATCCTCACGTTCTGCAGGTCAAATATACCCGTCAGAATCTGGACCGCCTGAATGCCTATCTCGGCACAAGCATAGCCGCTCCGGTAAAGGGTGACAAAACGATCGCCCGCCGCACCGGTTTTTCCAGGCGCCGCTGAAGCCCCCTCCCCATCAAAAAAGCCGTCCGGCCGGGCGGCTTTTTTCTGTATCAGGGGATATCTTCTATCTGGCAGTGGATGGGCTCCAGACCGGTCTTCTCCAGGAATTCGTTCGTTTTGCTG
>JAZLHR010000097.1:0-3163 GCA_045616945.1 Lachnospiraceae bacterium | reverse complement strand
TTCCGCCATGCGCGGCTGCGGCAACGCCGTGAAGCCCACACTGCTGACGCTGTTCGGCATCTGCATTTTGCGGCTGACCATCCTGTTCGCCTATACGTTCCAACACCTCAGCAATTTCAGCATCGCCATCTGCTATCCTGCAACATGGGCGATCTCGTCGATTTTGTTCATCCTGTATTACAAGTTCGGCAAGTGGATGCCGGAGTTTGAAAAGCGGACCCATTCGCTATGACCGGAACCCGGGCGGCAGAGTTTCTGCCGCCCGTTTTTTGCGCGGCGGGTTGTATTTCGGTGAGAATTCCTGTAAAATAAACGGAAAAGAAAACGGAGAATGACTATGATAAAAAATGTGATCTTTGACTGCGGTCAGGTGATGATCGAGTTCAACGCGCCCCGGATGCTGGAATATCTGGGGGCATACGGCGAGGCGCGGGATCTGCTGGTGCGCCAGATCTATCAGGGGCCGGAATGGCGGCTGCTGGATCAGGGCGTCATCACCGAGCAGCAGACCGTGGACGCCGTCTGCCGCCGCGTGCCGGCGGAATACCACGGTGTGGTGGAGGCGTTCGTCACCGGCTGGTGGAAGCAGCCCTTCGTCCCCATCCCGGGGATGGAGGAGCTGATGCGGGAACTGAATGCGGCGGGCTTCGGGCTGTATATCCTTTCCAACGTCAGTGACAGTTATATCAAATTCAAGGATCGTCTGCCGGGGATCGAACTGTTTGACGGCGTGTTTGCGTCCTCCGACTACAAGCTTCTGAAGCCGGAGCCCGAGATCTATCAGACATTTCTGAAGACCTTTTCTCTGGACGCGGCGGAATGTGTGTTCATCGACGACGTGGACGCCAACGTGGTCGGCGCCGAGCGGTGCGGCATCCGGGGCATCCAGTTTACGGGTGATACGGAAAAACTGAAGGAGCGGCTTTGGGCGCTGCTCCGGGGATCAACATACAATATTAAATGATCGGCAGACCGACAGGAAGGTTTCGACAAAACGAAATCAGCAGAGGAGCAAAATGAGAATAGAAACCGAAAGATTGATTATTTCAGAATTCGATTTGGATATGGCGAAGGCAGTGCATGAGAACTCACTGGATGAGGATACCAGAAGATTTGTACCGGATGAAGTATTTGAGACCGAAGAGGATGCGAGAGAAACGATCGAGTTTCTGATCGGCCGATATGAAACGGAGGACGGACCCTTCGTGTATCCCGTACTGACGAAGGAGCATGAAAATATCGGATATGTTCAGCTCGCGCCGATCAATGACGGTTGGGAAACAGGATATCATATTGCTGAAAAATATACGGGAAAAGGGTACGCGACGGAGGCGGTTTCTGCATTTTTGCCGGTGATCGCGGAAAAGAAAGCACTTTCTGAAATATACGGAATATGCTTGAAAGAGAATATTGCTTCAATCAAAGTAATGGAGAAATGCGGATTCAAAAAGCTCTATTGCGGCATAGGAGAATATCAAGGCGAGATCCGAGAGATCGTGAAGAATATTTGGACAAGTCAACAATAAGCGCCGGTTTGTGAAGTAAAACACCCGCCGAAAGAGATCCTTTCGGCATGTTTTCCTATTTGAGAAAAGATTTCTTGTGCACCCGTGCCTTTGCGATGCCGTGTTTTACGGTATGATGCGGGAGGGCTTTTGATACCGCTCCTGCTCGGAAAAGACGCAGCCGCAGTATTTCTGCATATAAAATCCCAGTTCCCGGGCGCGGGCCTGCCCATCGCGGAACATGGGACGGAAGTCCTGATAATAAAACGCCACGCCGTATTCCTCTGCCGCCCGGTACGCCACATCCCGCATCAGTTCATGCTTCTGATAGGGACTGATGAACAGCGACGAGGTAAAGGCGTCGAAGCCGCCCTCTCTGGCGGCGCGGGCTGCCTCATAAAGCCGCATTTCGTAGCATTTGACACAGCGGCTCTCGATGTCATCGGCAACCGCCCGCACAAAGGGCCGCAGGCCGTAGTCATCCCGCACCAGCAGCGGCAGGGAAATGGTTTTGGCGTACTCCTGCAGACAGTTGCGCCGGGCGCGGTATTCGGTAAAGGGATGGATGTTGGGGTTGTACCAGTAGCCCGTCAGATCGATGCCGTCGGCGCGGAGCGCGTCGATGGGCATATTGGCGCAGGGAGCACAGCAGATGTGCATCAGCAGTTTCATGGGGATCCCTCCGTTTCGCGTCCAGTATAGCACAGATTTCTCCGGCTGTACAGAACGGGGATGTGCTGCACGAAATCGGAAAAACGACGGTGATATTACCGAATTTTCGGCGATACCGAATGCGATTGCTTGTGGTCGTCCACAAAGCGTGGTATACTGAATTTATCAGGAAAGGGAGGGACAGATATGGCGGAACTGGAGGGCAAAACGATCCATTCGGTGGCGAAGGCGATCTGTCTGCTGGACGTGCTGGCAGAGAATCGGAAGCCCATGTCGCTGACCGAACTCTATCAGCAGACCGAGTGGCCGAAAAGCACCATCCACGGGCTGCTGTCCACCATGCGGGAATCCGGTCTGATCGAACAGACCGAAAACGGCCGCTACTGGCTGGGCATCCGGCTGTTTGAGTACGGCTGCGCCGTGTCCGGTGCGTGGGATATTGCCGCCGTGGCAAAGCCGTATATGCAGTCGGTGTGTGAGGCGCTGGGGGAATCGATCTTCCTTTCTGTGCTGGATCGCGGCAATGTGGTCACGCTGGCTGAGGAGGAGAGCCGCGCCGATGTGCGTGTGGTGTCCGAGGTGGGCGCCCGCCTGCCCATCCACTGCACGTCCCAGGGCAAGTTGTTTTTGGCCCATGTGTCCCAGGCCGAGTGCCGCCGGATCCTGACCCGTGCGCCGCTGCAGGCATTCACGGCGCATACGCTGACCTCACTGGCGGCACTGACGCCGGAACTGAACCGTATCCGCACGCAGGGCTACGCCGTGGAGCGGGGCGAGTATAAGGCGGGACTGCGGTCGGTCTGCGCCCCTGTCTATGATGCGGGCGGTGAAGTGCGCTACGCCGTGGGCTGTATCGGTCTGTACGGCGATGATGAAGCGGAGGCTGTCAGACTGCTTTGCCAGGCGGGCGAGGCGATCTCCCGCGCCATCGGATATAAGGGGTAGAAAAACTTTTGCGATTTTTGCAAACAAAGTCTTGACTTTTA
>JAZLHR010000096.1:0-14783 GCA_045616945.1 Lachnospiraceae bacterium | reverse complement strand
CGGAAGCACAGGCCCGGCATGGAAAACAGTCCGGCAGACAATTTTGCTTTTCGCTGCGGAAGACCCTCCTCCGGCTGCCGGAAAAGCAGACTGCACAGCTCGCGGAAAGGGACTTCCCCTTCGCCGCGGATCACGGCCGTCACGCCGGGAAACTGTTCCAGCACGGCAGGAGCATCATAGCTCACCTCTGGGCCTCCCAGAAAGACCGGCACCTCCGGCAGGATTTTCGGCAGATCCGCCAGCAGCCGCTCCCAGACAGCCCGGTTCCAGATATAACAGGAAAAGGCCAGAGCAGCCGGATGACGCCTGTACAGGTCCTCCAAGATCTCCTCCGGGCGCTGATTGACGGTATATTCCGCGATATCGATCTGCCGCGGGTCTTCCGCAAAGGCCCTCAGACTGTATACAGCCGGATTGCTGTGATAATATTGGGCATTGATCCCCACCAGAAGCATTTTTCTGTCCATATACCGCCTCCGCAGGTCTTAATAATCCACCCGCATCAGGCACAGACCGCAGGCGGGAGCCGTCGGCCCGGCGCAGCCCCGGTCACAGGCCTCCAGAATGGCCGTCATTTCCTCCGGAGCGATCTTCCCGCGGCCGACCTCCAGCAGTGTGCCCGTCAGGATCCGTACCATGTTCTGCAGAAAGCCCGTGCCGTGAAAATTCAGATACAGGTATCCTCTCTTTTCCCTGATCTCGATCGAATCCACCCTGCGCACGGCTGATTTTTTCATATGAGGCGTCGCGCAGAAGCTCCGAAAATCATGTTCGCCTTCCAGAAGCCGGGCCGCAGCCTGCATTTTGGCGATGTCGGGGCGATAATTCAGCACCGTCACGTATTTCCGGTCAAAAACCGGCTTCACATCCCCCACATAGCAGGTATAGGTATACAGTTTCCCGACCGCACTGTAACGGGCATGAAAGCGGGGCGCCGCCTCACGGCATTCCAGGACCGCGATATCCTCCGGCAGATAATGATTCAGGTACGCCCCGATCTCCTCCGCCGTCAGATCCGATTCCAGATGCGCATTGGCGACCATGCCGCGGGCATGCACTCCCGCGTCGGTCCTGCCTGCCCCGATGACCGTGACCGGCGCGCCCTGCAGACGCTCCAACACGGCCTCGAGCTTGCCCTGTACGGTATCCCGCCCCGGCTGATGTTCCCAGCCCTGATAGCGAGTCCCGTCGTATGCGATGATCATTTTACAGTTGTGCATCATATTTCGGTCACTTATCTTTCTCTGCTTTGTACAGCGGATCGCGGTATATCCTGTTTCATTCTCTCCACTTTGCGGAGCGGATCGCGGTATATCCCGTTTCGTCCTCTCCACTTTACGGAGCAGATCGCGGTATATCCCGTTTCCTTCTCTCCACTTTGCGAAGCGGACGGTCGTATATTCTGTTTCGTTCTCTCCACTTTTCAGCGGTTTTCTGTATATTACGGTTCGTCCGGCTCCACATCGCCGTAAGTCTCGCGGAAGCGGGCATAGAACGAAGGGGCCCGTCCCTCCCTTGCCAGATGCGGGACCTCGCCGAAGGCATTCATCCGCCAATACGCATAGCCCTCCTCCCGCTCTTCCGTATATAAGGAAGTTACGGAGCTGGGAGCCGCACAGGTCCCGTGCCACAGAAGCATGGGCGGGATATTCAGCAGATGTCCCAGCAGCACGGATTCCACGCCGAAATGGCAGAACAAAGCGACCGTCTTATGATTTGACGCTTCTGCGCGGTACAGATGTCCCTCCCGGCGGTAGCCGTAGGAAGCCAGCAGCCGGTCAAGCTCACCGCTCACCCAGCGGTATTTTTCCGGGATCACGGACGATGCGAACAGCGGGGTTTCCAGCCAGGCATCCTCCTGCGCGTAAGCCGGTTCGTCCGCCCAGCAGCGGGGGAGCCAATCCCAGCAGATGGTATTGCAGGGCATATCGTCCGGGCGCTTGAACGGATAGGAAAATTCCCGGAGCCAGTCCAGTGTCCCGGCCCTCTTCCCCAGCGTCTCCAGACAGGGCTTCGCGGTCAGCAGAGCGCGTCCCATCGGAGAGGTATAGCAATCATCTATATGATAATTTTCGATACAGCGGGCCAGTGCGGCGGCCTCCTCCTCGCCGGAGGGCGTCAGACAATTATGAGCATAATCCGGTTCCGCATGACGGATGATCAATAAACGCATATCTGTTCCTTCTTTCGTTTTCTGCCGGCATGATAGCACAGGGGCGGGGCATATGCAAGAAACTCTCAGGACTGCTCGCCCTCGTTCGCCTCCTGCAGGGTCAGTTCCTCTGCCGGAGCCTCACGGCTGAAATGCACCTCCAGCACGGCCTGCGGCCAGTTCAGAGAGACCGCGGGGCTTGTCCCGTTCTGCTTTGCCGCCGTCTCCAATATTTCCAGCAGCCGTTTCAGCTGTTCCCGGGTCAGATAGCTCCCGCGCCAGTGAAACAGCAGGGTCTTCCCCTTTTTCGCGGCCTGCAGCGCCCTTTTTTCAACTTCCTCTTCCTTTGTGAAGGACAGTTTTTTGGCCTTATAATAAAACAGATCATCGGAGGGGCAGGCAGGGACAGGCATCATCACAGGTTCATGATCCCGGAAAAACTGCGCGTCGGAGCGCAGATAATAGTCATAACGGACGGCGTCCGGCGAGCCGAGCGAATTGTCAAAGGTCGCGTCCAGATGATACCAGCGGCCGCTCAGACGCACGAGGTTCCAGGCATGGCGGTATTTGATGCCTTTTTCCGGATTGCTGTCCGAGAGCGCGATGATGCAGGGGATGCTCAGCCGGTCACACAGCACCTTGACGGACTTCGCGATCCCTTCGCACACGCCCACGCCCTGCGTGAGCGGCCCGATGATCTCGTGCGAATAATCCTTTTTCAGTTTATCGTAGCGGACATTCCCGCAGATGAAATCATGGATATACTGCAGCCGCCCCGCTTCGTCCAGCTTTTCCGCAGCCGCGGCCAGCTTCTGCACGCGGGCACTTACAGCCTTCCGGTGCTCCAGCACCTTCTTTTTTTCAAACAAATAGTCCGGCTGAAATTCCACCGTATCCGCCGCAGGACATTTCCGATAGGAAAAATGCGTCGCGTAAAACAGCTCCGGATGGTCCAGCCGCAGGCAGAAATAGATGTCCGTCATCTGCTTTATATCCGCTGCCGGGACGGGAAAAACAGGGGCCAGCTCTTCCAGGCCTTTCCGCATGGCATAGTAGACCAACTGTTCGTATTTGCCGAGGCGGCTGTAATAGTATAACTCCGGTGCAGGCATGCTTTTTCTTCCTTTCGTGCTTTCCTTTTCAGTATATCACAAAATGCTTTTTTCCGCACGCCGGTATGCAATTATTGTTTTTCGATAAATTTATATTGACAAGCGATATTCTGCGTGCTATTCTGCGTCTGACAGACCGGTTCTGCAGGACCGGATGCGCGCCGCGGGGATCCGGATACGCCGCGCAGCTCTGTCCTGGAGGAACATTATGAACTGGAACAAAGATAAGAGCATCACCCTGACCCGCCTCTGCCTTGCCGTACTGGCGGCGCTGCTTCTCGTGCTGGATGCCGGCTGTGTCCCGATCGTAAAGGGCTTCATGCGGCTGCGCCACATGGAAGGGCAGCTTTATTTCACGGTGCTGCTGGTCACGCTGCTCGGCTGCAGCCTGTTCGGCTGGCCGTGCCTCTGGCGCCTGGACCGGCTGCTCCGGAATATTGCCGGCGGAAATATTTTCACTGCGGAAAATGTCCGTCATCTTCGGGCCGTCAGCTGGTACTGCTTCGGCGTCTGCGCCATCTGCCTGTTTTCGACATTCTTTTACCTGCCTTTTGCCGTCGTGACGGCAGCTGCCGCCTTTATGGGGCTCATTCTCCGCGTACTCAAAAACACTTTTGAGCAGGCAGTCGCCATGCGGGACGAGCTCGACCTGACGGTATAGGAGGCTGCTATGGGAATCATTGTCAATCTGGATGTTATGATGGCCCGCCGCAAGCTTTCCGGCAACGAGCTGGCTGAAAAAGTGGGCATCACCCCCGCCAATCTTTCGATCCTGAAAAGCGGCCGCGCCAAGGCCGTCCGTTTCTCCACCCTTTCCGCGCTGTGCAGGGAATTGGACTGCCAGCCCGGCGATATTCTTGCATTTTCGGAGGAAACTCAAGATGAATGAACCCTTAACCGCCTTCGATGAGCCGCAGCAGACCGAGCCTGCCGGTTTGCAGCCGGCCGCGCCGCCCGTTATGCCGGCCAAAAGCGAGTGGATCACCGCTCTGCTTGCCTATGTGATCGGCTACTTCTACATTTATACCATGACGGACCCGGAGATCCGCCTGAAAACCGTTCTGCTGCTAGGTGTTTTTATCGTCGGCTGCGGCGAATGGCTGCTGCGGGACCGCAAACGTGCCCCGGAAAGCTGGGTCTGGCTGGGCTGCCTGGCCGTCAGCTGCGTCAGCCGCGCCTTCCGCATCAGCGCGGTCTGGACCGCAGATCAGCTGTATCTGTTTGCGCATATTTTCGCAGTCTGGTGGGTACTTTCCCGCAGCGGTCTGCTGCTGGACGGGGTCAGCGGCCATTTTCTCCCGCTCGATGCCCTGCGCGGCTTTGTCACACTGCCCTTCGGCAATTTCTTCCTGCGGATCAGGACGCTGGCGCAATGCATCCGCTGCCGCGTCACTTCCGGCAAAAAGAAGGACCGCACGGCAAGTCTCTGGACGCTCGGCGCCGCCGTCATCTGTGCCATTCTCTTCGCCGCGGCAATAAAACTGCTGCGCGCCGCCGACAGCGGTTTCGGCAGCTGGCTCGGCAGGATCCGCCTCGATTTTCTGCCCGAACTGCCGCAGGATTTTCTCTTCAATTTCTTTTTGGGCCTTCCCGTCGGCGCCTATCTGTTCGGTCTGCTGGCCGGAAGCCGCCGCTATCCGCAGGAAAAACTGATGCAGGAAAAGCACCGTGCCTTCCTGTTCCTGCAAAAGCTGCACCGTGTCCCCGCCGGCTTCTGGACCTTTGTGATATTGCTCTTTTCCGTGGTATATATCGCCTTCATCGGCCTGCAGGGTTCATACCTGTTCGGTGCCTATTCCAGGACTCTGCCGGAGGGCTTTACCGTTGCCCGATATGCGCGGGAAGGCTTCTTTGAACTGTGCAAGGTCATGGCGGTCAATTTTGCCCTGCTCTGGCTGGTCACGCGCCTTGTGTCCGAAGGAGATCGTATGAAAGCCACCTTCAAGGCAGCCTGCCTCCTGCTGCTGGCCGAAAGCATGCTCTTCGCCGTCATCGCCATGTCCAAGCTGGGGCTTTACATCAGCTGCTTCGGCTTCACGCCGCTGCGCCTGCAAAGCAGCTGGCTCGTATTTGTCCTGTTTTCCGGCGCCGTACTTTGGTGCGTCAGCCTGTGTTCCGGGAAGAAGACCTTCCGGCTCTGGATGTACATCGGGGCCGTCAGTCTTTCCCTTCTCACGCTGGTTCCGGAGCTCGGCTGACCTGTTTCCGCGCCGTCCCGGACATCATGCAGCACAGCGTCTGCAAACAAATTTGCGCAATTATCTTGACACTACCCTTGACACTACCTACCTTATCCCCCAAAGGAAGCCCGGGCTTCTGCGCCAGCAGAAGCTTCCTCTTGAGGGCGGGCGGAAAAACGGCAGAGCCGCAAGCAACTTGTACTTGCGGCTCTGCCGTTTGGGTTAGTTAACGGGCTGAGTTTTTTTACAGCCCCTGATTTTCCGATACAGTCATCGGCTGTTTATTTATAATACCCCAGCCACACGCCGCGCTCATAAAAACCGCCGTGCTCCGGCAGCAGGAGAGAAACCCCGCCCTGCGCATAGCTGTCCGGTTCGCTAAAGGAAATAACCGGATAGTCCCCTTTGACAGGGCTGAAAACAAATCCTTTATATTCCTTCCGATCAAAAACGCTCCTGAAACGTTCTTCCCATTTCCGGCTGTAAGTTTTCACGCCGATACGGATGCAGTTATTGTACTCATCCGGCATCGCATATCGGATATTGTCAAAAACATCCGGGCAGGCACCTTTCCCTGTCTGAAAACGGTCATACAGATCCGAGTATTCTCTGACGAAGTATTCCATCGACGTCTGCAGTTCTTCCCAGCTATGCTCGGCGAGCTTTTTCTTCGCGCAGGTATATTCCTGAAAATACGGTTCAAAACTGCCGTCATCCTCTGTCAGATAAACCCATAAGGTGTCCCCGTCCATGCAGCAGCCGCCGTAGTTTGAGCGCACATGTATATGCGTTCCGTGGACCATGTTCCGCACCTCTGTCAGGCCGCTCCCGTCATCGGTCTGAATGAATTTCATAAGAGCTTCCCAGGCCTGCTCCAGTTCCGCTGCCTTCTCCGCGGGAACAGGCGCCGGCAATTTTCCTGCGGTTCCTTTGGATACAGCCTTATTCACGCAGAAGAATACACCCAAACCGACCAGCAATACGCCCAAGAGAACCCATAAAATCTTCCGGATCTTCATTGTGCTTCCTCCTCGTATTCATTTTTTCCCCGTTTATGACGGCAGCGTCACCCTCGGCTATACCATAAATGTATATTATCATAATTATTTTTTTGTCAAGTATTTTGAGGGAAATGATAATTTTTTTCTGTAATGAAGCTCAGGCGAATCGTTCCTGCTGGGAAGCCGGCGATATCCCGGCTTTCCAGCACATGTCATCCGATGCATTTCCCGGTCAGGTTTCCGAAAAAACGTGCACACACAGCCCGCGGCGGCTCCGCATTCCGAATGCAAAACGGGCGCTGCCTTCCCGGCAGAGCGCCCGCTTTCAGTTCACGATTATCTTCGCCGAATTATTTGTCAGACAGGCTGTTACAGCGGCAGATTTTCATGCACACGCTGCACGATCTCGTTGCCGATCCTCACCTGCGCCTCTGCCGTGCTGGCCCCCAGATGCGTCGTGGGGGAAACACGCGGATGTTTTGCCAATTCGTAATTCGGATTCTTTTCATCCGCCCAGACGTCCAGACCGGCCGCGCCGACCTTGCCGCTGTTCAATGCCTCGAGCAGAGCCTCTTCATCGATATTGGTCCCGCGGGAAATATTGATGATCACGACCCCGTCCTTCATTTTCGCAATGCTTTCACGGTTGATGATCGGCTCTCCGCCGCCCGGCGCACATACGAACAGGACATCTGACTTCGCGTAGGTCTCTTTTTCAGACACGAAATGCATCGTCTCACATTCCTCGCCCTCCGGCTTGTGCCGGTGAACGAACGAAAGAACGTTCATCCCCAGGGCCTGCACCTTATGGCTGATCATGCCGCCGATGCGCCCGTAGCCGATGATCCCGGCCGTTTTTCCTTCCAATTCGAAGCCCATCGCCAGATTTTTCTTTTCCCAGCTGCCGTTTTTGAAGCACCAGCTGCAAAGCGCGATATTTCTGGCACAGGAAAACAGCAGGCCGACTGCCAGCTCCGCTACGGAATTAGAGGAGGCAAGAGGCGTATTGCGTACCTTGATCCCGCAGGCTTCCGCGTATTCGGAGTCGATATTGTCTGTGCCCACGCCGCCCCGGATGATGACCTGCAGACGGCTGTTCTTCGCCGCATCGATCTGCGGCTTGCGGATCTTGGTCATAGAGCGGATGATCGCTCCGTCATAGTCGCGCATCACCGTACCGACCTCTTCCGGCGTACATTTTCTGCGCACCAGCTCATAGCCCTCGGCCACCAGCTGATCCTCCGCAAACTGCATCAGAGAATCTGTTACAAGAATCCGCACTGCCATCTTCGTGTCCTCCTGTCACTTATCCTGCCCGGCGAAGCAGCCGGGGCTCCGTCAGCCGATATCTCCGGCGATCATATCCAGAATAGACTCCTGATCCTTCTTTTCCTCTTTTCCGGAAAGAGAATATGCTACGTTGATAGCATGGTCCGCGCAGCGCTCCAGCTCCGTAGCCATATCGGTAAATACCACGCCGGCGAGCGGCTGGCAGCTTTTTTCCACCAGACGGTGCACGTGGGCATTGATGATCTCTTCCTGCGTCCTGTCCACAATCTCTTCCTGAGCTTCCGCTTCGGGCAGACGCTCAAACTGCTTCTTCTCAAAGATCTCCAGGCAGAGCTTTACGGCCTTCAGCGTCTCCGCGGCCATCTTCTCCAGATCCCTCTTGCCGCCCTCGGAGAACTCCACATGTTCTTCATGCAGGCGCATAGCGTGCTCCGCCACGTTTTCGGACAGGTCGGAAATACGTTCCAGGTCGGATACCGTCAGGGTCATGTGGTATACCTTGTTCATGTCCTTGGCGCTCATATCCGAAGCACGCAGCTCGACCAGCTTTTCGATGATGGCCTTGTCCAGATAGTCCATGACCTTTTCGTACTCTTCGACCCGCTTTGCCTTTTCGGGGCTCTGTTCAAACAGGCATTCCAACGCAAGCTCCAGGTTCTTGGCGGCGATCTGCGACATACGCACGATCTCCTTCTTCGCCTGCTTCAAAGCGACCGCCGGCGGCACGCTGGAAAGGTCCAGCATATAGTGCAGGCGGTATTCTTCCATCTTCCGGATCTCGTCTTCCTGGAAGGGAAGGATCTTCTGCGTCAGCTTTACGATATACTCGGAGAAGGGCAGCAGCACCGCCACCGAGAAAACAGCCAGGATGGTATGCGTATTTGCCACCTGACGGGCCACATCCCCCGGAGAAAGTGCCTGGATCCACTCCAAAGTCTTCGGGAAGACCACTATGATCACGGAAACCAATGCGGCACGCATCAGGTTGAAGATCAGGTTCAGCAAAGCCGTGCGCTTGCCGTTGCGGTTGGTCGTCAGGGAAGCCAGCAGATTGGGCGCCACGCTGCCCACGGCAGAACCGATGACCAGAAAAACAGCGGCCTTATAGCTGATCAATGCCTCCACGGCAAAGGCCTGAAAAATGACCGTTGCGGAGGAAGAGCTCTGCAGCAGCATGGTAAAGGCCACGCCGAACAGGATCAGCAGGATCGGATTGTCCAGCGCCTGCACAAAGCTGATGAATTTCGGCTGCTGAGCCAGCGGAGCGATAGCCCCCTTCATAAAGGAGACCCCTTCAAACAGCATACCGAAGCCCAACACAAACGTACCGATGGACTTGACTACGTTCTTTTTGACGAATAGAGCCACCAACGCACCGACAAATACCAGCGCCGGAGCGTACAGGCCGATATTGAAGGCCGTGATCTGTGCGGTGACGGTCGTACCGATGTTCGCCCCCAGGATGACGCCGATAGCCTGGGAGAGCGTCAGAAAGCCCGAATTGACAAAACCGATAACCATGACGTCTGTCGCCGAGGAGCTCTGCACAAGCACCGTCAGACCGGTACCGACGGCTACGGAACGCAGCTTGCTGCCGGTCGCTTTTTCCAATATGTCGTGCAGGTGAGCGCCGCAGGCTTTTCGGATGCCGGTGGACATCAGGGTCATTCCGTACAGGAACAGGCCGACGCCTCCGAGCAGGGATAAGATCTGTTCAGTTGACATTTTTTCTCCGTTTTCCCGGCAGGGCCATCCCGGCCTGCCGATGTGGGGACCGCAGCGATTCTGCGGTGTTGGAATTAGGTAAAATGCCCGATAGGCACCGAATTTATCATATCATTAATTGCATCTGTTTTCAAGAAAAAAGACATGGTCGTTCCGCCTTTATACGATCGAAATAAAAGAATTCGGAATAATCACGGATGTCCGACACAAAATAGCTGCCCTTTCCCGCCCTCAGGCGGTCTGTGACAGCTGCCGAATAGACATATTCCGCAGGTCCGGTGCCGCCTTACCCGGCCGCACTGCCTTCCCGCTCAGACATAGCTTCTTTCTGCTTCAATGACCGCGATCAGATTGCCCTCCATGCTCCTGACCGCGGAAGCGACCCGTTCTTTGTAGACGGACATTTCTTCCTCGCATTCATAGGGTACGACCAGATCAAAAATCACGTTCGTATGCGTCTTGCCCGTCACCATGCGGAAATCATGGATCGAAAGACGGCTGTCAACGGAGGCTGCCAGTTTGGCCACTCTGGCCCGCATTTCCTTCACGGCCGCGCTGTCCGTCTCCACCGGATCCATGTGGATGGTAGCGTGGCAGCCGAGCTTTTCCTGCAGTTCTTTCTCGATACAGTCGATCATATCGTGCAGCACGAATACATTGATATTGCCGGGGACTTCCGCGTGCAGACTGATCATTTTCCGGCCCGGTCCGTAATCATGCACGATCAGGTCGTGGATGCCGGACACGTTCTCATAGGAGCGGACGATCGCCGCGATGGAATCGACGAATTCCTTCGTAGGTGCCTCACCCAGCAGCGGTCCCACGGTCTCCTTCACGGCGCCGATCCCCGCAAAAAGGATCAGCACTGCCACAGCCAGACCGCACCAGCCGTTGATCGGCACATGCAGGAAATGCTCGACGAGCGTCGCCGCCAAGACCGCCGCCGTCGCGCAGCAGTCACTGAGAGAATCCTTGGCCGTCGCCAGCAGCGCCTCGGCCTCGATCTGCTTCCCGATACGGTGATTATACGAATACATATAGAATTTCACGAGCACCGAAACTGCCAGGATCACGATGGCGATCACGCTCCACACGGCCTCTTCCGGATGCAGGATCTTCTCCACGGACGACTGCCCCAGCTCCACGGCCATGATCAGGATCAGCACCGCCACGGCCAGACCGGACAGATATTCAAAACGGCCGTGCCCGAAGGGATGCTCCGGATTCGGCTTTTTCGCCGCCAGACGGAAGCCGAGGAGAGAGATCAGAGAACTGCCGGCATCGGACAGGTTGTTGAACGCGTCCGCCGTGATCGCGATCGAACCGCTGAGTGCCCCCGCAAGCAGCTTGCCCGCAAACAGGATCAGATTGAGCACGATGCCCAGGATACTGCACAGTGTCCCATAAGCCCCCCGGCGTTCTTTTTCTTCCCGGGTCATCACAAAACGGTCTATCAATAATTGCAGCATCATTTCCTCCCGAATCACTCCCGCGGGCCGCAAAAGCCCGGCTCCGCGTGTCTCTGTCCGTATTATACCCGGCAGACTTTTTCTGTCAAGGAGCCCCCCTTCCCCGCGGGAAACGGTTGCGGATTTTCCGAAAAAACGATATGATGTCCCCGTATTCCGGTTCCTGCGTCCCTACCTGCAGGCGAAAATGAAAGGAGCCTCCATGGCCAAACTCACCGCACAGGAAAAGCTGCACAAGCGTCAGGTCGGTCTGCCCTCACCGATCCTCTACCGGATCCTGATGGTAGTCTGCCGGATCCTCAACAAGAAGATCCGTACGCATTTTACCTATAAGGCCTATCCCGGCAGGGAAGAGGGGCCTATCGTCATGATCAGCAATCACGCATCCCGGAACGACTATCTGTTCACCGCACCGGCGGCGCTGCCCAAACGGCTGAACTATGTCGTCGGCTACAACGAATTCTTCCGATTTCCCACCAGTCTGCTGCTGCGGATGATGCAGGTCATTCCGAAGAAGAATTTCGTGGCCGATTCCTATACCATCCGCCAGGTCCTGCGGGTCGCCAAAATGGGCGGCAATATCTTCTTCATGCCGGAGGGGATGAGCAGCATCACCGGCATGGCGCAGCCCGTGATCCCCGGCGGGGCCAAGCTGCTGAAAAAACTCGGCTTCCCGGTATATTACACCCGCATTGCCGGAGCATATCTGACTTATACCAAGCATTGCCTGGATGAACGCCCCGGCCGCGTGGAAGTCACGGTCGACCGGATGTTCACGGCCGAAGAGCTGAAGGTACTGACTCCCGAAGAGATCGACGACCGCATGAACCGCCTGCTGGCCCACGACGATTATATCTGGAACAAAACCGAACAGGTGGAATACAAGGTGAAGGGCGGCATGGCGCAGAAGCTGGATACCCTGCTTTACCGCTGCCCCTGCTGCGGCAGTCTGTATCAGATGGAGACCTCGGGCGACACCATGCGCTGCAAGGACTGCGGCAACACGGTACAGCTGGATAATCGCTATAACCTCTTCCCCGCAGATGAAAAGAGCCGCTGTCCGGAGCTGGTCACCGACTGGACCATCTGGGAGCGCGAAAAAGCAGCCGAGGAAGTGCGGAAGGAAGGCTTCTCCCACAGCGGCCGCGTGAAGATCGGCCGTTTGAAGAAGCACGGCCGTCTGTTCGGCAGCGCCACCTCCGTCATTACCGGCGAAGGAACTCTTACTCTGAATGCGGAGGGCCTGCATTTCGACGGGGCCGAAAACGGAACGCCTTTCAGCTTCCGGCTCCCCTCCTCCGCCGTCCTGACCTACGGTATGTGTACGGATATTTCCCGCTTCTATACCTTCATCGACGGCGAATTCATTGAATTTTACCCGGAAAAGGGCGATGTTCTGTACTGGGACCACCTGACGGAGGAACTGCACCGCGCACAGGGCGGCAAATGGCAGAACACCGCTTACCGCAGCGACAATTGAATACCGGAGCGGCAGGCGGATCTACTGCCGCTTTTTTTATGCGTGTTTGCAATCTGCTCTCATATATGCTAGTATGAAAGCAGGATAACAAAGGAGGATTTCCTTATGTATTATATCGGTGTGGATCTTGGTACCACAAACATCAAAGCTGCGGTCTATACCGCCGAAATGAAGCTGGTCGACCGCCAAAGCTTCCCCGTGGAATACATCCGCGAAAACGGTCATGTGGAATTTGACGCGGATCTGTACTGCCGCAATATCGAAGCGCTGATCGCCCGCCTGATCTCCGAAAATAGGATACCCGCGGCGGAGGTCTCGCAGATCACCTTCACGGGCCAGGCCGAGTCTCTGGTCACGCTGGATGCCGCCGGCAATACGCTGATGAACGCGATCTCCTGGATGGACGAGCGCAGCACCGAGGAGTGCGAACTTCTTTCCGCTCAGTTCCCGCATGAAGAGATCGAAGCCACTACCGGTCAGATGGCAGTCCTGCCCACCTGGCCCGCCACGAAGATCCTGTGGCTGAAGAAGAACCGCCCGGAGGTCTACGGACAGGCGGCCACCTATTTCCTGCTGAAGGACTTCATCGTATTCCGCCTGACCGGCAAACGTCTGTCCGATATGTCCATCGCCACCTTCTCCTTCTATTTCGATATCTACGAAAAGAAATACTGGACGAAGATGCTGCAGGCGATCGGTGTGAGCGAGGCTCAGCTGCCCGCTCTGGCCGAACCGTTAAGTGTGGCCGGTCCTTTGACCGAAGCCGCCGCGCAGAAAATGGGCCTCACGCCCGCCGCGCGCGTCAACATCGGCACGCTGGACCATTTCACCGGCATGGTCGGCACCGGCAATGTGACCCGCGGCGGTATGACGCTTTCCACCGGTACCGTAATGGCTCTGACCACGATGGCGGAGGAACCCTGCCCCCGCAATTCCGGGATCGCCATGCACTACGGCTTCCTGCCGGACACCCACATCATGCTGCCCGTAGCGGAATCCGGCGGCGTTTCGCTGGAATGGTTCCACCGCACCTGCATGAACGGCATCAGCTACGACGAAATGAACCGCGTCCTGCTGGAACGGAAGCTTCCGAACAAGCTGATCTTCCTGCCCTTCCTGGTCGGCACCAATTCTCCCGAATTCGACACCGATGCCTCCGGCCTGTTCTACGGCCTGCGTCAGGAACATGATGTTTACGACATGGCCTGCGCCGTGATGGAGGGCGTCGCCTTCATGCTCCGCAAGAACTGCGAAGCCATTCAGAAAAACGGAACGAAGATCGCCCATATCATCGCGACCGGCGGCGGCTCCAAGAGCCCCGTATGGTGCCAGCTGCAGGCGGATATTACCGGCCTGCCTGTCGTTATCCCGCAGGAAAAAGAAGCCGCCTGTCTGGGGGCCGCGCTCATCGGCGCCGTCAGCGACGGTGTGTTTGCGGACTTTGAAGATGCTTCCGCGAAATGCATCTCCTTCGTAAAGAAGTACGAGCCGTCGAATCACGCGGCTTACGAAAAGAAATATCAAAAATACTGCGCCCTGTACGAAGCCATGCTGCAGGTGAGCAGGATGTAACAGCGGCCCTGCCCGCCGCGATCCCGGAAAGGAGGATCCCTATGCTGAAGAAAATCTTGTCCAGACTCTTTTCAACTATCCTTGCGATCTCACTCATCATTCTCCTGTTCATTTGGGCCGACAGCCGCGACAGGGGAGAAAAATTCCAGACCGAAAGCGGCGAATTCATCGTGGAATTATGTTGACCCGCGCTCCCGAAAGGGAGCATACTCACCGTGACGCAGCCGCATAAGGAAGTGATTTCAAAACAGCGCGGCAAAGCAAAACAGACACCGTGAATGGCAGAAAAGCTTTTCACGGTGTCTGTTTTTATGTATTTCAGCACATTCGTTTCTCCTCTTTTTCTCTGCAAAAAAAGGAATCCAAACCGATGGCCCCAAACGCACAGGTACTTCCCCAAATCAATTGCGTGCGTCCGCAGAGGAGAAAAGCGGCGGAGAAACATCATAACTCAATTTTTGCTGCGGAATTTCCGGATCAGGTGTCGGATTTCCTGCGCTTATCGCTGCCGCCGGACTGTACGACGGCCATTCCGAGAACAGACGATCCCATCAAACCGATCCACAGCGGCAAGTCACGGCCATCCCCGGTATCCGGGCCGCCGTTCAACTCGTTGATGAATTCCGATGCCGATGTTTCTCCTCCAAGGATAGTGCCGGTTTCTCCGCTGAACTCAACGGTATAATCGTCACTGTCGCTTTCGGTGATACTGTAACGCGTTCCGGCAGGGATACCAGTGATCGTGATGCTTTCGCCATGCTTCATCTGAATGGTTCCGCGGCGGGCGATCGTTCCGCTGGTG
>JAZLHR010000095.1:0-21344 GCA_045616945.1 Lachnospiraceae bacterium | reverse complement strand
CGCTCTGCGCGACCGTCCCTGATTTGTTATTGATTATTAGTGTTCGGCCGGGTTGCTCCAGTAGCAATCCCAGAAGGTTCTCCAGTTGGTCGGGAAGTTCACAACCAGATCCTTGTTGTAGAACAGAGGAGCGGTCGTCTCGAAGGTAGGAGCTACAACAGCCTCATCGACCCACAGCTGAACCAGCTCGTTCCAGGCATCCAGGGAGCCCTTGGAACCAACGATCTCTGCGCCCATAATACCGAACAGCTCATCCTTGCGCTCGTTCTTCCAGAAGCGGTCCTTTACGTTGGCAACCAGCGTGGTAGGAACGAAGGAAGCAACTGCGGAAGACATACGGGTCAGGTCGCAGGGAGCAGAATCAGCACTGTTGGCGATCTCTTCATCCCAGCTGGAAGTCAAATAGAAGTCGCACTGCAGGCCCAGAGTCTCAACGCAGTTCTGCAGGTAGGTATCAATATCCGTGATACCGGATCCCTGAGGAGTAATAATAATCGGCTTGGAAGCGTCTACGTTGGAAGCAGCCAGATACTTCTTGGCAAGTTCCAGATTGCCCTTTCCGAAGTAGTCGGCCTTCACGAAGGCATCCGTATAGTAGGCACCCTTCTCCATCGGGCAGAACGTAAGGCTATTGACATCGCCTTCAACCTTGGAGAGCTCTTCATAGTCGATTGCGGCCAGGATAGCCTTACGAAGGTTGGGATCGTTTGCGACCTGAGTCTCCGGATTCATGGTGTTGAAGCAGATCATATAGAACTTGGTAACAGGCTCGCCGATCATGCTGATGTTTCCGCTGGAGAGAAGCATATCCTTGTACTCCAGATCGATCATGGCGGCATCATAATCACCGCTCAGCAGGGCCATGGTCGCGGTGGAATCTTCTGCAGCCAGGTCGAGCATGGTGAAGGTATCAAAGTAAGCATACTTGGGAGCAGCCAGACCGGTGCAGCCTTCGTTGTAAGGAACATAATCCTCATTGCGGACGAGCTTCATGCTGACCATCTCTTCGTATTCGGCAACCTTATAAGCGCCGGTACCGATCAGGTCTTCCTGAGGCATCACAGCAGCTTCGGGGTACTTATCGCAGATGCTCTTAGGCATTACGCTGGCCCAGCTCTGATGACCGGAGATGTAGTACAGGTTCGTGGTAGCATACTTCTTGAACTTGTAAACAGCGCACTTATGGCCGTCCTTCTCTACGATCTCGGGATCAAGGCTTTCCACAGCCTGACCGAAATACTTCTTGACATTGTTGCCGATAGTGCCGGCACGCTTCAGGGAAGCAACTACGTCTTCAATGGTGCAGTCCTCACCGTTGTGGAACTTGACGCCGTCACGTACCCACAGGGTAAAGGTCAGCTGATCGTCGGACAGCTCGAAGTTGCACACGCCGGGCTGGAAATCGCCGTTCAGGTCACGGGTGATAACGGGTTCATATACATAGCAGGCCCAGGTATAAACGCCCCAGCCGCCGCTCTGCTTATGAATATCGTTGTTGCTGCTCATGCCGTAAGCGAAATTCATGGCACCGCCGCGGCGAGCCAGGATCTCCTCAATGCCGCCGGTCTGCTGTTCGGTACCGGCCTGAGACATGCTCTCCTGGGGCTTCGTGCCTTCGGTAGGCTTGTCAGCTTCAGTTGCCTTGCTTCCCTCGCTGGGCTTGGTTTCCTCCGGCTTCTCGCCGCAGGCGGCAAGGCCGAGAACCATCACCATAGCCAGAAGAAGCGCTGTAAGTTTCTTCATATTATCCTCCTTCATACATGGAGAGGACATCCTCCTCTCCCTCTTGTTTCATGTATTTTATATGATGGCTCCGTTTTTGTCTAATAACGATTTTTTATAACTCTTATCCTTATATAATGGGACTGTACGCATCTCCTGCATCACCCATTACAATTTGTTTATCTTTTTCGCCTTTTTCCTCTTTAAGAGCACGAAAAGAACGCCGCATTGCTGCAGCGTCCTTTTCGCCAGGAAAATGCTGTTTTTTATTTAGCGCTGTGCTCTGCCGGATTGCTCCAGTAGCAGTCGTGGAAGGTTCTCCAGTTGGCAGGGAAGTTCATCACCAGATACTTCTCTGTATTTATTATATTCCTTTTTCTGCATTTTTGTCACTGCAATTCAGATATTTTCTGCCAAAATCATCCGACACACAAAAACAGCCGCCGGCTGCCACTTAGGAGGTATGGCAGGCCGACGGCCGTATTCAGGATTGATTCATTTTTTGACAGCTGCCGGACCGACAGCCGCTTTTCGCCGATCAGCCCGCGAAGTGGCAGGTGACCAGATGACCGTTGCCCATATCGATGGTAGGCGGATCGGTCTTGCACTTCTCCGTTGCGTTCGGGCAGCGGGTATTGAAGCGGCAGCCCACAGGCGGATGTACCGGACTGGGGATATCACCTTCCAGACGGATACGAGGCTTGGAATCGTCTCTGGCCGTAATGGTCGGAATAGCGGAAAGCAGAGCCTTCGTATAAGGGTGAGCAGGATGATTGAAAATGGCATCCTTATCGCCGATCTCTACGCAGCGGCCGAGATACATGATCATGACACGGTCGCAGATATGCTCGATAACGGAAAGGTCATGAGACACGAATACGTAGGTCAATTTCAGGCTCTCCTGAAGCTCCTTCAGCAGGTTCAGAACCTGCGCACGAACGGATACATCCAGAGCGGATACAGCTTCATCGCACATCAGCAGAGCGGGGTTCGTTGCCAGAGCACGCGCGATGACGATACGCTGACGCTGGCCGCCGGAAAACTCGTGAGGGTAACGGTCCACATAGGAATCATCCAGACCTACGAGCTTCATCAGTTCCATAACACGCTTTTTTCGCTCGGCTGCGGAACCGTACATGTTGTTGATCTTCATGGGTTCGGCGATGATATTGCCGGCTCTCCATTGGCTGTCCAGAGAGCTGTAAGGATCCTGGAACACGATCTGCATATTGGTACGGAGCTTACGGAGTTCGGACGTCTTCATGTTCGTGATGTCCTGGCCATCATAGACGATGGTGCCTTCGGTCGGTTCGATGATACGCAGTACGGAACGGATCAGGGTGGACTTGCCGCAGCCGGACTCACCGGCAACACCAAGGGTCTCGCCCTTGTAAATATCGAAGGAAACACCGTCAACAGCTTTTACATACTGCTGCTTCTCCCAAAACCACTTTTTCAGGGGAAACCACTGTTTCAGGTCCCTTACGCTGACAAGAATATCTTTGTTCGTATTTTCCACGGTCTTTTCCTCCTCTTATTCGTACAGGAAGCAGCGGGCCTTGTGGCCTTCGCTGACAGTGTACAGACCGGGCTTTTCTGCTTTGCAGCGCTCGGTCGCGTGAGGGCAGCGGTCCCAGAATACGCAGCCGCTGTGGAAATGGCCCGCCGGCGGTACCATGCCGGGGATAACGCTGAGCTTTCCGCCCTTGGCATTCTGAGGAAGCGTGGCCAGAAGGCCGGAGGTGTAAGGATGCTTGGGATTGTCGAACAGCTCACGCACCTCAGCTTCTTCCATCACTTCGCCGCAGTACAGAACTACCACGCGGTCGCACATTTCATTGATTACACCCAGGTCATGGGTAATGAAGGCGATAGCCGTGCCCATTTCCTTCTGCAGGTCACGCATCAAATCCAGCACCTGTGCCTGAATGGTCACATCCAGAGCGGTGGTCGGTTCATCTGCGATCAGCAGTTCGGGCTTGCAGGCCAGAGCCATTGCGATCATAACAGGCTGTCTCATGCCGCCGGAAAGCTCGTAAGGATACTGCTTGATACGCTTCTCCGGTTCGGATACACGCACCATGCGGAGCATTTCGATGGACTTCTCCAGAGCCTGCTTCTTGCTCATGCCCTGATGCAGGATAAAGGACTCAGACAGCTGATTGCCCAGCGTATATACCGGGTTCAGGGAGGTCATGGGCTCCTGGAAGATCATGGAGATTTCTCTGCCGCGGATCTTCAGCATTTCCTTCTCGGTGGCCTTGACAAGGTTCTTGCCCTTGAAAAGGATCTCGCCTTCATACCGTGCGGGAGGTGTATCCAGCAGACGCATGATGGAAAGAGAGGTCAGGGACTTACCGCAGCCGGACTCACCCACGATACCGAGGGTCTCACCGGCATTTACGTCAAAACTGACGCCATTCAGAATCTGTACTGAACCGAAGTCATTATCAAACCACAGCTTCAGGTCGCGTACGCTTACAACGGGTTCACTCATTGTCCTGCGCCTCCTTTACTTAAGCTTCGGGTCAAGCAGTTCACGCAGGCCCTCGCCGAGCATGGTGAAACCGAAGATGGTGATACAAATTGCGATACCGGGGTAAACGCAGAGGTAAGGTCTGGTCAGCAGGAACTTCTGGCCCTCGCTGATGATCGTGCCCCAGTTAGGAATCTTGGGATCCAGGCCGACGCCCAGGTATGCCAGGGAGGCAATGCCCATGATAGCGCCGGAAATACCGGTAGTGAAACGAATGACCAGATAGTTCGTGGTCTGCGGCAGTACGTGCAGGAAAATGGTGCGGATATCACGGGCACCCATTGCCTTTTCGGATTCGATATACTCCTTCTCGCGAAGGGAGAGCACCTTGCCTCGCAGCGTACGTACCAGCGTAGGAATACGGCCGATAACCATGGAAAGAATCATGTTGCCGGGGCCGTATCCCAGAACGGAGGCCATAACGAAGGTCAGCAGCAGGCCGGGCATGGCCATCAGACCTTCCATGATTCTCATGATGATCATATCAGCCCCGCGGTAGTAGCCGCATATCAGACCCAGGATCGTACCGACGACGATCGTAACGAACTGAACGCCGAGACCGATGATCAGGGAAATACGCGTACCGTATATTACACGGCTGTAAACACAGCGGCCGAGAGCATCCGTACCGAACGGGAAATCGTCGCTGGGAGCCTGGTTCATTCTGGAGATCTCGATCTCGTTCGGATCATGCTTCGCAAGCAGCGGAGCAAAAATCGCAACGAGGATCAGGAATCCAACCAGCAGACCGCCGACCATGACACGCAGATAGCGCTTGATAAATGCCTTCGGTTTTCTTCTTCTTTTTTCCGTAGCCATTGCTCTTCCCCCTCCTTAACCGAAATCGATACGCGGGTCAAGCGCCTTGTAGATGATATCCATGATGATATTGACCACCATGTAGATCATAGCCATAAACAGCACGATGCACTGCTCCATCGGGTAGTCACGTGCATTCAGGGAAGTATAAGCAAGACGGCCGACACCCTGGATATTGAATACGTTTTCCATAACCGTGGAGCCGCCGAGCATGCTGGCGAAAGAGTTGGAGATCAGTGTCAGAACCAGGCCCAGCGTGTTCTTGAGTGCGTGCTTATACAGCACCTTGCGGCGGGGCAGGCCCTTAGCTTTCGCAGTACGGATGTAATCCTCCTGCAATACGTTCAACATCTGAGAACGGGTATGACGCGCCGTGGATGCTACGTGGGAGAGACCGGTAGCGATGGCGGGCATGCTCAGATGATACAGTGCGGTTTTCAGTCCGCGGCGGGCAATGTAATAATAGCCCTGCAGCGGGAAGATCTTGGCCTTGAAGGCCAACAGGTATACCATCATAATACCTACCCAGAAACCGGGCATAACCATAAACAGGATAGTTCCGGTGGAAAGGGTGAAGTCGATCCAGGTATTACGCTTGGTCGCTGCGATGATACCGACGGGGATACCGATTATTACGGTAATCAGCGTCGCGTACACCGTCAGCAAAGCGGTGGGTTCGAGCTTCTTGATCAGGTCCTCGAAAACGGGCTTGCCGCTGGAATAAGATTTACCCCAATCGCCCGTAACAACGTCTCCGAGGTAACGGCCGTACTGCTCCCAGATAGGATCCGAGAAGCCGTACTCCTCCATCAGTGCTTCGATCTCTTCCTTAGTCATGTCCTCTGTATCGAACATCGTATACAGGGGATTGCCGGGAAGTAAGCGCATCAAGCAGAACACCAATGTCACGACCACGAACAGGGTCGGAATGGCGGACAGGATACGCTTCGCAACAAACTTGAGCATTTTTGTCCTCCTAATGACAATCAATCCTGAAGGCAGATCATCTGCCGGCCGCACGCACGAAAGTGCGCAGGTTACACGCGCCGCAGTCCGGAAAAATCTCTCCTATTTCCCGGGCCCTCAATTCACACGATAAGAGAGGGCAAAGCCCGCAAAGCGCAAAATTGCATCAACCGGTACCACGTTTCCGGTGCCGGAAATACACTGTTTTTCCCCACGATCAAGGCCAGATAAACGGACAAAGGGCCAAAACTCATAAAACATGCCTGGTTCCCTCAAACGTAGGACTTGAGTGTACCTCATTTTCCGTACAATTTCAATCCCATACAGCAAGATTATATATTAACTTTTTGTTACCTATGTTTTTGTTATATAACAAATCCGAATCATCCTGATTTTGCGCCCCGGATTTTTTTCTTCTGCAGATTTCCTATTATTCCTTGTTTTCCATGGTGGTCTTTTTCTTATTTTATGTTATAATCTGTATATATTACAATCTGACCGATACGGAGGCTGGTATGATTCGCTTCATACTGATGATATTGTATATTTTTCTGCTGATGATCCCCTTCGGGCTGCCGGCTTTAGGGCTGCTTTACCTGATCGGTCCGTTTTCGTCGTTCCTGCAGCTTCGCCTGGCCACGCGCATCGTCAGGAAAGCGATGCGCATCACGTGGGGCATCTGCGGCATCCGCCTTACTGTAGAAGGTCTGAAAAACATCCCTGAAAACGGGAGCTGCTTTTTCGTCAGCAACCACCGCAGCTATTTTGATATCTTCGTCACCTATCCTCTTTTGAAGGGTCCCTGCGGCCAGCTCGCCAAGCAGGAGTTTTCAAGGATCCCTCTCCTCTCTTCCTGGATGAAGCTGATCCGCTGCGTATTTCTGGACCGCAGCAGCACCCGCTCCGCTCTTGCCTCCTCGCAGCAGATGCAGGAGACTCTCAGCAGCGGGATCAGTCTGTGGGCCTGCCCGGAAGGGACGCGCAATCACAATGCCGATATGCTTCCCTTCCGGGAAGGGGCTTTCCGTCCCGCTTTCCGAACCGGAGTTCCGATAGTCCCCGTTGCCATTACAAACGCGGATGATGTCTACGAGCTGCACAGGCCGTTTATCCGTTCCGTTCCCGTGTCGGTGCGCTTCCTTCCTCCGATCCCGACCGAAGGTCTCTCCAAGCTGGAGCAGAAGGATCTTGTCGCGGATATCGAGCGCCGGATCTCCGAGGCCTGCGATGAGCTCAATAACCGCTGAATGTTTCTCCTCCGGAGACACTTTTCCTTCCCCTTCGGATTTTACTTTCGATTCTTTTGACTTTTTTCTCCGCTATTGACAACAGATATGATTCGTGACATTGTGCAGTCATAGAGACTGCACAATATTTTTGTCTCTGTATGGAGGACATTTATATGCGTATGATGGACGCGATTGTGAAACCTGCCGCAGCACCGGGGCTCGAGCTGCGGCGTGTTCCCGTTCCTGTGCCCAAGGCCGGAGAGGTTTTGATCAAGATCCACAAAACTGCCATCTGCGGCACGGACGTACATATTTACGACTGGAATCCCTGGTCTGCCGCTCACGTGAAGCCGCCGATGGTCATCGGCCACGAATACGTGGGAGAGATCGCGGAGCTCGGTGACGGTGTGACCGGCCTGCAGATTGGTGAGCGCGTATCCGGCGAGGGGCATATCACCTGCGGTCACTGCCGCAACTGCCACACCGGAAACATTCAATGGTGCAAAGACACCCACAGCGTCGGTGTTGACCGCGACGGTGCCTTTGCGGAGTATGTCTGCATTCCTGCCAGCAACGTCATCCGCATTGATCCGACGCTGGACGAGGATGTCGTGGCGATGTTCGACGCGGTCGGTAATGCCACGCACACGGCACTCATGTTCAACCTGGTCGGGGAAGATGTGCTGATCACCGGCGCAGGGCCTATCGGCATGCTGGCCGCGGCCATCTGCAAATATGCCGGTGCCCGCCGCGTGATCATCACGGATATCAACGACTACCGTCTCGGCTTGGCCCGGAAAATGGGAGCCGACGCAGCCGTCAATACCGCCAAGGAAGACCTGAAAGAGGTGATGCGCTCGCAGGGCCTGGTAGAAGGTTTTGATGTCGGTCTGGAGATGTCCGGCGCCGGTGCCGCCATGAAGCAGATGCTTGGTGTGATGCGCAACGGCGGCAAGATCAGTCTGCTCGGTCTCGGCAGCGCCCCTATCTCGCTCGATATGAACGATATCATCGGCAAGGGACTGACCCTGCAGGGCATTTACGGCCGCAAGCTGGACAACTGGCATCAGATGTCCTACATGGTGCAGGGCGGTCTGGATCTGACGCCCGCCATCACACACCGCTTCCGTTATACCGATTTCGAAAAAGGCTTTGAAGCCATGCACAGCGGTCAATCCGGCAAAGTCATCCTGGATTGGACCTGAGAAGGGAGTACAAAATGAAAACCGCTTACGAAGCATTTGCCGCTGAACTGCAGGCGATCCGCGATGCCGGTACCTGGCGCGAGGAAAGGATCATCACAACGCCGCAGCGGTCCCGCATCGACACCACGGCTGCCTCCGCCGTAGTCAATATGTGCGCCAATAACTACCTCGGCCTTTCCGACGATCCCCGCCTGATCGCGGCCGCCAGGGCAAGCTATGACCGCTGGGGCTTCGGGCTTTCTTCCGTCCGTTTCATCTGCGGCACGCAGGAGATCCACAAGCAGCTTGAAGCCGAGATCGCCGATTTCGTGGGCATGGAGGATGCGATCCTGTATTCTTCCTGCTTCGACGCCAACGGCGGACTGTTCGAGACCCTGACGGGCAGCGAGGACGCTATCATTTCCGATGCACTGAACCACGCATCCATCATTGACGGGGTTCGCCTTTCCAAGGCACACCGCTACCGCTATAAGAACTCCGACATGGCCGATCTGGAGCTGCAGCTGCAGGCAGCCCGTGCCGACGGCTGCAAAAAGCTGCTGATCGCAACGGACGGTGTATTTTCCATGGACGGATATATTGCCAAGCTGAAGGAAATCTGCGATCTTGCGGACAAATATGACGCGCTGGTGATGGTCGATGACAGCCACGCGGTCGGCTTTATGGGAGATCACGGCCGCGGCACGCCCGAATATTGCGGCGTCATGGGCCGTGTGGACATCCTGACCGGCACGTTCGGCAAGGCCATGGGCGGTGCTTCCGGCGGCTATACCGCCGCACGCAAGGAGATCGTTGCATTGCTCCGTCAAAAGAGCCGCCCTTACCTGTTTTCCAACACCCTCGCCCCGGCGATCTGCGCCGCTACGCTGGAAACCATCCACATGCTGAAGGAATCCACCGCACTGCGCGATAAGGTACACGCCAACGCCCGCTACTTCCGCGCGGAAATGGAGAAGCTCGGCTTTGATCTGCTCCCCGGCGAACACCCCATCGTTCCCGTGATGCTGTATGACCCCCGTGTGGCGAATGAATTTGCCAAACGGATGCTGGCTAAGGGCGTCTATGTCGTCGGATTCTGCTATCCGGTCGTCCCCAAGAACCGTGACCGCGTCCGCACGCAGATCTCCGCCGGCCATACGAAGGAGGACCTGGATTTCGCGGTCCGCTGCTTCGGCGAAGTCAAAAAGGAAATGGGCATCTGATCCGTGGATGCCGGACAAAAAAAGGAGAGGTCCCCGGGCCTCTCCTTTTTCAATGAAAAAGAGCCTCCGGAAAAGTCCGGAGGCTCTTTCGGAAGCATTAAACCAGCTCCAGTACCACTTCCATAGCGGCATCGCCCTTACGAAGGCCGAGCTTCGTAGTGCGGGTATAACCGCCGTTGCGGTTCACATACTTGGGAGCGATCTCTTCGAACAGCTTCTTGGGCATGTCAACCTCAACCATCTTGCGGCCCTTGGCATCGGCAACCTTCGGTCCGTAAAGGACTTCGAGCATCTTGCGGCGGGCAGCCAGGCGGGAAGGCTTATCCTTCTGGATGGTCTTCTCAACTTCTTCGAATTCGGTAACCTTCTTGCCGTCTACAACGGTCTTGACGCGGTTGCCGTCCTTATCCTTCTTCGCAACCTTGGCCTTAACGGTCACGGTTTCGAAGTTATCCTTTTCCTTAACGGCGAGAGCAATCAGCCCTTCGGCAATCTTTTCGATCTCTTTCGCTCTGGTCTCAGTGGTAACAATCTTGCCATATTGAAGCAGACTGGTCACGAGGCTGCGAAACATTGCCTTACGCTGGCTGCTGGTTCTGCCGAGCTTTCTATAGTGTGCCATTTCTCATCCTCCAAAAATTTTAAGGCCTAATCATTCTTCTCCGGAGCTCAGTTCCAGACCGAGTTCTTTCAGCTTGGCCAGGACTTCCTCCAAAGACTTGCGGCCCAGGTTTCTAACCTTCATCATGTCATCCGGCGTACGGTTGCAAAGTTCTTCCACAGTACTGATGCCGGCTCTCTTCAGGCAGTTGTAGGAACGTACCGAAAGCTCCAGCTCTTCGATGTTCATCTCAAGAGCCTTCTCAAGCTCGGTATTATCCTTCTCAACCAGGACCTCTGCAGTCTTTGCACTCTCGGAGAGGTTCACAAACAGGCTGAGATGCTCACTGAGGACCTTCGCAGCAAGGCTGACAGCCTCATCGGGAGCAGTCGTTCCGTTCGTATAAACTTCCAGAGTCAGTTTGTCGAAGTCGGTAATCTTACCTACACGGGTGTTTTCCACGATGGGGTTGACACGCTCGATGGGGGTATAAATGGAGTCCACTGCGATCACGCCGATCGGCTGATCTTCCGTCTTGTTGTCATCTGCGCTCACATAGCCGCGGCCGCGGGTAATGGTGATCTCTGCGGTGAAGTGGGTCTCACTGCCGCCGCTGCAGGTGGCGATCACAAGGTCGGGATTTACGATTTCCAGATCGCTGTCCAGATGGATATCCGATGCACGGACAACACCTTCGCCGGTAAAATCGATGAAGGCCATCTTGGGTTCCGTAAAATCACTGTGGCTCTTGATTGCCAGACTCTTCAGGTTGAGAATGATTTCCGTGACGTCTTCCTTCACGCCGGGAATGGTCGTGAATTCATGTACAACGCCGCCGAATTTAACCTGGCTTACAGCAACACCGGGAAGAGAAGAAAGCATGATTCTGCGCAGTGAATTGCCCAGCGTCTCACCATATCCTCTCTCCAAGGGCTCTACGACAAAACGACCGTAGGTCTTGTCCGCGGAAATTTCGGCTATCTCAATATTGGGCTTCTCAAAATCAAACACGTTTGTACTCCTTCCGGGAAATGTACGGAGCTATACCCAATTACTTGGAGTACAACTCAACGATAAGCATCTCGTCTACCGGAACATCGATCATTTCACGGGTAGGCAGCTGCAGAACCGTAACCTTCAAATTCTCCAGATCGCTTTCCAGCCAAGGAGCAACAGCTCTTGCGCCGGTCATCTCAACGATATCCTTGAAGCGCTGAGAAGACTTTGCCTTCTCCTTTACTTCGATGACATCGCCGGCCTTAATACGATAAGAGGGGATGTTTACGCACTTGCCGTTCACGAGGATCTCTCTGTGATCCACGATCTGGCGGGCCTCCATACGGGTGCGGCCCAGACCGGCACGGAACAGTACGTTGTCAATTCTGGTTTCCAGGAGGATCATGAGGTTTTCACCTACCATGCCCTTCATCTTGGAAGCCTTGTCATATGCATTACGGAAAGGCTTTTCCAGCATACCATAAATGAACTTTGCCTTCTGCTTCTCGCGGAGCTGCAGGCCGTATTCACTTATTTTCTTATTGGCTCTCTTGGAATTACGGTTGGAGTGCTTGTCAATTCCAAGATATACAGGGTCTAAGTCCAAAGATCTGCATCTTTTCAGAACAGGAACACGATTAACTGCCACGTCAGTACACCTCCTTATACTCTTCTGCGTTTAGGCGGACGGCAGCCGTTATGAGGAACGGGCGTCACATCCTGAATGCTGACGACTTCCAGACCGGCAGCCTGCAGGGCACGGATAGCAGCCTCGCGGCCGGAGCCGGGGCCCTTTACAAATACCTCTACAGTCTTAAGTCCGTGTACTAAAGCAGCTTTGGTAGCGGTTTCCGCTGCCATCTGTGCTGCATAAGGAGTCGATTTTCTTGAACCTCTGAAGCCCAAGCCACCGGCGCTTGCCCAAGACAATGCATTACCCTGCATATCGGTAAGGGTAACGATCGTATTGTTGAAAGATGCCTGAATGTGTGCCTGGCCGCGTTCAACGTTTTTCTTAACACGTTTCTTCGTAACTTTCTTTGCTGAAACCTGTTGCTTAGCCATTGAAAACTAACCTTCTTCCCTTATGGGTTCCTTTCTTAAAATTTTTCAGCGAACAATCAAAGTCAAGCCGCAGAGGCTTACTTCTTCTTGTTAGCCACAGTCTTCTTCGGTCCCTTACGAGTCCGAGCGTTGTTCTTGGTATTCTGACCGCGAACCGGCAGGTTCTTTCTATGACGGATGCCACGGTAGCAGCCGATTTCCATCAGACGCTTGATGTTGAAAGCAACTTCACGACGAAGATCGCCTTCCACAACCTGGGTCGTATCGATGACTTCACGGATTCTTGCAACTTCTTCGTCCGTAAGGTCCTTGACACGGGTATCCGGGTTTACATCAGCAGCCTTCAGGATACGGTTGGAACTGGAGCGGCCGATACCATAGATATAGGTCAACCCAATCTCAATGCGCTTTTCCCTCGGTAAGTCAACACCTGAAATACGAGCCATGTGTACTCTACCTCCACTTTCAAATTAACCTTGTCTCTGCTTGTGTTTAGGGTTCTCGCAGATGATGCGAATGCTGCCTTTGCGTTTAATGACTTTGCATTTCTCGCAAATCGGCTTCACGGAAGATCTCACTTTCATGATATTTTCTCCTTCTTTCGAGCATTGCGCAAAAGGCGCAAAGAATAATATAGCACGTTTCCCCTGGCATTGCAAGAGATTTTTATTTGTCGCGCCAACTAATCCGGCCCTTGCTCAGGTCATAGGGAGACAGTTCCACGGTCACCTTATCTCCGGGTAAGATACGAATGTAATTCATACGAAGTCTTCCGCTGATGTGTGCTAAAACTTCATGACCATTCTCGAGTTCAACCCGGAACATAGCGTTCGGCATTTTTTCAATTACCTTGCCTTCCAGCGCAATCACGTCGTTTTTCGACATTCCTGATCTCCTTGCTCTTCCGTTTCCAAATTTCTTTTGACCTGTTTTTTGCTCCCCGGCTGCAGGGCGGGAAGCTGCCCTTTACCGTATTCCGTCGGCAATGGAGAGCACCTCCGGTTCACCGTCGGTAATGAGTACGGTATTCTCATAATGTGCGGAGGGTTTCCCGTCCAGCGTCACCACTGTCCATTCATCCTCCAGCACTCTGACCTCGAATGTTCCCAGATTGATCATGGGTTCGATGGCCAGTGCCATCCCGGGCTTCAAACGAATGCCGCGGGAGTGCTGCCGGAAATTCGGGATCTCCGGGGCCTCGTGCATGTTCCTTCCGATGCCGTGACCTACATAGTCTTCTACGATCCCGTAGCCGTATGGTTCCACGAAATCGGCGATGGCATTGGAAATGTCATGCAGGTGATTGCCTGCCTTTGCCTGGCGGATGCCTGCAAAGAAGGCTTCACGGGTCACCTCTACGAGCTTTTCGACTTCCGGTGCTGCCTTGCCCACGATATGGGTCCGGGCCGCATCCGACTGAAAGCCCTTATAAATCAGCCCGGCGTCCAGACTGACCACGTCGCCCTCCCGGATGATGTGCTTGTCGGAAGGAATCCCGTGGATCACCTCATCGTTGACGGAAACGCAGATGGACCCGGGGTAGCCCCCGTAGCCCAGGAAGGAAGGAATGCAGCCCCTCTTCCGGATCAGCTTTTCACCCAGCCGGTCGATGTCCTTGGTGGTCATGCCCGGCTTCAAAGCCTTCGCCAGCTCATTATGCACTTCTCCGAGCAGCCTTCCGGCCTCCCGCATCAGCGCGATCTCCGCCGGCGTCTTAATGGTAACTCCCATGTTTACGCTCCTAAAGCGGCTAAGATATCCGCGAACACCTTATCCATCGGCTGAGCCGCGTCTATCTTTACCTCTTTTCCGATGGCCGCATAATAAGCGACGATCGGTTCTGTCTGCTCGTGGTATACGCTCAGACGCTTCAGAATGGTTTCCTCCGTATCGTCATCGCGATGCACCACCTCGCCGCCGCAGCGATCACACACGCCGGGCACCTTTGTCGGTGCGCCGGTCAGATGATAGCTTGCGCCGCAGACCCGGCAGACTCTGCGCCCGCCCAGACGCCGGACGATGATCTCGTCACACACTTCCAGGTTCAGCGCACAGTCGATTTTATCGCCCGCACTTTCAAGTGATTCCGTAAGTGCCCGCGCCTGGGCCAGATTGCGGGGGAATCCATCCAGGATGAATCCTTTCTCGCAATCCGGCCATTTCAGGCGGTCAATTACCAGACTTACTGTCAGCTCATCGGGAACAAGGCAGCCTTTATCAATAAAGTCCTTTGCTTTTACACCGAGCTCCGTGCCGTTCCGGATATTCTCGCGAAAAATGTCGCCGGTCGAGATATGGACGATCCCGAACCGATCGGTGAGTTTAAACGCGTGAGTACCTTTTCCGGCACCTGGAGGGCCGAGTAAGACCAGTTTCATGGGCACCTCTTAATCTTTCAGGAAGCCTGAATAGCTGCGAACGGTCATCATTGACTCGATCTGCTTCAGGGTTTCAAGCACGACACCGACAATAATGATCAGGGACGTACCGAAGAAGCAGAGGGAGCTGCCTACACCGAACACACCGGTCAGGATAATGGGAACAACGGCTACGACAGCCAGTCCCGCTACACCGATCAGAACGATGTAGTTCAGAATCTTGTTCATATAATCGCTGGTAGGCTTACCGGGACGTCTGCCGGGGACGAATCCGCCGTTCTTCTTCAGATTTCCGGCAATTTCAACAGGGTTGAAAGTGATGGAGGTGTAGAAGTAGGCAAATACGACCAGCAGAGTCAGATATACGATCAGGCCGAGCGTGTAGATGGGCTCCTTGGGGTTGCACCAGGCACTCTGGTTCAGACCCTTCAGGATATGTCCGCCTACCGTCGTAGGATTGTTCAGATCCTTGCCGGCAAAAGCAGCGATCATCGTAGGAAGGCTGAGCAGCGAGCTTGCGAAGATGACGGGGATAACACCGGCAGTATTCACCTTGATGGGAATATTGGAGTTCTGTCCGCCAACCTGCTTGCGGCCCTGCATTTTCTTGGAGTACTGCACCGGGATGCGTCTCTCGCCGTCCTGCAGATAAATAACGAAGACGACCAGACCGACGATCAGTGCCAGAATCAGGACTGCGATCAGAATACCGAGCAGCCAGCCGTGACCCTTCACGAACACCTGGAACAGAGTCCGGAAGTCCGTAGGCAGGCCGGAAATGATATTGACAAGCAGCAGAATGGAAATGCCGTTGCCGACACCCTTTTCGGAGATACGGTCACCGATCCACATCAAAGCGCAGCTGCCTGCGGTCATCACGACAGCGACCAGCAGGACATTATACCAGGTATAATTGTTCAGATAGCTGGGGCCGAAGCCGATTGCCATGGAACCGGCCTGGATGAAAGCAAGCGCTACGGTGAGGTAGCGGGTGATCTTGTTCACCTTCCTCTTGCCATCCTCGCCATCCTTGGACAGCTCTTCCAGCTTCGGAATCACGATAGCCATCAGCTGTACAATAATGGAGGAGGTGATGTACGGGGAAATGTTCAGGGCGAAGATGGACATCGTCGTCAGAGAACTGCCCGTGATCACATTGAAGAAGTTGAAGGAAGTGCTGCTCATAGAGCTGAGTGCCTGTTTGATATACTCCAGGTTGATACCGGGCGTGGTGATCTGGCAGCCCAAACGGACTGCCATGATCATCAGCATCGTGAAGACAAGCTTCTTCCGGATTTCCGCAACCCTGAAGGCATTCAGGATATTCTTAAACATAAGCGCCTCCCGAATTACTCGTTTTCGATGGTTCCGCCGGCTGCCTCAATCTTATTCTTTGCGCCTTCGCTGACAAGAAGATTTTTGACAGTGAACTTCTTGGTAACTTCGCCGTTACCCAGCAGCTTTACGCCGTCGCGGGGGTTCTTGATCAGACCGATCTCCATCAGAGATTCAACGCTGACGGTAGCGCCGTCTTCAAACACGTTCAGGGCACCAACATTGATCCCGACGATGTTCAGGGAGTTGATGTTGGTGAAGCCGCGCTTGGGCAGGCGGCGGAACAGAGGCATCTGGCCGCCTTCAAAGCCGGGGCGCGGTGCTCCGGAACGGGCCTTCTGACCCTTGTGGCCCTTGCCGGCCGTCTTGCCGTTGCCGGACGCGTGACCGCGGCCGCGACGGAAGTTATCGCTGTGAACAGAGCCCTCAGCAGGCTGCAAATTGGATAAATTCATCTTAAACCTCCTCAACAGCTACCAGGTGCTTTACGTGCCAGATCATACCGCGAACGGCATTGTTGTCAGGCAGTTCAACCGTCTGGTGCATCTTGGTCAGGCCAAGCGCCTCGACCGTAGCTCTCTGCTTAGGAATCGCACCGATAGGGGACTTAACCAGGGTTACTTTTAACTTCTCTGCCATGTCTGCGTCCTCCTTAGCCTAAGATTTCTTCTACGGACTTGCCGCGAAGACGAGCGATCTCTGCGGGAGTCAGCATGCTGGTCAGGCCTTCAATCGTGGCAAGCACTACGTTGTGCTTGTTGTTGGAGCCCAGGGACTTGGTACGGATATTGCGGATACCGGCCATTTCCATAACCGCACGGGCGGGACCGCCGGCGATAACACCGGTACCTTCGGGAGCGCGCTTCAGCATAACCGTAGCGCTGCCGAACTTGCCGGTATAATCGTGAGGAACGGAACCGTTCTCATCCATAGCGATCTCAACCAGATGTCTGGTCGCGGATTCCTTGGCCTTGCGAATGGCTTCGGGAACTTCCTTGGCCTTGCCTTCGCCGGCACCTACATGGCCCTTGCCGTCACCGACAACAACCAGAGCTGCAAAGCGGGAGTTGCGACCACCCTTAACGGTCTTCGATACACGTCTCAGCTCGACCATTACGTCCTTCAGCTCGAGACCGTTCGCATCAATAATAGTACGTTTCATGTGTTCGCCTCCTATCAGAACTTCAGTCCGGCTTCGCGGGCAGCATCGGCCAGAGCCTTGATTTTACCGTGATACAGGAAACCGCCGCGGTCAAAAACCACTTCGGTGATCCCTGCTTCCAGGGCTCTCTTGCCGATTACGGTGCCTACATAAGCGGCTGCGGCAACGTCATTGGTCTTTTCCAGCTCAGCCTTCACTTCCTTTTCGGTCGTGGAAGCTGCTACCAGAGTCTTGGCCGCAACATCGTCGATGATCTGAGCATACATATGCATGTTGCTTCTGAACACAGCCAGACGGGGTCTCTCGGCCGTGCCGGCGAACCGGTTGCGAAGTCTCTGGTGCTTCTTAATACGATTTAAAGCTTTATTATCCTTACTTACCATATCGCACCTCCTTATTTCTTACCGGCCTTGCCGACCTTGCGGCGGATGGTCTCTTCTGCGTACTTGATGCCCTTGCCCTTATAAGGTTCCGGACCTCTCTTGCTGCGGATTTCGGCGGCATACTGGCCGACCTTTTCCTTATCAATACCCTTGATGACGATCTTGTTGGCATCCACAGAGGACTCGATGCCCTCGGGGTCAGTCATGATCACCGGGTGCGAGTAGCCGAGGGTCAGGTTCAGCTTCTTGCCTTCCTTGACCGCACGGTAACCTACGCCGTTGATCTCCAGAGTCTTGGTGTAGCCCTCGGATACGCCGACTACCATGTTGTTGATCAGAGTACGGGTCAGACCGTGAAGAGCCTTGATTCTCTTCAGATCGTTGGGACGGCTGACCTTAACCTCAGTGCCTTCCTTCTCGATGGTCATTTCGGGTGCAAGAACGCGGGTCAGCGTTCCCTTGGGACCTTTAACCGTCACTTTGTTATTTTCTGCGATTTCAACCGTAACACCGGCAGGGATCGCGATAGGCATTCTTCCGATACGTGACATTTCGCCTTTTTCCTCCTGTTATCTTACCAAATGTAAGCGAGCACTTCACCGCCGACATTCTTTGCACGGGCTTCCTTGTCCGTCAGAACGCCTTCGTTGGTGGATACGATAGCGATACCGAGACCGCCGAGAACCTTGGGCATTTCCTCTACGTTCGCATATACACGCAGACCGGGTTTGGAAATGCGGCTCAGACCGTGAATGACCTTCTCATTCTTGTCGCTGCCGTACTTCAGGGTCACAACGATATCCTTCCGTACGCCTTCTTCCTTTACTTCAAAGCCCTTGATGTAGCCTTCCTTCAGCAGGATCTCGGCGATGGAGAGCTTCATTTTGGAAGCGGGGATGGATACGGTATCGTGCTTAGCAGTATTCGCATTGCGAATTCTGGTAAGCATATCAGCAATAGGATCACTTGTTACTGCCATTTGAAATATCCTCCTTTCACCAATTACCAGCTGGCCTTACGTACGCCCGGGATCTCGCCCTTGTAAGCGAGTTCGCGGAAGCATACTCTGCAGATGCCGTACTTCTTCAGCACGGAGTGGGGACGGCCGCAGATCCGGCAGCGGGTATAGGCTCTGGTGGAGAACTTGGCGGGACGCTGCTGCTTAACTTTCATTGAAGTCTTTGCCATGATTTATTCCTCCTAGTTCTTTGCAAACGGCATGTTGAACAGACGCAGAAGCTCGCGGGCCTCCTCATCCGTCTTGGCGGTAGTGACGAAAATGATGTCCATGCCGCGGGTCTTGTCGATCTTATCGTACTCGATTTCCGGGAAGATCAGCTGTTCCTTGATGCCCAGAGCGTAGTTGCCGCGGCCGTCGAAGGCGTTGGCGTTTACACCGCGGAAGTCGCGTACACGGGGCAGGGACAGGTTGATCAGTCTGTCGGCAAATTCGTACATTCTGTCACCGCGCAGGGTAACCTTGCAGCCGATCTTCATGCCTTCACGGATCTTGAAGTTAGCGATGGACTTCTTAGCGGTGGTGGTCACGGGCTTCTGACCGGTGATGATCTCCATATCCTTCATGGCGCTCTCAAGAAGCTTTGCGTTCTCCTTGGCTTCGCCGACGCCCATATTGACAACGATCTTATCCAGCTTCGGTACTTCCATGATGTTCTTGTAGCCGAACTTCTTTACCATCGCAGGAACGATCTCTGCTGCATACATTTCTTTTAATCTACTGCTCACTGTGAACCTCCTTAGTCGATCGCGACAAGGCCGTCAGCGGTCTTCGCTACACGGATCTTCTTGCCGTCCTTCACTTCGAAGCCCACGCGAACGGGCTTGCCGTCATGCAGAAGCATTACGTTGGAAGCGTGGATGGTGCCTTCCACCTTCAGGATGCCGCCGTTAGGGTTCTGAGCGCTCTGCTTGGTGTGCTTGGTGATCATCTTGACACCTTCCACTACCACACGGTTCTTCTTATGGTCATAGCGAAGTACCTTGCCCTCGCGGCCCTTTTCGGTGCCGGCGATAACACGTACCATGTCGCCAACCTTGATTTTTGCCATAGCCATGATGCTTCCCTCCTTACAGTACTTCGGGAGCCAGGGAAACGATCTTCATGAACTGCTTATCACGAAGCTCTCTGGCAACCGGTCCAAAGATACGCGTACCCTTGGGGGTCTTGTCATCACGAATGATGACAGCCGCGTTCTCGTCGAACTTGATGTAGGAGCCGTCCTTGCGGCGGGCGCCGTGCTTCGTACGAACCACGACAGCCTTCACAACATCACCCTTCTTTACCATACCGGCGGGGGCGGCATCCTTGACGGACGCAACGATCACATCGCCGATATTTGCATACCTGCGAAGGGAACCGCCGGATACACGAATGCAGAGCAGTTCCTTTGCGCCGGTATTGTCAGCAACTTTCAGTCTGGTTTCCTGTTGAATCATTTGCTTTCTCCTCCCGGCTTACTTCGCTCTCTCGATGACTTCTACCAGTCTCCTACGCTTGTCCTTGGACAGGGGTCTGGTTTCCATAACCTTTACGGTATCGCCGATACCGCAGGTGTTTTCCTCATCATGAGCCTTCAGCTTATAAGTTCTCTTGACAATCTTGCCGTACAGCGGATGTCTTACGTGGTCCTCGATCGCAACAACGATGGTCTTGTCCATCTTATTGCTGACTACCTTACCGGTACGGGTCTTTCTTAAATTTCTTTCCACGTCTTCTTCCTCCTTAAGCCTGCTCACGAAGCACAGTTTCGATGCGGGCGATGTTCTTGCGAACTTCCTGAATCCGTGCGGTGTTGCTGAGCTGATTCGTGGCGTTCTGGAAACGCAGGTTGAAAAGCTCCTTCTTGGCAGCTACCAATTCATCCTGCAGTTCGGCAGCGCTCTTAGCTCTGTAATCCTTCAAAGACTGAATACTCTTCATTATTTGTCACCGCCTTCTAAATCTGCTTTGGCAGCGATCTTGCACTTGAGGGGCAGCTTGTGCATAGCCAGACGAAGTGCTTCCTTAGCTGATTCCTCGGGAACACCTGCGATCTCAAAGAGAACTTTGCCCGGCTTAACTACTGCTACCCAGTACTCTGTCGTTCCTTTTCCTGAACCCATTCGAGTCTCAGCAGGCTTTGCTGTGACAGGCTTGTCAGGGAATATCTTGATCCAGACCTTACCGCCACGCTTGATATAACGTGTCATGGCAACACGGGCTGCCTCGATCTGGTTTGACTTGATCCAGCAAGGCTCTGTCGCGATCAGACCGTACTCGCCGTTAGTAATCCTGTTACCTCTGAGCGCTTTTCCAGCCATAGTGCCGCGGAACTGTTTTCTATGTTTAACTCTTTTTGGCATTAACATGGTTTATCTTGTGCCTCCTTCCTTTGCGTTGTTCTTTGTAGGAAGTACTTCGCCTTTGTAGATCCAAACCTTAACACCTACTTTACCGTACTGTGTATCTGCCTCAGCAAATCCATAGTCGATATCAGCACGAAGTGTCTGAAGCGGGATTGTACCTTCTGAATAGAACTCTGTACGAGCCATATCGGCACCGCCAAGTCTTCCTGAGCAGCTTGTCTTGATGCCAAGAACTCCTGCCTTCATTGAACGGCTCATTGTAGACTTCATTGCACGTCTGAATGATACACGGTTTTCGAGCTGCTGAGCGATGTTTTCAGCTACAAGCTGAGCTTCTCTGTCAGATCTCTTAACCTCGATAATATCTAAAGCAACATCT
>JAZLHR010000094.1:0-5674 GCA_045616945.1 Lachnospiraceae bacterium | reverse complement strand
GTATGTGGGCACCGCGGTATATATCCCGGCGGTCTGTCTGGGGGCGTTCTGCGTTTTTTCCGTCATCCGGATTGCGAAAAAGCGGCTTGCGAAGAAACAGCTCGCAAAGCAGTGAGTCAGGCGCGGAGCCAAGAGCCTGCGGGAGTCCCCGCAGGCTCTTTTGATGTCTGCGGAGCGGCGGGACCGGAATATGAAAGGGAGCCGTAATCCGCACTTTTTGACGGCTTAAGAGCCGAAATGCCGCTGAAAAACGGCTTTTTTTACCCGAAATTCGCCTGTTTCAGCGGAAAAAGTGCTTCTGCTTGACAGAAAGTGCCGCTGAGACTATAATTCAGACTGCATTTCCGGGCGGCGTCTGGCTGCCGGAAAAATAATTTGGCGAGCGGCGGGCCGGATGCCCCCGCGGGAGGCAAATGATGGATGAAAACAAAGTGACTGCGGCAACTGCAGCAGAGGAAACGGAACCGGTTTCCAAGCATTTTATCGAGCAGGCCATTGACAAGGACCTGGCCGAGGGCGTGTATGATCATGTACATACGCGCTTTCCTCCGGAGCCGAACGGCTACCTTCATATCGGCCACGCAAAGGCGATCCTTCTGAACTACGGTCTGGCACAGGAATACGGCGGCAAGTTCAATATGCGTTTCGACGATACGAACCCCACCAAGGAAAAGACCGAGTACATGGAGGCCATCAAGGCGGATATCAAGTGGCTCGGCGCGGATTGGGAAGACCGGCTTTTCTATGCTTCCAACTATTTCCCCGTGATGTACGAATGTGCCGTCAAGCTGATCAAAAAGGGCAAGGCCTATGTGGATGACCTGACCGCCGATGAGATCCGCGAGTACCGCGGTACCCTGACCGAACCCGGCAGGGAAAGCCCGTGGAGAAACCGCAGTATCGAAGAGAATCTGCAGCTGTTCGACGATATGAAAAACGACAAATTCGAGGACGGCTCCCACGTTCTGCGCGCGAAGATCGATATGGCCTCCCCGAATATCAATATGCGAGACCCGATCATCTACCGTGTGGCGCATGTAAGTCATTACAATACCGGTGATGCGTGGTGCATTTATCCGATGTACGATTTCGCGCACCCGATCGAGGACGCTATCGAGCATATCACGCACTCTATCTGCACACTGGAATTCGAGGACCACAGACCCCTGTACGAATGGGTCGTCCGCGAGTGCGAGTTTGAAAACCCGCCCCGCCAGATCGAATTTGCCAAGCTGTATCTCAAAAATGTCGTTACCGGCAAGCGTTATATCAAGAAGCTCGTGGAAAACGGCATCGTGGACGGCTGGGATGATCCCCGGCTGGTGAGCATCAGCGGTCTGCGGCGCCGCGGCTATACGCCCGAATCCATCAGGATGTTTGTCGATATGAGCGGTGTTTCCAAGGCCAATTCCGTTGCGGAACTGCCTGCGCTGGAATACTGCATCCGTGAGGATCTGAAACTCAAGGTGCCTCGCCTGATGGCAGTCCTGGATCCCGTAAAGCTGGTGATCGAGAACTATCCCGAGGGAGAGACCGAACTGCTGGATGTGCCGAACAATCTGGAAAACGAGGCTCTCGGCAGCCGCAAGGTCCCCTTCGGACGGGAACTGTATATCGAGCGGGAAGATTTTATGATCGATCCGCCTAAGAAATATTTCCGTCTCTTCCCCGGCAGCGAGGTGCGGCTGATGGGCGCCTATTTCGTCAAATGTACCGGCTACGAAACGGACAGTGAAGGCCGTGTAACGCTGGTAAAGGCAACTTACGATCCGGCGACCAAGAGCGGCAGCGGCTTTGAAGGACGTAAGGTCAAGGGTACGATCCATTGGGTAAGCGCGGCAGAGGCCGGCAGGGTGACGGTACGTCTGTACGAAAACCTGATCGACGAAGAAAAGGGCATGTTCAACGAAGAAGGCGGCCTGAATCTGAATCCGAATTCTCTGGTCGTATGCGAAAACTGCTTTGTTGAGCCGGCACTTATGCAGGCAAAGCCTTTAGAACGCTTCCAGTTTGTCAGAAGCGGCTATTTCTGCGCAGACTGCAGGGATTCTGCAGAAGGTCAGCCTCTCTTCAACCGGATCGTGCCGCTGAAGAGTTCCTTCAGGATCCAGAAGTAATACGATCTGTCGGGAGAATGGATAATGACAGTATTTGCGCTGGTTTTATTTGCCGTCACCTATGTACTGATGTTTTCCGTGCAGAAGCTGCGGCCCTATATCGCACTGGGTTCAGCCGTGATCTTTATCGCAGTCGGCAGTCTGGGCGTTTTTGACGGCTTTTCCTACGGCCTGCTGAAGGCTTTGGGAGAGATCGACTGGAATGTCATTCTGATGATTGCCGGTACGATGGGAACGGTATATCTCTTTATTGAGTCCGATATGCCCAAGCTGCTGAGCGATATGATCCTTGCCAAAACACATAATGTGATGTGGATGGTCATTGCCATGTCGCTGTTCGCCGGGATCATCAGTGCCTTTGTGGACAATGTGGCGACGGTGCTGATGGTGGCGCCTGTGGCTTTGGCAGTCTGCAGAAAGCTGGATATCAGTCCGGTGCCGACGATCATATGTATCGCGATCTCATCCAATCTGCAGGGCGCTGCGACATTGGTGGGGGATACGACGTCCATTCTGCTGGCAAAGGCCGCAGAATTGGATTTCATGGATTTCTTCTTCGTGGACGGAAAGATCGGTATGTTTTTCGTGACCGAGGCAGGCGCTGCGGCAGCCACCCTGCTGATCGCCTGGATGTTCCGCAAAGAAAAAGCGGAGATCCGTGTGGCAGACAGGACAAAGGTCACGGATTATTTCCCTACCTGGATGCTATGCCTGACGGTCCTGTCGCTGGTCGCGGTGTCCTTTATCCCCTATCGTGACAATGCCGCGCCCGGACAGTTCTGGAAGCCGGATATCACCAACGGGTTGCTGTGCATGTTCTTCTTCGCGGTGGGCATTATCCGGCGTTCCTGCAGGGATAAGAACTTCAATGTGCTGAAGGCAGCTCTGAAGGAGATCGACTACTATACGATTGCGCTTCTGATCGGCCTGTTCATGGTGATCGGCGGGATCCGGGAAGCGGGCATCATCGACCTGCTGGGCGAAACGCTGGCCAAGCTGTCCGGAGACGGCAGCCGGGCTTCCGTATTCCTGGTCTATTCCGTGATTCTGTGGGCGAGCGTACTGCTTTCCGCATTCATTGACAATATCCCCTATACGGCGACCATGGTGCCTGTGGTAGCTGTTTTGGCGGAGCGCCTGTCCCCGGGGGGCGGCGTGCAGGTGCCTGAAAAGCTGATGTATTTCGGGCTGCTTGTCGGCGCGACGCTGGGCGGCAATCTGTCCCCGATCGGTGCTTCCGCGAACATTACGGGGATCGGGATCCTGAAAAAGGAAGGCTATGAGGTTTCGACCGGAACCTTCATGAAATTCAGCGTCCCCTTCACGCTGGCGGCCGTAACGACCGGCTATCTGCTTTTGTGGTTTATCTGGATGTAAACGAAAAATTCCGTAAATCCAGGAAAACAGAAGAAAAAAGCAGAAAAACGTGGAAATCGGCCGATTTCGGCCGGAAAACGGAGATATCGGCGCTTGCCGAATATCACCGAAAGTCTTATTATGTGCAGTGTTAGCACTCGTAAAGAATGAGTGCTACCAAATATACAGATATTCATATCAGGAGGATATAAAAATGAAGTTAATCCCTTTAGGCGACAGAGTTGTTCTGAAGCAGGTTGAGGCCGAAGAGACCACGAAGAGCGGCATCGTTCTGACCGGCTCCGCCAAGGAAAAGCCTATGACGGCAGAGGTGGTTGCCGTTGCTGAACCCGCAGAAGGCAAGAAGGCCATCGTTAAGGTCGGCGATACCGTTTTCTATTCCAAGTTTTCCGGCACGGAAGTCAAGCTGGACGGCGTGGAGTATGTGATCGTTAAGCAGACCGACATTCTGGCTATCGTTAAATAATAGGAGGAATAAATCATTATGGCAAAAGAAATCAAGTACGGCGCAGAAGCCCGCAAGGCTCTGGAATCCGGTGTAAACCAGCTTGCAAATACCGTTCGCGTGACCCTCGGCCCGAAAGGCCGCAACGTTGTTCTCGGCAAGGAATTCGGTGCTCCCCTGATCACCAATGACGGTGTGACCATCGCTAAGGAGATTGAGCTGAAGGATCCCTTCGAAAATATGGGCGCACAGCTGATCCGCGAAGTTGCCGCGAAGACCAACGACGTTGCCGGTGACGGCACCACGACCGCTACCGTTCTGGCGCAGGCCATGATCAACGAGGGCATGCGCAACCTGGCTGCCGGTGCCAACCCCATCATCCTCCGCAGAGGTATGAAGAAGGCTACCGACTGTGCCGTAGAAGCCATCCGTGAGATGAGCCAGGATATCTGCAGCAAGGAGCAGATCGCCCGCGTTGCCGCTATTTCCGCCGGTGACGAAGCCGTAGGCGATATGATCGCCGATGCGATGGAAAAGGTTTCCAGCAACGGTGTGATCACCATCGAAGAGTCCAAGAGCATGCAGACCGAACTGGACCTGGTAGAAGGTATGCAGTTCGACCGCGGCTACCTGAGCGCTTATATGGCGACCGATATGGAAAAGATGGAAGCCGATCTGGACGATCCTTATATCCTGATCACCGATAAGAAGATCAGCAACATCCAGGACATCCTGCCTCTGCTTGAACAGCTGGTGCAGGCCGGCCGCAAGCTGCTGATCATTGCCGACGATATCGAGGGCGAGGCTCTGACCACCCTGATCGTCAACAAGCTGCGCGGCACCTTCACCGTAGTCGGTGTAAAGGCTCCCGGCTTCGGCGATCGCCGCAAGGAAATGCTGAAGGATATCGCTGCTCTGACCGGCGGTACCGTGATCTCCGAGGAAGTCGGCCTGGAGCTCAAGGAAGCTACCATGGATCAGCTCGGCCGTGCGAAGAGCGTCAAGGTCACCAAAGAGAACACGATCATCGTGGACGGCTGCGGCGATCCCGAAGATATTCAGAACCGCGTTGCTCAGATCAAGCTCGCTATGGCTCAGACCAGCTCCGATTATGATAGAGAAAAGCTTCAGGAACGTCTTGGCAAACTGGCCGGCGGTGTTGCTGTTATCCGCGTAGGCGCTGCCACCGAGACCGAAATGAAGGAATACAAGCTGCGTATGGAAGATGCCCTGAACGCTACCCGTGCTGCTGTACAGGAAGGTATCGTTTCCGGCGGCGGTTCCGCATACATCCACGCTTCCAAGAAGGTCGCCAAGCTGGTTCGTGAACTGTCCGGCGATGAGAAGACCGGTGCTGCCATCGTTCTGAAGGCTCTGGAAGCTCCTCAGTTCACGATCGCCAACAACTGCGGTCTGGAAGGCGCTGTGGTCGTCAGCAAGGTTAAAGAGAACAGGGAAGGCTACGGCTTCAACGCTCTGTCCGAGAAGTATGTCAACATGATGGAAGCCGGTATCCTGGATCCCGCCAAGGTTACCCGCAGTGCTCTGCAGAACGCTACCAGCGTAGCCGCTACCCTGCTGACCACTGAGAGCGTTGTCGCCGTAATCAAGGAACCCGCTCCCCCTGCTCCCGCCGCCCCCGGCCTGGATGGAATGATGTCAAAATAAGGTCATAATGCGGTCGCGCCGGGCGGAAGCTTGCTCCCGCCCGTCGCGGCTGCATTCATGACCCAAA
>JAZLHR010000093.1:0-16671 GCA_045616945.1 Lachnospiraceae bacterium | reverse complement strand
ATGGGCTCCTTTTTGCCGGTAAAGTCAAAGGAGGAATTGAGGATCGCTTCGGGATAATCGCAGTTGGGCCAGTGGTCCGTCCACTGTCTTTGTCCCTGGAAGCCGGCGGCGATGGCATTGTGCCCCAGCATCTCTTCCCGGAACTGCGCCGGAAGATCGGGGTTGCCCTGGATCAGATCTTTCAGGATGCAGTACATCTTGATGGTGAATTCCCACTGCTTCTCTTTTTCCGCATCCGTAAATTTGATGCGGCGTTTTTCGCCCATGAAATCTACGGTCTCGGGGTTGTCGTCCCGGCCTTCTTTGCAGTGCTGCCTGGTCCAGGCCAGCGCCTTTTCGTAGGCCTCTTTGTTGTAAATGCCTTCCTCCATGCGGCGAAGGATCTCGACTTCATCTACGGATTCCACGCGCATTCCCAGGTATTCTTCAATAAACTGCTGGTCGACGATGGAGCCGCCGATGCCCATACACATGGAGCCGATCTGCAGATAGCTCTTGCCGCGCATGGTGGCCGCGGCGACGGCAGCGCGTCCGAAGCGAAGCAGCTTCTCCTTCACATCCGAGGGGATATCGGCAACCTGGTCACGGTCCTGGACTTCATGACCGTAGATGCCGAAGGCGGGCAGGCCTTTCTGAGCATGGGTCGCCAGCACGGAAGCGAGATATACCGCACCGGGCCGTTCGGTACCGTTGAAGCCCCAGACACCCTTGATAGTCAGGGGGGCCATATCCATGGTCTCGGCGCCGTAGCACCAGCAGGGCGTAACGGACAGGGTAACGGCAACGCCTTCCTTCCTGAACTTTTCGGCACAGGCGGCGGATTCGGGTACGCGGCCGATGGAAGAATCGGCGATGATGACTCTGACGGGATCTCCGTTGGAGTAGGTCAGATTTTCCTCAAACAGTTTTTTGGCGGCCCCGGCCATGGCCATGACCTGGTCTTCCAGACTTTCCCGCAGCATCATGGGGCCGCGGCGCCCGTCTACGACAGGGCGGATCCCGATGGCCGGGTATTCGCCGACATAACGACTCTTTGCCATATCAGTATGCTCCTTTTTTTAGTACTGCATCTTCACGTCCCGATGCCTTTGCCCGGATTATATCATTGACAGATCCGGGCTGCTTGGACTATACTGGCAGGAAAGTGAACTATATTCAGAATCCGGAGATCACGATGCTGCCTCTTTCTCTTCATGAAAACAAAATCCGCGGGGATGCCGATTTCCCTGCGGAATACTATTATGTGGATGCGTCCCATCCTCGCTATCAGATGCCGTTCCACTGGCATCAGGAATGGGAATTGATATATGTGGTCAGCGGAACGGTGGATTTCCGGCTGGATGGGCGGGAATTTGCCGCGAAAAGCGGTGATGTCCTGCTTGCAGCGGCCGGATTGCTTCACGGCGGACTGCCGCGCGGCAGCGGCTGCGTATATGAATGCATGGTGTTCCGTCTGTCCGGTTTGTTCGCCGGAGGCAGTCTTTCCAAAGGCCTGGCAGGCTTCCTGCACCTGGATTATATTCCGCTGCTGCACTATCCGCACGCGGAACATCCGGCGCTTTCGCGGCTTGCGGCGGAAATCATGGATGCCTGCCGCCGGACGAAGACCTCCGACGGGACGGAGGAAGCGGTCCAGAGCCGCAGGCTCATCACGGTCGGCTGCCTCGGACAGCTGTTCGGAATGATCCTGCGGGACGGGCTGTATGCGGCGGGCGGCGGAGAACATACCGCCTATCCAATCGCCCGCATGAAGTCTGCTCTGGAATTGATCGAGCGTTCGTACGGCTCGCGCCTGACGCTGGAAAAGCTGGCGGCGGCCGCCGGCGTGTCTCCGAAATATTTCTGCGAGCTTTTCCGGCAGATGACGCAGAAGACGCCCATGGAATATGTCCTGTTTTACCGGATTGAGCAGGCCTGTATCCTGCTGACGGAAACCGATCTGCCCATTACGGAGATCAGCTTCCGCTGCGGCTTTAATGACAGCGGTTATTTTTCCCGGCGCTTCAGGCTGCAGACAGGCGTCTCCCCGTCGGCTTACCGTAAACAGGCATAACGGAAGCGGCGGGGAGACGTTTTCGGGACTTTATATGAAGGGATCCGGCTCTGCTCAGTCAAACCATACGGAAACACGGTTTTTCGGATGATTCCAGCGTTTGCCGCAGGAGGCATAATCGCACAGGACATATTCCATGCCCGTTTCCGTGCGGACGGTGAAGCGCAGCTGTTCGTTTCTGCCGGGCTCGGCAGGCGTGATTTTCAATTTGCCGGCCAGCGAGATCGTTTCAAAGCCGGCGGTCTGGGATTCATCCGCGGCGAGCGTGATATATCCGCAGCGGAGGGAGGACATTTTCCCGATCCTGATCCTGCGGACGGCGACTGCCCCGTCCAGAACGAGCAGATCATCGCTGAACTTGCCGGATACGGTAAGATAGCCGTTTTCCGGCAGGAACTCCTGCTTTTCTCCGTTCAGGGAGACAGACAGCTTCTTGACGAAGGAAGGAATAAAGATCCGCAGCGTGATGGGGCGGTCGCTGGTGATGCGGATCTCGGTATGGGCCTTGGCGGGCATCTGCGTGAGAGAGGAGAGCGAGACGGAAGCGCCGCTTTCCAGCTTTTCAGTATAGCTGCCGGTGAAGAAATCGGTCAGGAGGAGGCCGTTTTTCTCTTTCAGAACGCTCATGAGCGGTACCAGTGCGACCCCTGCGCTTGCGATGCTGGCGCAGCAGCCGTAGAAACCGATGCCGGCGAGCGGCTTTTTCCCGCCGATCCCCTGACCGCGGGCTGCCCGGTACAGAGGAGAGTAGCTGTCGAAGGGCAGCGGCGAATCCAGTGATTTGGTCTTTCGGTCAAAGCCTTTCTGATGCTGCGTATTGAGTGCGCCGTACAGGGCGTTATAAGCGGAAAGATAGAAGCGCTCCAGATATTTTGCCTCGCCGGTCAGTGCGAACAGGCGGGCATTGAGGCGCATCCAGGTCACGGTAACGCAGGTCTCCTGCATGATCCCCGTGGGCTTTTCGGCCTGGACCCGGGCTGCGTGGTCGAATTGCTCGTGCTTGCAGCCGCAGCAGCCGATGACCGTGATCTCGGAATCGTTGACCGCGTCTGCGAAATTCCGGACGATATCGAAATAGCGCTTCCGGCCGGTCGCCTCATAATAGGCAAGCAGACCTTCGAAAAAGGAGAGCGTTTCATACGCTTTATTCTCGGAAAGAAGATGCGGCGGCAGATGGTAGGTGAACGACTGCTCAATCAGACTGCCTCCGTCGCAGCCGCCGGTCGAAATGATATATTCGGCAAATTCCAGGTAGCGGGCTTCCTCCGTCAGCTTGTACAGCTCGACGAACGGCTCCAGAATGGAGCAGGAATTGACGCCGAGCCATTTAGAACTTGTTTTGACGATCTCTTTTTTTCCGTCCTCTTTTCTGCCGATTTTGGCAAGAACGGCGTCCGCATGGGCACAGACCGCTCTGCGGATCTCTTCCTGCAGGGCTTTGTCCCGGCAGATCTCCAGAAAATGCAGAAAGCCCGTAAGCACGTATTTGCGGCTCCACAGGTCCCAGGTGCCGAAGGCCGCCGCTTCGCCGTAGCTGTTGAAGCTGCCGTCGGGACGGGCCGTTTTCAGCATTTCCCGCACGGAATCTTCCAATACGCGGTACAGTGCTTCATCGGGGCGGTAACGGAAGATCAGGCAGGCCCCGCGCATCATTTTGCCCCAGAATTCTCCGCGCCAGCCGGCATCCGGCGCATCCGTATCAGCTGTGAAAACATCGGTGAAGGCTTTCCAGACATCTTCCCGGAGAAGCTGCTCGGACATGGTAAACGCAGCGGCTTCTTCCCGTATTCCCGTGAGGGAGAGGGAGCCGGCTGCGGTAAACGAAAAATGATTTTGTATCATCGGGTCGCTCCTTTGCTTTTCATGGTCGGTATATCCGACAGAATAGACAAGTAATGTTTCTTTGTCAAGGCTTTGCCGCGGGTTGACAAAAAGAGCGCCCTATAATATATAGAAAATACGAAAAAGTTCAGAAGGAGCGTTTTATGGATCAGGAATTCATTTTCAGACCTTATACGACGAGAAAATATCTGCAGCCGCCGAAATCCGAGCGGCTTTTTACCGTTTGGCCGGAAGGGAAATACATCTTCGGGGATATTTTCCTGGATTTCGCGGAATGCAACCGGGACCCGGTGCATTATTTTAACAGGACCTTTGTCGGCGCGGGACTGTGGTTCGCGCACGGGGCGGGGGACGCCGCCTTCATTTTCGGAAATACGCTGCAGGAAACTTCCGAAAGCGGCGCGCCGATCCACCTGCTTCGGAACGGATTCCGCGATATGGAGGTCCGTCTGGAGGCATTTTGCGACACCCGGCGGAAAAGCACTCTGTTCATAAAAATGACTGCCGAAAATACCGGGGACAGTGAAATGCACGAAAGGGTCTCCTTGCTTGTGCGAACGGGGCCGGAAGAGAAGCTGGTTTTCGGGAAAGCCGATATGTATGCGCATTACCGGCCGGAGATCGAAGCCTGGGGGAAGATCCCGGCTTCCTGGCGGGAAGAGCAGGGGCATTTCACGGACGGGGAAAGAGTGCTGACGGTATCGGAATACGCGGCTTTCTCCGAAGCGGAGGGCCGGATCATTCTGTTTGACGGGCTGCAGCCCCGTGAAAAGAAGCAATTTGTATTTTCTCTTAATAAGGGAGAGTGTATTTCCTTTGACTATGATGCGGAAAAAAGCAAAACGGAAGCCTTTTGGGAAAAAGAGTTTGCCCGGATCGACCGTCTGCCGGCCGCGCTTGCCGATGATCCCGAAAAGAGAAAAATGATCCGGCATATCACGGCGCAGATCCTGCAGATGTTTGCCTGCCCCGCCGGGACGGATCTGGTGATCCCCAGGCAGGGAGGCCTGCGGCGGATCATCTGGCCGGTAGAGGCGCTTTCCATGCTGGAAGGGCTGGCATATATCGGAGATTTCGCGGATTATATCGAACCCTGCATACAGTTCTATTTTGATTTCAAAATGCTTCCGAGCGGCGAAGTGGAACAGACCGGCTTCGGCTGGGCCGGCATTACCGCGGCGGCTTTATATTCCTTTTCGAAATATTGCACTTTGACCGGAAACGGGACATTTTTCCGCCGTTACCGCGATAAGGCTTACAGGGCCTTCCTGTATATCAAGAGGATCCGGCATACGACTGCCGATTCGGAAACCTGTGCCGGCGGGCTTTTTCCGCCGCTGCGCGGCTGTGACTGGGACCAGGTCTTTCAGGTGTGGGGCATGACCGATACGACCAATATCCTGGCGGAAAAGGCCTTTGCCGAGGCCTGTGCCCGGTTCGGGGATCCCGCGCTTGACGAGGTGCAGGAAGAGCATGCCTCCTACGTCGCCGATATGAAGCGCCATTTCCGGAAATATTATGAGGCGCAGAGCGGCAGTGAAACCCTGCGGATCCCGCTGATGCCGATCGGGGACGAGCGGAAACTGGTGGAGGAACTGTATCCGGAGCATCATCACGGCAGTATTATCCTGTGCGGAGCCGTTGACAGATATGAGGATGTGCTGCGTGTTTACCGGTCCATGCTGGAGTGCGGTCTGACGCGGGAAGGCCTGGGACTGTACGGCCATATGCCGTATAAAAACGGCAAAAAGGGGATCTGGTATGTTTCCTATCCGGATTATTATTGGTTCGAAGTCTGGATGAAATACGGGCGGCGCGATAAAGCCGCCGAGATCATCGACGCGCAGCTGACCTTCGGGATGTCCCGGGAATATGCTTTTACGGAGAGGATCGATACGGAAAGTCCTACTTATACTCCCTGGATGCCGAACGGTTCCGCCATGGGAAGGATTCTGATCATGCTGGCGGAATATTACGGAAGCGGTGAAAAAGAATAGAAAAACGGCCCGCCGAAGAAAACAGGCCCCGTTCCGCCCCGATGATACAATTTTGATAAATTGCGGAGATAAAACGGAGCGTACAAGGGGAAAAGGAGGTCTGCCGTGGATAAAATACTGATCGTGGAAGACGAAGAAAATATCGCGGAGATGGTCAAGCTGTTTCTTTCGAAGAGAGGCTTTTTGTGTGAGATCGCAGGAGACGGGACGGCCGCGGCGGAGGCAGTGGAGCGGGATCTGTATCAGCTCGTACTGCTGGATGTGATGCTGCCGGGCATCGACGGCTTCGAACTGATCCCTTATATCCGCCAATATGATATCCCCGTGATCTTCGTGACGGCGCGGGTCTCCGTGAAGGACAGGATCCGGGGCCTGAAGCTGGGGGCGGAGGACTATATCCTCAAGCCTTTTGACCTGGAAGAGCTGCTGGCGAGGATCGAGGTGGTGCTGCGCCGCAGAGGCCTGCGCAAGGAAATGTTCGATTTCGGGAGGGTGCATGTGGATGCAGCCGCCCATCGGGTCTTTCTGGAAGGGAAAGCGGTATCCCTTTCCGCCAAGGAATATGATCTGCTCCTGTATTTTGCCGCGAACCGGGATATTGCCCTGTCGCGGGAAAAGATCTACGAGCATGTCTGGAAAGAGCCTTATTCGGGTGAGACCAGGACGATAGACCTGCATGTACAGCGCCTCAAGAAAAACTGGAACTGACAGACGAGATTCAGACCATTTACAAGCTTGGCTATCTGTTTCACAGCGAAAAAGCATGAAGAAAACGGAAAAAATCTTTTATATCCTGTATCCGGTGCTCGTCCTGGCTGTGTTGGGGATCCTGCTGCATCTGGTCTTTACGGAAAACCGGGAAAAGGTCCGGGACTTTACCGAAAATGCCGCCGGGAAAGCGAAGGCTGCCGCTGAGCTTCTGAAAAATCAGGCGAAGAGCCTGATCGGGACGGTGACGCCGGAAAAAACGGAAGAAATGGCCGAAAATATCCGGGATGTCCTGCGGGAAGAGGGCTGCAGCCTTCTGATCTCGCAGGAGGCTCCGGAAGACGGGACGCTTTACGATAACCGCATCCGGGGAAATTTCCGGAAAGCGGACGGGAAAGATGAATATATCGTGTCTGTTTGCATCGCAGTCAAGGGGCAGTCTTATTATGTGACGCTCAGCTGCGATTTTTCCGGCACGGCAGCGGCCTGCCGCAGGAATTTCCTTTTATACGGCGGCGCAGTGGGGCTTTGCCTGATATTGAGCCTCAGCACGGCACTGCACTTCATGCATGTCCGCACATACGATGACCGCAGGCAGCTTTTCATGGAGAATTTCGCGCATGAGCTGAAGACGCCCATGACCTCTATCCTGGGATATTCGTCCATGATGCTGCGGGGAGAACTGGAGCGGCCGGAAATCCCGAAAGCGCTGGAAACGGTGCATTTTGAAGCGGAGAGGATGGATAAGCTTTCCCACCAGATGCTGGAACTGTTCGTGCTCGGCCATGAAAAAGCGGAAATGAAAGCGACGGACGTCCGCGAGCTGTGCAAAAAACTGCGGATGGCAGTCAGCCCGCTGGAGAGCAAATACGGTCTGCAAATCCGGATGAACGCGGCGGCCGGAACGGTCCGGGGGAACGAGGCCCTGCTGATCACCCTGCTGAAAAATCTGTGCGACAATGCCTGCAAGGCAACGGAAAACGGGGAGGAAGTCACGCTGATCGGCAGCGGCCGGGGCCGGAAATACCGTTTTACGGTGGTGGACCGGGGGATCGGCATATCCCGGGAAAACATCAACAGGGTCAAGGAGCCGTATTTCCGGGAAGATAAATCCCGCTCCCGCAGACAGGGCGGCGCGGGCCTGGGCTTGACGCTCTGCTGCAGGATCGCGGAGCTGCACGGCTCGAAGCTGGAGATCCAAAGCAAAAAGGGGAAAGGCACAAGAGTGTCCTTCGAACTGGAAAAGGAGGCTGAAGCATGAAGAGATATCTGCTGACTGCAGGCGGGATATCGGCCCTGTTTCTTGCCTTGTTCCTGATCCCGCAGATGCTTTGGAACCGGGAACTGGATACGCTTCGGGAAAGCAGCTATACCTACGGCAGGATCCTGCCCGTGGAAAAGCCGGCGATCCCCTGGGAACGGCTGAGAGATGCTTTGTACAAAATAAATTTATACGGCGGAGAACCGCAGGAAGTGTCCCCGGAACCGTATATAGACGGTGCGCAGCAGCTGATGGAAGAGCTGTGCGGTCTGAGCGATGTCCCGCTGCCGGAAATGCTGACCGAGCCGCTTACGAGCGGTACGCTGACGGCCGCCGTATGGAAGTATCCTCTGTACCTGGCCGACGGGGAATGCACTGAATTGGAATTTGTGTTTCTAACGGACGAAAAGGATGAATATGCGTCCCTTTACCGTTTGGGGTTTGAGTATGAGAGCGGGCTGCTGATCTGCCTGGAAACCATTTCGGCAGAGGCCCCGGCCATGACAGATGAAGAGTTCGCTGCCTTCCTGACGGCTCTGGAACGCCGGACGGAAGAAGCAGATATTCCGTTCCTCTATCATGCGGAGCAGGACGGATGCTGGCTGAATCTGTACATGGATATTATATATCCGGAAGATCAGCCCCGCATGAGGACGAACGGAGAAAGCGGCAGGATCGGTTAAAATAGACGGAAAACAGCACGGAAGATCCATCTCCCGTAAAATGATACAAAAACGATACCGGACAGAGACAGGAAAGAAACAGGCCTTCTGTATGCTCACAGGGCATACGGAAGGCCTTTTGTTATGCAAATCTTTTATGGGCTCCGGTCCGGAAAGCGTTCGATACATGAAGAAATTATACGATTCCGCAGCCGGGCGGCTCTGCCGCCGCTTTTTTCACAAGCTGTATACCTGGTATGACATCCGAAAAGATAAGAGCATCTGCGGCATGTCTTTGGCGGACTATGTCCCCTCACCTTTCCGGCAGGAAAAAGGCGCCTGCGACAGTGAATCGACGCACTATCATTATCTGCGGGAGGTGGTCGGCGGGGACTGCTTCGGCCGGGAAGACCGCGTACTGGATGTGGGCTGCGGGAAGGGGCGGGTGTTGGCCTTTTTCACGGAGAACTATCCGGAATGCCGGATCGACGGAGTGGAACTGAATCCCGCGGTGGCGGCGGAGGCAAAGTCCTGGACGGGAAGGTATCCCCGGCTGCGGGTCATCGAAGGCGATGCTTTCTCGCTGGATCTGGACGCTTATACCGTGCTTTTGCTGGGAAGGCCCTTCCTGCCGGAAACCTTCGAAGCTTTCATCCGGAAGATCGAGGGGGAAATGACGCATCCGCTGCGGGTCTATGCCTGGTGGGATGCGCCTGCGGGCGATTATCCCGCAAAAAGGCGCGGCTGGAAGCTGCTCCGCCGCGCCTGGTATTATAAAAGGGGCCTTTTCCCGGCCATTTACGCGCCGCAGCGCTATTCCGTGTGGGAATACCGCCCGGCGATATCGGCCCGTTCCGGCCGGATGAAGTGATCCGGAGCTTTATTTTCCCGTAAAGACCGTATTGTTCATGCGGCAGTCCTTTACGCAGTACATCAGTTCCGTGCCGATCTGCTCCGGCTTTTCCTTCGGCACATATTTCGTATAAGGGTCGTATTCCGGCGTGCGTTCTTCCTTCTCGAAGCGGCAGTCGGAAAATTCCAATCCTTCGATCGGTGTGCCCGGGCGGCCTTCTATGGACGGCCAGTACAGCCCGCGGGCACGGATGGCCCGGAAGCATATATTCCGGATGGCTTCGATATCGGCGCGGGTGTTCTCGTGATCGTCCAGGTAGAAACGCACGGGATTGCCGTAGATGCGGTCCATGGTGATGTTGTCGAAGATGATATTTTCGATGAGCAGCTTTTCCCGCCCCTCGTCCGGGATACGGTCCGGTCCGCGCCACGGGGTCGTGACATGGATGCCGGTGCGGGGATTGGTCATGGTCAGGTTCGAGAAGACGCAGTTGCGGATCACCCCGTCGCGGATCCAGCCGAGGCGGATGCCGCCGCAGTGAGAGATGATATTGCAGTTGGTGACGGTGATGCGCTCGCAGACCTTGTTTTCTTTGAGAGAGCTGTTGTTGGCGCGTACGATGATCGCATCGTCGCTGGCAGTGATATTGCAGTCCGAAACCGTCACATCGCGGCTGGAATTGATATGCAGGCCGTCGTTATTGTGGTAGCGGAGGTCATTGTCCAGCGTCACGCGGGAAATGCATACGTCATCGCAGTTATGGATGAAGAAATTCCAGCCCGCAGGGCCGTTCTGCAGGGTGATGTCGCTGATCCGCACTTTCCGGCAGGAGGCGAAAAATACCACGCGGGGCGGCGTCTGCATGTTCAGACGCACGAAAGATTTCCAGCCGATGTCCGGATTGGCAGGGTTATCCGGCTTGACGAAATACGTTCCGTTGGCATCGATAGTCCCTGTGCCGGTAAGTGAAATATGATGGCAGTTTTCCGCGAAGATCAGGCTCGCCGCTGAGTGGCGGGGGAGCATATCTGCGTCGATGGTCTCCGTATCCTCCCAGCTTTTGTAGTCCTCCGTGCGGGGAGAACCGAGCAGTACGGCACTGCTATCCAGATGCAGTTCCACATAGCTTTTCAGACGGATAGGGGCGGTCAGGAACGTGCCGCCTTCTGCCAGCACCTGTCCGCCGCCGGCAGCCGAGCAGGCATCGATCGCGGCCTGAATGGCTTCGGTGTCAAATGTTTTGCCGTTACCGACGGCGCCGAATGAGCGAATGTCGAATATCATGGGGGCCTCCTTTATGAATCGGATCTCTGAGGGATGATCGGGTAAAGCTGCACGGTATTGCCGCCGTCTACGACCAGCTCCGCACCGGTAGTGTTGCGTGCCGCGGAAGCAAAATACCAGACCGCGTCGGCGATATCGCTGCCGAAAGCAACATCGCCCAGCGGGGTAAAGCGGGAAGGAACGTCCCGGTACCAGTCCGGGCTCTTTTCCCATCGGTCGGTCCGGATCATGCCGGGGAGCACCGCGTTGACGCGGACATTGTACCGGCCCAGGTCCAGAGCCAGCGCCCGCATCATGCCCAGCTGGCCGCTTTTGGAAGCGGAATAGGCGATGCGGTCCGGAATGGCACGGTAGGCGGTATTGGAATTGATGAATACGATGCTCCCGCCGCCGATCTCTTTCATGCGGTTGGCGGCTTCTTCGCACAGGCAGTAGTCCCAGACCATATTTGTCTGGATCACTTTTTGAAAATCGGAAAGCGGATTTTCAAAAATGCGCATGCCCAGCCCCTGATCAGCCGCGTTCAGCACCAGCGTATCGACCGTCAGCCCCTGTGCGTCCAGGCGGGCAAACAGGCTGCGGACGCCCTGCTCATCCGCCAGACCTTCGGCGGTCAGCGAGGGCAGCACGAATCCCAGCACCTCCGCATCCGGGAACTCCTGCCGGTAGCGGTTCTGCGATTCCAGCACGCGGTCTTTGCTGCGGCCGGTAAAGATCACGGTATATTTCTCACGCAGGAAGCGTTTTGCGATATCCACACCGGTATTGGTGCAGGCACCTGTGATCAGAACGGTTTTCATGGCGGCCTCCTTAAAAATAAAACGCGGTTTCAGCCGGGCGGATGTCGGTCAGCGCTCCGGTATAGTGCCGCAGAGTATGCGGCGTATACGGGTGGGCCAGGCAGGCTTCCTCGTTCAGCTCGATGCCGAGGCCGGGAGCGTCCGGAATGGTGATATAGCCGTTTTCATAGTGCAGCTTTTCATCGGTCACTTCTTTGCGCCAGATAACGTCGCTGTACATGATCTCCAGAATATGGAAATTCGGGCAGCAGGCAGCCAGCTGCAGGGTGGCCGCATTGGCGACCGGCCCGGAGGGATTGTGCGGCGCAAAGGGGATATAGCAGCTTTCTGCCGCGGCAGCGATCTTTTTCAGTTCCATGATACCGCCTGCGTGGGAGATATCGGGCTGGATATAGTCGGCGGCCCGCATTTCAAAAAGCTCGCGGAAGCTGCGGAGCGTATAGAGCCGCTCCCCGGCGGCAATGGCGACCGGAGATTTCTCGCGGACTGCCTTCAGTGCCTCCGGATTGTCGGGCGGCACTGGCTCTTCAAAAAACATCGGCTTAAAGGACTCCAGCTCTTTTGCAATCCGGATGCCGGTCGGCACATCGAAGCGTCCGTGCCCCTCTATCAGAAGATCGACACCGGGCCCGACGGCTTCCCGCACGGCAGCCACGCAGCGCAGGGCCTTATCCAGCTCCGCGTTCGAGATGCTCAGGTAGGCTTTGCCGAAAGGGTCCCACTTCATGGCAGTGACGCCGCGGCTTACGGCTTCCCTGGCTTTGGCGGCGAATTCCTCCGGCTCTCTGGCACCGGAAAACCAGCCGTTGACATAGATGCGGGCGCGGTCATTTACCTTGCCGCCCAGGAGCTGATAGACCGGGACCCCGAGGGATTTGCCCAGAATATCCCACAAAGCGATCTCTACGGCTGAAAGCGCGGACATGAGCACGGCGCCGCCGCGCCAATAGGCATCCCGGTATATATCGTGAAAGTGCTTTTCTATGGTACGCGGATCTTTTCCGATCAGATACTCTCTGATATGCTCCACTGCCCCGAGCAGGGCTTTTTCTTTATATTCCAGTGTCGCTTCCCCGACCCCGTCCAGACCCTCGTCGGTGCAGATCTTGACGAAGACCCAATTCGTGCGGAAGCAATCGACGGTGAAACAGCGGACATCGGTTACTTTCATAATGATCTCTCCTTCCTGAAAACGTAATGCTGCCTGATGTTCCCGCCTTTCCGGCTTTGGAAGTTGACAGCGGCCGATTTCTATCCTATTATGATTCTTAAAGCAATTCTATCAATTTTTTATTGAATTTATTAGAAATCTTACGGTGATGACGATGGACTTTCTTTACCGCCCCAATATCATGTCTGCCGGTGTGTACCGCTCATGTATGGTATACAAGAACGAAAAGTTCTCGCCGCGGCGAACGGTGGATGTATTTGAAATCGAACTGCCCCTGGAACAGCAGGGGGTCTCCTTCATTGACGGAAAAAGGTACCCCGTGCGGACGGACAACATCATCTGTGCCCGGCCGGGGCAGATCCGTTTCAGCCGTCTGCCCTATTCCTGTCGGTATCTGCATCTGCAGACGGAGGACCCGGCGCTTTCCCGCGCCATCAGCTCTCTGCCGCTGTTTGTCCCGATCGAGGACGCGGAGGAATATCACAAAAAATTTGAGCGGATCGCAGCCTTATACGAGTCGCAGAAGGAAGAAGACGCTCTGCTGCAGAGCAGTCTGGTCCTGCATTTGATCTATGACCTGAAGCAGGAGGCGTGCCGCACGGACGAAAGAGGCGGAAGAGAGGGCCGCAGGGCCGTAGAGCAGATCAAGGCCTATATCCGGGAAGACATTACGCGGGATTTCAGCCTGGAGACCATGGCAAGGCTGGTCGGCTTCAGCCCGAGCTATCTGCATTCGCTGTTTCTGAAGAGCACCGGCATGACGCTGCGCGCCTACGCGGAGGACATCCGGATTCGGCATGCGGAGGAAATGCTTTCCGTCAGCTCCGCCACGCTTTCGCAGATCGCTCTGGAATCCGGTTTCGGTTCGCAGAGCTATTTCAGTTATATTTTTAAAAAACGCTGCGGAATGACTCCGCGGGCCTATTCGAAAATGGTCTGTGAGCGGTATCCTCTCATTCTCGAGGGAGAAAAGGCCTGAGCGGTCCGCTGATCCGGCGGAAGTGAAAAGAATTGCAATGCCCGTGCGCAGAAAAACATTTTCCGCCCGGCCTGCAAAGCGATAAGATACGAAAAGGGACAGATCGTCCCAAAACGGAACGGAGGCATATTATGAAGGAAAAGATCATACCGATTCCCAGATATTACGAAGAACTCGAAGAAGACGCGCTGCAGCTCGCTGCGGCTGGCCGCAGTTTTGTGAAGATAATCAACGAGGCCGGGGACAAGGTCTCCGAGCAGCTGATCGCGGACACGCTGGCCGCCCTGCTGAAATCCGGAAATGACGGCGCCCCCTGCGGAACGGAGGTCCCCGTGACGCTTCGCTATGCGCAGGCTCCGGCCGAGGCCGCCGGCTGCGCGGACCAGGGATACCGTCTCACCTGCGGTCAGGACGGGATACTGATAGAAGGCTTCGGCGAGACCGGCCTGTTCTACGGAGCAGAAACGCTGTGTCAGATGCTGGATGTGACCGAGGAAGGGATATTTGCGGACGCAGTCCGTATCCTGGACTGGCCGGATATGAAGACCCGCGGTCATTTTATGGAATGCCGCTTCGGGACGAACAATATGTCCCTGCAGGACTGGAAGGAACTGGTCGATCACATGGCTTCCATGAAGATGAACCGTCTCGCGGTCGCTCTGTACGGCTGTTGGGATGTTCAATACGACGGCCGGGTCAGTGAGTATCTGTTCGTGCCGATCCGTAAATATCCGAAGCTGAAAACGCCGGTGGTGTGCCGTTATTTCGACCCGGAAACCGGCAGCTATGCGGACGAGGAACATCTGCCGCCCATGTTCGAGCAGGACTTTTTCGGCGAGCTGATCGCATACGGCAAAACGAAGCATGTGGAAATATTCCCTTTGTGGAATTCCTACGGCCACAATACGCTGATCCCGGCGCAGTATCCCGAAGTTTCCGCCAAAGACGAGAACGGGGAACCTTCCCTGACAGGCTTCTGCACGGCAAATCCGCGGACCTACGAATTGCTGTTTGACTGCTACGACGAGATCATCGACCGGTATCTGGCACCGAACGGAATCCGCAGCTTCCATGTGGGGATGGATGAGGTCTGGGACGGGCTTGCGCAGAACGCGGAGGATATTTTCCGGGTGCGCAGTCCCTGGTGCAAATGCCCTGTCTGCGCCGCCAAGAGCCGCCGGCAGCTGTATCTGGATCATGCGGTGCGGGTGCTGAAGCATCTGAAAGAAAAGGGCATCGAGAACATTTACATGTATCAGGATATGCTGACGAATTATTCCGGAGCGGCGGGAGAGGGTGAATCCACCGGCGATCTGCTGGAGGCTCTGGAACAAAACGGCCTCAAGGAAAATGTAGTCGTGGACTGGTGGTCCTACGCGGACTATCAGGAAAGCCTGACCTATGAAACCACGCTGCCGGAGCAGGGCCTGCGCCGCACGGTGAAGCCCTGGAACGGATATACCCACTGGAACAGCGTGTTCCATCCCATCCGCAACGCTTACCTGCTCGGAGATATCGCCTTCCGTGAGGCAGCGGAGGGGATGCTCAGCTATTCTTCCTGGGACAGGAGCTTTGACAGGGTCCATGTGTGCCAGGCAAATTATGCGTGGAATTTTGCGGAGACCGGTTCGCCGCAGAAGGCAAGCGACTTGTATGTGTCGGCCAGATTCCCCGGGAAATACGCGGAGGTGCGCCGGGCCTTTACGCTGCTGGACGCCGTGACCGGAACGAACCGGACCGTCAATAAAAAGAAAAATATCATCACCGAATTCGGCGGCGGTGATTTGATCAAGATCATCAGTTATTATTTTTACAGCTATGTGAAGAAGAACAAGCCCTATCCCCGGAAATTCCCCGGCGAGGCCATGACCGCGCTGCTTGCGAATCCCTGGGAGAGCCGGATCCGCCTGGCGGGGACGGCCGCTATGGCCCGCGAGGCCAAGGACCTTTTCGCGGAAGCCGCCGGAGATGAAAGCTGCGACCGTGAGCTGGCGCTGCGCTATGCCTGGGAGGCAGCTCACAGCGAGTGCATGGCGGAGGATTTCCTGGCACTGCTGGATATGCAGGAACTGTATCAGGACAATCAGACGGCGCATCTGGAAGAGATCCGTACTTTGGCGGAGGAGGCTGCCGCAGCCAGAGAAAAGCTGATGCGCGGACTGAAGGATGTGAAGGAGCAGTATCTGTGGCCTTCCCATCTGCGCAATCATTCCGTTTTCTATCAGTTCTTCACGGATCTGGCGGCCTACTTGGAAAAAACGCCGGCGGAAGAGGTACATTTGGATTTCACGGATCTCTCTTCCTTCTGCGGGGAAAAGTTCTGGAAACTGCGCTGATCACCGTTTCGGGGATCGTGAAAAACTGTCGGCGGTGATACGAAAACCGCCGGCAGTTTTTTTGCGCAAAAATTCCTGCGGGCATATAAAAACAGGCCGCAGGAGATGAAATTCACACTTTCAGCGAGTGGAGCACCGAAAAGCCTTTTGTTAGCATTTTAGAAGGGACGGGGAGAGTCCCCTGACAGGAGGCTTCACAAATGGATGAACGGAACAGGATCATTTACAAAAACTTGGGGGCGCGTGTACAGATGCTCCGAAAGCTGAAGGGTTATACGCAGGAGGAATTCGCCGAAGTGATAGACCGCAGCGCATCTTTCCTCAGTCAGCTGGAATCGAACAATGCGAAGGACGTGAAGGGCATGTCGATGGAAACGCTCTTCCGGATCTCCGAGGCACTGGGCTCTACACCGTCCAAACTGCTGGAAGGGGCGGAAGAATGGGGGAAAGAAAGCGAAGGAGAGGGAGAGAGCGGGAGGAGTATTTAGGAACCGCTGCGGTTCGCACTCCCTTGCTGCGGCGCACGGGGCAGGGGCGGCTGCCCCTATCCCCCACCAACCTTGCCGGGGCGGGGCTAAACACTATTTTTTCTGCAATAATTCTTTTTCCGGGAGGCCAGGGAGGGGACCGAGTTGCGAGGGCGTCCCCTCCCTGCCTCCCGGTCCCCCCCCCCCCTCCCCCCACGCCCTGGGGGGTTTTTGGGCCCGTGGGCTTTTTTTTTTGGG
>JAZLHR010000092.1:0-11465 GCA_045616945.1 Lachnospiraceae bacterium | reverse complement strand
CCTGGGCCTGAATGGTCACGTCCAGGGCCGTGGTGGGTTCATCGGCGATGATCAGGTCCGGTTCGCAGGCAAAGGCCATGGCGATGAGCACGCGCTGACGCATACCGCCGGAAAGCTGATGCGGGAAATCCTTATAGCGCTGCTCCGGAGACGGCACGCCTACCAGCTCCAGCGCATGGATGGACCGGGCACGGGCCTCCGCCCTGCTGATTCCTTTGCTGTGCTGCAGAAATACTTCGTCGATCTGTCTGCCGACGGTCATCACGGGATTCAGAGCCACCATCGCATCCTGAAAGATCATGGAGACTTTTTTGCCGCGGATGGACTGCATGGCTTTGTTGTCATAGTCCTTCACTTCGGTCCCGCAGATCTTCAGGGAATCCGCCTGCATCATGGCTGGCGGCGTATTCAGCAGCTTCATGATCGCCTGGGAGGTCACGGATTTGCCGCAGCCGGATTCACCGACCAGCGCTACGCATTCTCCTCTGCCGATATGCAGGTCGATGCCCTCTACGGCACGGATGATGCCGCGGCCGGTGGGGAAGATGACCTTCAGATTCCGGACGTCCAGCACGTTGCTGTTATTTTCCAACGGGGGCCTCCTTTCCGTCCGCGAAACCGGCCTGCTTGTTCTCGTTCATGGAGTCGAAGACCTCTTGGATGTAGGTTTGATTGAGCGCTTTGAAAAGCTTGTATCCGCCGGAGATCTGACTCATTCTGGGGTTGAAGATCTCTTCCAGGGCCATACCGATGCGCATAAAGGAAAAGACCGCCAGAAAGATGCCCACACCGGGGGCAGCGATCCACCACCAGTGTCCGAACAGCATGGCGCCGCCGCTCTGGACCTCCGCCAGCATCTTGCCCCAGCTGATGGCCGTGGGATCGCCCAGACCCAGGAAGGACAGACCGGCTTCGGCGACCATGATGCCCGCACTGGTCATGCAGGTGCTCATGATCACCAGGTGAGAAACACCGGGGAGGATATGCTTCATCATGATCCGCCAGGTGCCGGCGCCTGCCAGCTCGGCGGCTTTGATATAGTTGCTGTTTTTGAGGACCAGGACCTGGGAGCGGATCACGCGTGCGAGGCCGGTCCAGCCGAAGATCGTGAAGATAAATACGATCATCACATAGCTTTTGCCGAAAAGATTGGTCAGTACGATGGTCAGCGGAAGTGTCGGGATCACCAGCATGATGTCGACGATACGCATGATCAGGTTATCGATCCAGCCGCCCGCATAGCCGGCCAGAATGCCCAGGACGGAGCCCAGGACGGCAATGCACAGACCGGTGATGATGCCCACGGCGAGCGAGACCCGCGTGCCGTAGATCAGCATGCTGAAAATATCCTGCCCGGTAGAGATCGTGGTGCCCAGCGGGTGTTCCAGGCTGGGACGCAGACCCTTTTCGCAGCGCTGGGTCACATCGTAGGGATCATAGCGCGTAATGAGCGGCGCAAAGACCGCACAGAAAACAAGGATCAGAAGGATGATCAGACCGATCCTGCCCTTGGGATGCTTCCAGATCTTGCCGAGGAAGCTGAGCGTGCCGGAAAAAAACTTTTTCAGTCTGTAAAGAAGCCCGTTTCGGGAAGTCGTCTTGCTCATCGCCGGCCCTCCCCTACGCTTGCTCTGGGATCCAGCAGACAGTAGCACAGGTCGGTGACCAGATTGGCAAGCAGTGCAAAGGTGGAAAGAAACAGCATGATACCCATCATGAGGGGATAATCGTTGCTGCTGTTGGCTTCCAGGAACAGGGTGCCCATTCCGTTCCAGTTGAAGATCTGTTCAATGACCACGGAGCCTCCGATCAGACCGCTCACGCTCATACCGAAATTGGTGGCGATGGGCAGCATGGCGTTGCGCAGCGTGTGCTTGTACAGGACCGAGGAATTGGAAAGGCCCTTGGCCCGGGCCGTGACCACATAGTCTTCATTGGCGACGGCGATCACGCTGTTGCGGGTCGTCTGCGCGTAGCTGACGATGCTCCCCAGAGACATGGAGATGATCGGGAGCGCCGCATTGTAAAATACTTTGCCGATGGCCTCCCAGGACCAGTCGAATTTGGCCACCATATCCGCATCCGTGTAGGCCGGGAACCACTCCAGATTGAAGCCGAGCAGCAGGACCAGCAGCAGGGCGATGAAGAAGGAGGGGAGGGCCGTGGTGACGGTCGAGGCGTTCATCAGGAGAAGGTCGGGGAAGCGTCCGCGCTTCCAGGCGCAGAAAGCGCCGTACATCACGCCGAAAATGACACCGATGAGCAGGGTGGATACGGAAAGCACGAGTGTCCAGGGAAGACGTTCCATGATCAGGTCGATGACCTTCGGGGAACCGGATTTGAAGGAATTGCCCAGATCGCCGCGGAACAGGTCCTTCACGTAGCGCAGATACTGCTGCCAGGTGGATACGTCAAAGCCGTACTGACGCCGCGTCAGATCCTTGACCGCCTCGTAGGCATCGTCGCTCATATTGCCCTGCGGAGGATAGTAGCGTTCCGCGGGATCGTCCACGCCGATGCGGGGAATCATGAAATTCAGTGTCATGACGATGAAGAACAGAAGAACGGTATAGAGGATGCGCTTGATGACATAGCTCTTTTTCATCGTTCGGCACCTCCTTTCACACGCTGCAGGCTGACCAGACTTTCGGTATTGAAGGCATTGCTGCCGCTGACCTTCTGCCAGCCGGTCCAGCGGTCCGTACGGGCTACGGAAAGAATGTTGGCACTGTAAAGAGGGATCTTGTAGCAGCTTTCGGCGACCATGGACTGGATTTCCCTGATGAGCTCATACTTGTAATTCAGGTTGATGGTGCCGGTCATGCTGCTGATCAGTTTTTCCAGCGCGGGATCCGCGTAGCGGCCATAGTTGGAAGAACTGCCCAGAGTGACGAAGTGGGACTTGAGCATGATATCCGCGGTGGTGATGGAGAAGGTCACCGCCTGAAAGGTCATATCGAATTTGCTGGTGTAGAGGTAAGTCTTTTCCGGACTGGAGCCCTCGGCGGCATATTTGACTTCTATGCCGATACGCTGGAAGCCGACCTCCAGGAAGCTGACCAGATCCTGCTCCGCCGGAGAGCCGAGTATTTCATAGGAAAGGCGCTTTCCGTTCAGGAGGCGGTAGCCCTCGGCATCCTTTTGGGGGACGATGGCGTCCAGGAGCGCATTGGCTTCCTCCAGCCGGAGAGAGATATCCTTCCGGAAAATATCGGAATCGGGATTGTAGAGATTCGTGAGCTTTTCGGAGAAAAGACCGGCACTGAATACGGAAGCGGCTCCGCCCTGCACCTTGTCTATCAGTTCCTCCTGATTGACTGCCAGCGCGATGGCGCGCCGGAAATTCGGGTCGGAAAACAGGGCTCTCTGTTCCGTGCCCTGCCCGGACTGCGGATTCACGTTCAGCACCAGACACTGACAGTAGGTGTTTTCGGCCTCGATCAGCTGGATCCCTTCTTCCGATTCGAACAAAGTACGGTAGTTCGGATTCACGGAGCAGTCCAGAACATCAATATAGCCCTTCAGGATTGAAAAAATGGCCACGTTCTGTTCCTGATACAGGATGAAGCGGATGTGTTCCGGCTTGAAATAGGGCAGAGAGGGATCGCCGGCATCCTTCAGATGATAATCCTCCCGGCGGTCGAGTACGATGATCTGTGCGTTGGTATCTTCCAGATTCAGCGTATAGGGACCGCAGCCGACGGGGTGGGTATAGGCATACTGCAGCGCCTCGTTCGGCTTCGTGTTGTTGATGGGATTATCTTCGGAAATGATGGGCGCCCAAATATGCTCGGGCAGGACCAGCACCGTCGTGAACAGTGTGGTGATCGCTCCGAGCGAGCGTTCGATATGGAAATAGAAGGTCGTTGCGGCCTCCTCTTCAGTGAACGTATATTTGGAATAGGACGGATTGTGATTGGCCGTGAAGATGCCCTGCTCCATCAGGATACCGCTTTGATAGGTATGACGAAGAGAACCGGTGACCCAGGCAAGGGAACCGGCGTGATTGGACAGCTTATTGTTGGCGCAAAGGTCGAATGTGAAATAAATATCGTCCGGCGTGACAGGCGTTCCGTCGCTCCAGCGGGCGTTTTTATTCAGCGTTACTTTGACCGGAATGTACTTGGACTTTCCGTAGATCTCTTCCAGACGGGCATAATCGACATCCCCGGTCTCCGTCACGATGGGCTGACCGGTTTTGTCCACGTAGTACCAGCTTTCCGCCAGCGACGGCTCATAGACTTCTGCTTCGTCGTCGTAGGAGAACAGTGTGCTGTAAAGCATGCTGGAAAGCGTGGGGGCGATGCCGTCCCGGCTCTGCCAGGGCATATAGGAACTCGGGAAAGAGGTGCCGACATAACCCACATACAGTGTGTCGCTGCTGTCGGCTTCCCTTTCTTTCAGACTGCCGCCGCAGGCGGTCTGCCCGAGACACAGGCAGACCGACAGCAGGACCAACAGTACTTTTTTCAGTTGTTTCATGGTTTATTTCTCATAAGGGAACTGCAGCTGGGTGCCGAAACCGGCGGGAGTAGCACTGTTGTCATATGCTTCTTCGATATGGAAGATGTAAGCGGGGTAACGGATGGGCTTTTCCAGGTTCGGAACATGGTAAACGTCGTGCTGGGCATTGATAAAGCGCTGATACAGCTCTCTCTGACCGGCAGACGGCCCGTCGATGATCTCCATCTTGCCGCGCAGCTCATAGGAGATCATGGGCGGCTGATAGAAGAGCAGGGTCGCTTCGGGATTGACCTGATAGTTATTCCAGCTGTGGTTCATAGCCATTTCCAGGCTGCCGACGCAGGAAAAATCCACGCGGTCCTGGGCTTCTTCGCCGTACATGTATTTGAGCAGCAGTCCCAGACCGCGGTGAGAATACTCCTTGTCGGCGGGATCGTAAGAAGCGATATGCTTCTGATAAGCTTCCAGGGTCTCTTCCAGATATTCCCACTTGGGCATGAAGCCGATGCCCTTGATGCTGGCGTTCAGACCGGCAGGGCCGTTGGAGATGAAGGCCGGGTCATGGGAGCAGAAGCTTAAAAAGACCTTTTCCTTGGTCATATCTTCACCGTTATAGATCTTGGCAACGGTATTGGCGCGGGTCTTGAATGCCCAGTTAAAGAAAGATTCGGCAGTTTTCATGATGTTTTCCTCCTGTTGGTTTCCGGCGCAGTCTGCTGTGAGACCGTACCGGCGGCCGAAAGGCGCTGTAAAATTTGCCTCTCTAAAATAACACATAGCGGGGGTAAGGTCAAAAGATTTTTGTGCTTCCCGAATAAAAATGTAAATTCGGGGTGAAATAATGCAATTTTTCTGATATGCTTGCGGGAAAGGCTTAAAAAAGCGGATCCTTTCTGCGCGGAAAAAGACGTCCCGCGCACCGTGAAGCATCCGGAAACATATCGGAGGAAGAAGATGGAAAAGCAGATATATGATGCTTATGTTTCGATCCTGAAAGAAGAATTGGTACCGGCAATGGGCTGTACGGAGCCCATTTCCCTGGCGTACGCGGCCGCGCTGGCGCGGCAGACGCTGGGGACCCTGCCGGATAAGGTACAGGTCACCGTCAGTGCCAATATCATCAAGAACGCGAAGAGCGTAGTTGTCCCGCATACGGGCAATCTGCGGGGCATAGCCGCGGCAGCGGCAACGGGGATCGTCTGCGGCGATGCCGACAGGCAGCTGGAGGTCCTTTCACGGGTGAAGGAAGAGGACTATCCCCGGATCGGGGATTTTCTGGCCTCGGTCCCCATCACGGTCGTTCAGGCGGAGAGTTCCTTCGTGTTTGATATCCAGGTGAGGCTTTTTGCCGGGGAAAGCACGTCTTATGTCCGGATTGCGGGAAGTCATGTGAACGTCATCCGGGTCGAGAAGGATGGGCAGGTGCTTGCGGACAGGGAGTACTCCGAGCCGGGACAGGATGCGCCTGCCGCGAAGGACATCCTGAACACGGAGGATATCGTGGCTTTTGCCGATACGGTGGAACTGGAGGATGTCCGGGATATTCTGGACCGCCAGATCCGTTTCAACTGCGCCATCTCCGAAGAGGGAATGACGGGAAAATGGGGGGCCGCGGTCGGCCTCGTCATGCTGAACGCCTATGGCGGCGGAGTGGCGAATCAGGCCATGGCAGCAGCCGCAGCCGGCTCCGATGCCCGGATGGGCGGCTGCGAAATGCCTGTGATCATCAATTCCGGCAGCGGCAATCAGGGGCTGACCGCCTCCCTGCCGGTGATCGTTTATGCCAGGGAGATGGGCGCATCCGAAGAATTGCTTTACCGGGCGCTCGTGGTCAGCAATCTGATGACCATCCATCTGAAAAAAGGAATCGGGACACTGTCTGCCTACTGCGGGGCGACCAGCGCGGGCTGCGGCGCGGGAGCCGGGGTCACCTATCTGTACGGAGGAAAAGCCAATGAGATCGCCCATACGGTGGTCAATGCGGTCGCGATCAATTCCGGAATGATCTGCGACGGCGCGAAGCCCAGCTGCGCGGCCAAGATCGTTTCCGCAGTCAATGCCGGCCTCCTGGGCATGCATATGCAGCGTCAGGGCAAGGAATTCGTGGGCGGCGACGGGATCGTGGTAAAGGGGATCGAAAATACTTTGAAAAATGTCAGCCGCCTGGCAAGACAGGGCATGGCGGAGACAGACCATGAGATCATAGATATGATGATCTCTGGCGGAAAGTGCTGAAATATGAAAACGGCTGCCGGGCTCAAGCGGCGCGGCAGCCGTTTTTTTATTTTGAAGCCGGCCCGGCAGGCAGCTCCCTCCGGCAGTGCTGCTGCAGCGGCTGATAGCGCCAGACGGGACCGTTGTCAGGGCGGCAATACATTTCGGCGGCGTCCTGCCGGGGAAGCTGAACGCAGTCCGCAGCTTCGCCGTTATGGTACAGGACCAGCGTTTCCCCGCGGGCCAGACCGAAATCCAGCAGGAAATCGTCCTCCGCATCGGCCCGGAGCGTAAGACTTTCTCCCGGGGCCAGCTCGGTATAGGGGAGCCAGAGCCTGAAAGGCTTTTCGGGACGGTCGCTGAGCGAATAGCCGGCGGTGTCCATGGGGGCGCTGCCGACATTGGTGAGCGTGACGAAATCATTTCCTCCGCTGGAACGGACTGCCGTCAGGATAAGCCGCGGACCGTCCTCGGGAATGCAGTACAGGCGGATATCCAATTTGCCGTCCGCGGCAGCCTCCGCCGGGGAGAGCGTCAGTTCCGGGTCCGTGTATGCCTGATCGTTGACGGTCCAGAATACGAACCGGAAGCCCGGATAGGGCTCTGCCCGGAAAGTGATGTCCGTTCCGCCGTAATAGCGGCAGGTATAGGCGCTGCTTTGATACAGCTCCTGCGAGGACCAGACGGCCATGGCGCCCGCGGAGGTGCGGACGGTGACTTCCGTCAGTTCGGAGAGTCCGAGATACTGCCGGAGATTGTCCCGGTAGCCGGAGGCGTAGGAGAGCATTTTTTTGTGAAGTTCTTCGGCTTTCTGCGTCATGAGGCCGAAATCCAGTCCCAGCGCGCGGTAGAAGCCGATGCGGGGCGCGAGATATTCCTGCACGTCCCGGATCTCGTCCCATGCCTCGTTCCATACCAGATCCATATTTTCGTAGGAAAAGGGACCTTCCAGCAGCTCGGACAGGTAATTGACGAACTTTTCGCGGTAGTAAGGGCAGCTGATCAGATGGACGAAGCAGTTTTCGGCATAGCGGCCGAGACCTTCCGTCATGGACCGGAAGGCATTGGTCCTGGAATGATTGAAAAAGGTCGGCATGGAACTTGAAGCAAAGCAGAGGTCGGCATCGTAGCTCCAGAAGCGCAGACGTCCGTCGGAATAGGGATTGTCCGGGTCGGGCTCCCCGTCATAGCGCCAGATACAGTAATTGTTCTGCGGCCAGTCCGTATTGTTGAGCAGCATATTGACCGTATAGAACTGTATATAGTTGTCAATATCCACGACTTTTTCCAGGGCCGCACGGTTTTCCGGATCATTGAGGTCCGCCAGGAACAGAGCCCGGCAGCCTTCGTGCATCCTGTCCAGACCGTCGATCTCCGAACCCTTATAGCAGGTGACCTGGTTGTCGGGCAGCCCGTAAATATCCCGGAAGGTGCCGGGAGTAGGACGTTCCAGAATGTCGAACAGTCCGTAAACTTCCCCGTTCAGGAACAGGACGGCGCGGTCCGACCGGGATATCCCCGTGAATCCTGCCTCCCGCCCGAGCCGGCAGGATACGGCCGTACGGAGATTGGACTGGCGGATGTCCTGTCCGCCCTGACGCAGCAGCAGCGTGGAATGCTCGGTAACGTGAGAGCGGACCGATACCTCCGTATCGCTCCGGTAGGTATAGAACAGGCCCTTTTCGGTCCCGTATTCTTCCTCCGCGACCAGCTTCAGGGCCTTTACGGCCAGATGAGAGGTCGTGTTGCCCGAGACGCCAATCCCGAGACCGTCGTCGGTCTCTACCGTGCCGTCTGCGCCGATGATCGTGACGAAGGCCGGACGGATCCAGTTATCGCCGCGCGCGTTGTAGTGTTTGAATATCCCTGTTTTAGAATGATAAAGGTTATCGCTGTCCGTATCGATGCAGACGACTGCCATCCCGTTCAGGGGGGAATCCTCCGGCATCAGAACGTAGTTTTGAGAAAATACTTTGCCTTCCCCGCAGCCGAAGGCCGCCGCGCGCAGGGCAAAGACGGAGACATCTTCTCCGATCTCCAGGGTCAGCGGCCCGGTATATAAGCTGTCGCTTTCACGCGGCTCATTTCCGTTCAGTGTATAGCGGATCTCCGCTTCCGGGTACAGGGAGGCATCCGCCAGCGACAGACTTACTGTGATGCTTTCCCGGTAGAGCCCGCTGCTCATATCAAACAGGACGGTGCCGGAGGGCAGAGGCACTTCCGGCTCCGTTTCCGGTTCCGTCGGCAGAGGGTCTATGATGAAAGCTTCGGTGCTTTCTTCTGCGGGAAGGGTCTCTTGAGGTGCGGAAGAGCTGCTTTCCGGCATTTCCGTGCTGCCCGGGGCTTCTGTCTCCGGCGGAGTGACGATGACCGCAGTCGGCATTTCCGGGGAAAAACGGCTGCAGGCACAAAGGACCGATCCGCATATCAGAAGAAGGCACAGGTTCTTCCGAATGTGTTTCGTCATTTCAGATACCTCCTCAGCTCCAGCATACGGTCGCGAAGCAGGGCTGCTTCCTCGAAATCCAGCTCGGCGGCTGCCTTGTGCATCTGCTTTTCGGTCGCGGTGATCATCCTGCGCAGCTCCTTCTGGCTCATGGACTCCGGATCTTTTTCCAGCTTTTCGGAGGCCGGCGTCTCTGCCGCCCGGGAAATGCTGATCAGGTCCCGCACGGCTTTTTTGACCGTAGCGGGGGTGATGCCGTGGGCTTCGTTATAGGCGGCCTGGATACTGCGGCGCCGCCGGGTCTCCTTCAGCGCACCTTCCATCGCAGAGGTTACGGAAGCCGCGTACATCACGACATGGCCGTCCGCATTGCGGGCCGCGCGGCCCATCGTCTGGATGAGAGAGGTCTCCGAACGCAGAAAGCCTTCTTTATCCGCATCAAGGATCGCCACCAGGGTGATCTCCGGGATATCCAGCCCTTCCCGCAGCAGATTGATGCCGACGAGGATATCGAAAACCCCGAGGCGCATGTCACGGATGATCTTGCTGCGCTCCATGGTATCAATATCGGAGTGCAGATATTTTACCCGGAGGCCGACCTCGTGCATATAGTCGGTCAGCTCTTCGGCCATGTGTTTGGTCAGGGTGGTGATGAGGACCTTGTTTCCTTTGTCGGTCTCCTCGCGGCAGCGGCCGATGAGGTCGTCTACCTGTCCCGCCGCCGGCAGCACCTCCACCTCCGGGTCCAGCAGACCGGTGGGGCGGATGACCTGTTCGGCCCGCAGCTGCTCGCAGGAGGCTTCGTAGTCGGCCGGCGTGGCGGATACGAACAGCACCTGATTCAGCTTGCTTTCGAATTCGGGAAAAGTCAGAGGGCGGTTATCCAGTGCGGAGGGCAGGCGGAAGCCGTAATCCACGAGTGTGTTTTTGCGGCTGCGGTCGCCGTTGTACATGGCGCGGACCTGAGGAACGGTCATGTGCGATTCATCTATCATCAGCACGAAATCCTTCGGGAAATAGTCCAAAAGCGTGCAGGGGGCGGCGCCGGGTTCGGAACCGATCAGATGCCGCGAATAGTTTTCTATGCCGGAACAGAAGCCTGTCTCTTTCATCATCTCCACGTCGTAGCGGGTCCGCTCGGCAATCCGCTGGGCTTCGATCAGCTTGCCTTCTTTTTGAAAAAACGCGGTCTGCTCCTGCATTTCTTCCATGATCGCCGCCGTGGCCCGATCCATGCCTTCTTTGTCCACGACATAGTGGGAAGCGGGGAAAACGGCTGCGTGCAGGAGCGACTGCTTCACATTGCCGGTGACGGCTTCAATCTCCAATATGCGGTCGATCTCATCCCCGAAGAATTCGATACGGATGGCGTACTGATCCGCATATGCCGGGATGATATCGATACTGTCTCCGCGCACCCGGAAGCCGCCGCGCTTCAGGTCCATATCGTTGCGGGTGTACTGCATATCCACCAGACGTTCGATGACCTCGTCCCGGTCCTTGATCATCCCGGGGCGCACGGAAAGCACCATTTTTTTGTAGTCGATGGGACTGCCGAGTCCGTAAATGCAGGAAACGGAGGCCACGATGATCACATCGTCGCGCTCGGAAAGAGCCGCCGTGGCGGAGTGCCGCAGACGGTCGATCTCGTCGTTCATGGCGGAATCTTTGGCAATGTAGGTATCGGAGGAGGGAACGTAGGCTTCCGGCTGATAGTAGTCGTAGTAGGACACAAAGTACTCTACGGCATTTTCGGGGAAAAATTCCTTGAATTCGCTGTAAAGCTGGGCAGCGAGGGTCTTGTTGTGCGCAAGCACCAGGGTCGGCTTGCCCAGATTGCGGATGACATTGGCCATCGTGAAGGTTTTGCCGGAGCCGGTGACACCGAGCAGCGTCTGAAAGCGGTTGCCGGCCCGAAAGCCCTCTGTGAGGGCGCGTATGGCTTCCGGCTGATCGCCGGTCGGGGCATATTCGGAATGAAGTTTGAATTCGGCCATAGCGGAAACCTCCTTTTCAAACCTTCATTATACTCGGCGGGAGAGTGTTTTTCAATCCCCGCGCGGACAGAGGAAGGCGTGGGCGCACCCGGATGGGAATTGCCAATCCGGCTTTACATCGGACGGAGAAAAATTGTTCCGCCGACTTGCTTGACAAGCATTTTCAGCTGTTTTATAAAACGAATAACGGCCCCGGCAGTGCGCGGGGGCGGGATCTGTTCCGTGAAAAAGCCCAGCGGTGATATGTCAAGCCTTAGATGAGAAATGATTCGCATGTTTTTTACTCATTTCGGGCAAGGCGCAAAAAACTCACCTAAGCCCAGTCGACCTGCTCATAAAAACAG
>JAZLHR010000091.1:0-6757 GCA_045616945.1 Lachnospiraceae bacterium | reverse complement strand
AAGCGTTTATCTACTGTGGGATTTACTTTGGGAATTTACGTGCCGAAAACCGAAAACACGGGAAAATGCGTGCGGAGGACCGCTGAAAATATGCATATTCTTCGGGATTTGAGAATTTATACAGCATAAGCCCCGGAATATTCAATACATAATAAAATATATATGCATGTTTCTGCAAAAATAATTAGTATTACGGCAGATGTGTGAAGAAATATGCAATATTTTGCAAAAACGGCGAAATAAGTGTTGACTAATTAATACAGGCGTGCTATAACTGCCGTGTGTTCGGGAGAACACAAAAAGAAATGCTAAGGAGCATAGATCAATGAAGAAGTTTTTAGCTGCAGTTTTAACCCTTGCCATGGTTTTGAGTCTCGCTGCCTGCGGCAGCAAGGCCGATAAGTCCCTGAAAGTAATCGACATCCCGCTTACTGTCGAAGAATATGCTTATGCGGTCAAGAAGGGCAATACGGAGCTGCTGAATTCCGTGAACGCTTTCCTGAAGGAAATCAAGTCCAACGGCAAGTTCGATGAGATCATCAATGAGTATTTCGGCAGCGGCACTCCCAAGGGAGTTTCTTCCGCGGCCGCACAGGATCCTTCCAAGAATCAGCTGGTAGTTGCTACCAACGCTGCTTTCGCTCCCTTTGAGTATATGAAGGGCGATAAGTATTACGGCGTAGATATGGAGATTATGGGCCTGTTTGCCGAATATCTCGGCAGGGAGCTCTATGTTTCCAACATGGAATTTGAGTCCGTCTGTACTTCCGTTTCCGGCGGCCAGGCTGACATCGCTGCTTCCGGTCTTACCGTGAACGACAAGCGTAAGGAAACTCTGGATTTCTCCGAATCCTACTACAACGCTTCTCAGGTCATCATCGCCAAGAGCAGCGATACGACCTTCGATGCCTGCAAGACCGCAGAAGACTGCGAGAAGATCCTGAACGGCTTTGATTCTTCCAAGAAGATCGGTGTTCAGTCCGCTACTACCGGCAATTTCTACGTCAAGGGTGATGCGGATTGGAAATTTGACGGCTTCAAAGTTACCTGCCAGCCTTACGATTCCGCTGCCCTTGCTGCACAGGCTCTGCTGAACGGCAACCTTGACTATGTGATCGTGGATATCGCACCTGCCAAGAACGTTGTCGCCAGCGTCAATGAGCAGAACAAATAATTGACGAACAGGTGATTTTTCCGCACTGCGGAAGAATGACGACAGTCCGGAGGCCGATGCTCCGGAGCACATTTACCCGCGCAGTTCCTTTGTCTCAGGGGCTGCACGGGTATCTTTGGTGGAAAGGTATTTGACTTTATGAGTGGTTTTGGCGTAAGGTGGAAACTATTTTACGACAGTTTTGTTACGTACGGCGGTTATCACGAAGTACTGCGCGGTCTCAAGAATACGCTGATCATTGCGGTTCTCGGGCTTGCCATCGGTATTGTGATCGGCACCCTTATCGCGGCGGTCAAGGTGATCCCGCCTTATAAAAAAGTAACGCGTGTATTTCAGAAGATCTGCGATGTGTACGTTGCCTTCTTCCGCGGTACGCCTATGGTGGTCCAGCTGCTGCTCGGCTATTATGTCCTGTTTCCCGCGCTGGGGATCTCCATTCCCGCACTGGATGTCTGCGTGATCATTTTCGGCCTCAACAGCGGCGCTTATGTGTCCGAGATCATGCGCGGCGGCATCAATTCCGTAGATATCGGCCAGATGGAAGCCGGACGGGCTGTCGGCCTCAGCTTTTCGACGACGATGATGAAGGTCGTCATCCCGCAGGCAATCAAAAACATCCTGCCTACGCTGGGAAATGAGTTCATCACGCTGGTCAAGGAAACCTCTATCGTGGGCTTCGTGGGAGCGACGGACCTTTGCGTGGCTTTCCGTTATATCGGTACCGGCAACTACGAATATATGGTGCCGTATCTGATCATGGCCCTGATCTATGTGGTCCTGGTGCTGATCATTTCCACCGGCGTAAGGATTATGGAAAGGAGGCTCAGACGCAGTGACCGAGTCCATGCCTAAAGAGAGAAAAGTCATTCTGGATATCCAGGGCCTGGAGAAAAGCTTCGGATCGAACAAGGTCCTCCGCGGCATTTCCGAAAAGGTCTATGAGGGAGAAAAGATCGCCGTGATCGGCCCGTCCGGCGGCGGCAAGTCTACTTTCCTGCGCTGTCTGAACTGCCTGGAGGATCCGACCGGCGGCTGCATCTATTTCGAAGGCGTCGATATTGCGGATATGCGGGTTGATATCAATGTTCACCGTGAGCACATCGGAATGGTGTTCCAATCCTTCAACCTGTTCAATAACAAGACGGTATTGGAAAATATCATGCTGGCCCCGGTACATCTGCAGACCAAGCGCCTTCGCGCCAAAAAGCTGAAGAAATTCTTCGGAAAAGATGTCGAGATCAATGAAACCAAGGAGTCTATCCGGCTCGCGGCACGCGAGAACGCGATGCGGCTTCTGAAGCGTATCGGTCTTGAAGATAAAGCAGATGCTTATCCTTCCACGCTTTCCGGCGGTCAGAAGCAGCGTATCGCCATCATCCGCGCTTTGGCGATGAACCCGAAGGTCATGCTCTTCGACGAGCCTACTTCCGCACTGGACCCCGAAATGGTCGGTGAGGTATTGGATCTGATCCGTCAGGTCGGCGACGAGGGGATGACGATGATCATCGTTACCCATGAGATGGGCTTCGCCAGAGAAATCGCGGACCGGGTATTCTTCATTTCCGACGGTATCATTTCCGAGCAGGGCACGCCGGATGAATTCTTCAATCATCCGAAAAATGCCCGTACCGTGGATTTCCTTTCCAAGGTCCTGTAATGTTTTTTGAAGTATTCGCAGCGCTCCGGCGGTCTCGCCACCGGGGCGCTGTTTTTTCGTGCGGGGATCTCACGGTTTTTGCGAAAAAACGGATTTTGCATTGACTATCTTTCGGGAATAGAGTAAGATGACGGGTGCATCAGCATCATTTTTCACGTTTTCACGCAGGTGAAAGCGGGTAGGAGGAAGAGATATGAACAATCGCCAGCTCTCACTTCTGGCAGCCAAGGCCAGAAAAGAGGCCGTTTCTATGGTTTATCGTGCTCAGTCCGGTCATCCGGGCGGATCCCTCTCCTGTGCGGATATCGTTACGTTCCTGTACAACGAAGAGATGAATGTGAATCCGGCCGACGCAAAGAATCCGGACCGCGATCGTTTTGTTATGTCCAAGGGTCATTGCTCCCCGACCCTGTACGCCGTGCTTGCTCTCCGTGGATTTTTCCCGGTTGAGGATCTGCAGATGTTCCGCCGTGTAGACGGTCATATGTCCGGCCACGTGGAAATGAAATATGTGAACGGCGTGGATATGTCCACCGGTTCTTTGGGACAGGGTATTTCCGTAGCTGTCGGTATGGCTCTGGCTGCGAAGATCAAAGGACAGAGCTACCGTACCTATGCGGTCCTGGGCGACGGTGAGATCGAAGAAGGTCAGGTATGGGAAGCCATGGCTGCCGCTGCCAAGTATAAGCTTGACAATTTCTGCGCTGTAGTGGATGTCAACGGTCTCCAGATCGACGGCAAGACGGCCGATGTTATGCCGATGGAACCGCTTGATAAGAAGTTCGAGTCCTTCGGTGCGCATGTCATCAAGATCGACGGGCATGATTTCGATGCCATCCGCGCTGCCTTTGCGGAAGCCAAGGCTGTAAAGGGACAGCCTACCGTGATCCTTGCCAAGACTGTCAAGGGCAAGGGCGTTTCCTATATGGAGAACAATGTCGGCTGGCACGGCAAAGCTCCGAACGATGCCGAATATGCCATTGCCATGCAGGAAGCGGATGCTGCCATTGCCGCTTTGGAAGCTGAGAAGGAGGCCTGAACCATGGGAGAGAAGATTGCAACCAGGAATGCTTACGGAGAGGCCTTAGCTGCTCTCGCCGATAAATATCCGGAAATCGTCTGCTTTGACGCTGACCTTGCCGGCGCTACCATGTCCAAGTTCTTCAAGGACAAGCACCCCGAGCGCTTTTTCGATATGGGTATTGCCGAGGCGGATATGCAGGGTGTTGCCGCCGGTATGTCTACCTGCGGTTTCAAGCCTTTTACTTCCACCTTTGCCATGTTTGCTTCCGGCCGCAGCTGGGAACAGGTCCGCAATTCCATTTGCTATCCCGGCCTGAATGTAAAGGTCGTCGGTTCTCACGGCGGTCTGTCCGTCGGTGAAGACGGCGCCACCCACCAGTGCATCGAAGACTTTGCTCTGATGCGCGTTATTCCCGGCATGACCGTTCTCTGCCCCTGCGATGCCAATGAGATGAAGCTCGCTACCGAGGCTCTCGTCAACTACGAAGGCCCTGCGTACATGCGTCTCGGCCGCCTGGCAGTGGAAAATGTGACCTGCGACATCCCCGGCTATCAGTTCGAGCTGGGCAAGGGCGCTCTGCTGAAGGACGGCAGGGATGTGACGATCATCGCCAACGGCATGATGGTCCAGATCGCTCTGGAAGCCGCAAAGCTTCTGGCCGCAGAAGGCATCGATGCCCGCGTGATCGATATGCATACCATCAAGCCTCTGGATGAGGAGATCGTTCTGAAGGCTGCCAAGGAGACCGGCGCGATCGTTACCTCCGAAGAGCATAATATCATCGGCGGTCTGGGCGCGGCTGTGTCCGAATTCCTGGCTGAAAATTGCCCGGTGCCCGTTGTGAAGCACGGTGTGAACGATGAGTTCGGCCGCAGCGGCAAGGCTCCGTTGGTACTGGAAGCCTACGGTCTGACCGCGGCTGTATTGGCAGAGAAGGCCAAGAAGGCCATTTCTCTGAAGAAATAAGGCCTTGTTCCCGCAAAATAAAGGACGTCCCCGGCAGGAGGCGTCCTTTTTTGTGCTGTATCGCTGATGAGCGAGTGCTTATAGGATAAAACGTGCTTATTCGAAAATCTGCAGCGGTTCCGGTCTGCCCTGGCTGCGGTAGGCACCGAGTACGGTGAGTGCGGCCTTCTGGGCTTCTGCGGCTCCGATGGGGAAGCGCCGTCCCGTTTCGCAGCAGTCATAGAAATCGCGGATGAGGGGATCGTGGCCGTTGCCGTAATCTTCTTTGCCGAGGGCTGCTCCGCCGGCACGGAAATCCTTCAGCTCGCCGTCGATCAGAACCTTGTCTTTGAAGATCTGTATGATGTGTCCGTCGGCCTTCAGCGTGATCTCTACGGGGTATCCCTGCGTGCTGCCGTTGGTGGCTGTAAAGGTAAAGCCGCGTCCGTCGGCTTCCCGGCAGAGCAGAAGAGCACTGTCTTCGACTTCGATCTCATCCCGCAGGGTCAGATTCCCTGTCATAGCGGTGATCTCCGCGGGCATTCCGAGGTACCAGATCATCAGGTCCAGAGTATGCAGCGCCTGATTGATCAGGACGCCGCCGCCCTCGGTGGCCCATTTCCCGCGCCATGCATCCGCGGCATAGTAATCCCTGCCGCGCTTCCAGATGACGCTTCCGCAGCCGGATTGAACGGTTTTTCCTTCCAGATATTCCTTTACATAACGGTTGCAGGCTTTGTAGCGGTTTTGAAAGCAGATGCCGAGCTGCCCGCGCGACTCTTTTTCGGCCGCAAGAATGAGAGGAACGTCCTCCGTGCGGATGCAGAGGGGCTTTTCGCACAGAACATGGATATTGCGGCGCAGTCCCTCCAGTATCATTTCCGTATGAAGGTAGTGGGGCGTGCAGATATGGATGAGATCGGGCTGCACTTCATCCAGCATCTGTTTGTAATCCGTATAGCCCGGAATGTCGGAAAATTCCTTCAGGCGCTCCGGCTGATTGTCGCAGACGGCAGCGGGGAGATGTCCCATGTTCCGGAGGACCTGCATATGTACGTGTCCGATGACACCTAAGCCGATGACGGCGGTTTTCAGCATATTATCACCTCATATTTCATTTATCGGAAGGCAGCGGCTCATCCGGCAGGTCGATGACGGTCGGCTCGTGGCCGGTACTGCGGATATAGGCCAGCATATCGTCTCGGCGCAGACGCACGGTAGATGTGGAATGACCGGGATGGCCGCTGATATAGGTATCCTCCATGAGCGGCTTGTCGATCAGCAGACGGACTTCGGTATCCGTATCAAAGAGCAGCTCCAGAGCGGAAACAGAGCCCTGCACGGTATGCAGCAGCCGGGCGAGATGCTCCGGGCCGGCAAAGGACAGCCGCGTGCAGCCGATCTGAGACGAAAGATATTTGGTCTTAAAGGGCTTTTCGCCCTGCATCATCAATAAATAGAACTCCGTCTGCTGCCGGTTGCAGAGAAAGAGATTCTTGCATATCTTTCCGCCGAGCACGGATTCGATCTGCAGGCAGTCCTCCATCGTATCGGCCGGACTGTGATCTACCCGCTCGAAAGGGATCTGCAGCGCGTCCAGACGGTCATAGATCGCTTCTTCCTCGGGTGTGCGTTTCTCATCGGGACGTCCCGTAAAGCGGAACGGATTGATTTCCATAAAGCACCTCCTGTTTTCCTCCGGCCATTATAGGATGGCAGAGGTAAAAAGTCAATTTGCAATCCGGTTCACGGTGCTTGCACGCAGAAGCCGTTTTCGTAAATTCCCAAAGACAATCCCACAGCAGACAGAAGCCGTTTCGTAAATTCCCAAAGTAAATCCCACAGTAGATAAACGCTTGGATTTAGTATGGGAAATCGATGAATTTAGTGTGGGAAAAGGAGAAAAAACAGGAGAAAATCGGGAAAATCAAAGGATTTTTTGCATGTGAAATAAACC
>JAZLHR010000090.1:0-7489 GCA_045616945.1 Lachnospiraceae bacterium | reverse complement strand
CAATGCGGAACCGCCCGGACTCCGACGTGCCGTAAATGCCGAAACAGCGGCTGCGTCCGCACTTTCGCCGCACGGAAGTCCTTCCAGGCGCAGGGTCACAGCGGGTCCGTGGGAGGTCCCGCCGATCTCCATTTTCAATATCTCACCGTTCCAGACGGACATTTCCATTCTCACTTTCCAAAGAAAAATATTCTTTCCAGAAACCCGGGAAGGATTTCCCCACGCAGTCTTCTTTCTCGATCCGCAGGCTCTTTCCGCAGCATACAGCAGCCGCGGCCGCAGCCATAGCCAGACGGTGATCGGACTGTACATCCGCAAAGGCCGGGGCAGCCTGCACATCCGTGCTTCCCGCCTCGACAGTCAAAACATCTTCCGAACAGACGCACCGCGCACCGACTGCTTCCGCCAGTTTCCGTATGCCTTCCGCCCGGTCGGATTCCTTGACACGCAGGCGCTCAGGATGCAGGATCATCAGCCTGCACAAGCCGCCCATCGCCAGCACAGCTCCGCAGGGAGCCGCGTCCGGCATCTCCGCCGCGTCAAGCACAAGCTTCCGCAGCTGTCCCCTGCATGCCTTTCCTTTCCTTACGGTATAACCGTCCTGTGCCTGCAGCACCTCTGCTCCCGCTTTCTCCAGAAGCCGAAATATCCGGCTGTCAGGCTGCGCAGAATCCGGACGGACGCCCCTGACGGTAATGCCCTTTTCGGAAAATGCCCCCATCACGGCAAACGGCACCGCAGCGGAAGCATCCCCCTCCGGGATCATTTTGGGCGGTAGGATCGCTTTCTGACCGCCGGGGATAGAGTAACCCCCGCGAATCGCACTGAAACGGATGTGAGCAGCCTTCAGCGCGTCCTCCGTCATGCGGATATATTCGGTCGAAACAGTTTTTCCGTCCAAAAGCAGGAGGCTTTCCCCTTCCGATACGAAGGGCAGGGCCAGCAGCATCCCGGAAACAAATTGGGATGATATCCCCGCCGGGACACGGTAAACTCCCGCATGAAGACTTCCCAGGGAGATCAGCCGTCCGCCTTCGCTGCGGAACATATATCCGCTGCCGGAACGCAGGACATCCATCAAAGGCTCCAGCGGGCGATCCGCCAGCCTGCCTTCGGTTTGATATTCAAATTCCGCCGTGACCGTATCAACCAGTCCGGAAAACGGAAGCATAAAGCGGAGCGTGGTCCCGCTCTCGCCCACGGGGAGCGTATAACGCGAAACGGTCCTGTGCGGATAATATTCCGGCACGGGAGGGATATACCGCGGCATGGGCCTTACACGCACCTCACCGGGAAGATACCGCACCTCCGCTCCCAGCACCTGCAGACAGTCCAGAGAAGCCTGTACATCCGCAGAGATCTCTTCTGCGGCAAAGGCGGTTTCACGGGTACCCATTGCCGCGAGCAGCAGGTACCGATGCAGCCAGGATTTGGAAGCCGGAACGGAGACACTGCCGGAAAGGCGTGTTCCGGGAAGCATAAGGCTCATATCTCATCCCCCGCCGCAGCATATACGATTTCTGAAAAACGTTCTCTTGAAACGGAAATGAGCTCCGTACAGCCGACTTCCCGGGGCATCACCAGGGTCTGCATGGCCCCGGAGCGCTTCTTATCTGCAGCAGCGGCCGCCAGGATCGCTTCCGGCGGATAATCCGCTTTATCGGGCAGGCCTCTGCGCTGCAGTGCCTCCTGCAGCGTCTTCAGGACCGATGCATCCGCATAGCCCAGCTTCACGGCAGCGCGCGTGATCATGCCCATACCCGCGGCGACTGCTTCTCCGTGAAGGAGGGAATAACCGCTCAGGAACTCGATCGCATGGCCGAACGTATGCCCGAAATTCAGTGTCTGCCGCACACCGCGGTCTTCCGGGTCCTGCGCGGTCAGGGAACATTTGATCTCGGCGCAGCGGCGAATCAGCTGCTGCGTCTGCTGCGGCGATATCTCAGCCGGAAGCTCCAGCAATTCGGGTGCTCCGATCATCCCGTATTTGATGACTTCTCCCATACCGGCCCGCAGCTGATTTGCGGGCAAAGTCGACAGCAGGGCAGGGTCTGTCAGTACCGCCAAAGGCATATGAAAGGCGCCGACCTGATTCTTACCGGAAGGAAGATCCGCACCGGTCTTCCCTCCCATAGAGGAATCCGTCATGGCAAGCAGGCTGGAAGGCATCTGTACCACGGGGATACCGCGCTGATATGTCGCTGCGGCAAAGCCGGCCAGGTCGCCTGTCACACCGCCGCCGAGGGCGATCACGATATCGCTCCGGGTCAGCCCGGACCGTGCCATAAAGTCCAGCACGGAGGCATAGGTCGTCAGATTTTTATATTCCTCCCCCGCAGGGATATCAAAGCGTAAGGGCAAAAAGCCTGCCTGCCGGAGAGACTCGGCCAAAGCATCCCCGTATAAAGGTCCCACATTGGAATCGGATATCACGGCTGCCCTGCAGGGAACATGCAGTTTCCGCAGTTCCTCACCGGCGTTCGCCAGAAGTCCGTATTTCATTATGATATTCTGAGATCGAAGCAGCTGCATACTTATTTGGTTATCTCCATTCGGATCGCATGATAGTCGGTCTTGGTATCCAGATTGATCTTGATACCGCTGACGCCCTTCCAATAGGTCTCGGAAGAAGCCTCGTAAAACCACGGCCAATAAACACACTCGTCGTGCCAGACCAGCTGGATCTTTTTATAGATCTCCCTGCGGGCAGAAACATCCGAGACCGTCAAGGCCTCCCTGAACAGCTCCACCTGTTCCGCATTATCGTACATGGCCCGGTTGGTGCTGCTTGCGAAATTCGGGATAAAACTGAATCGGCCTCCGTCCGGCCTCAGGGAAATGTTGTAGATCAGCATATCGAACTTGTCCTTCTCGTTGGGAGTTCCTTCCTGCATCGCCTTGACCCGGACGAAAACGCCGGTAGTATCCGTATTTTCGATCTCCACATTGATATTCAGTTCTTTTTTCAGCACCGACTGAATGACCACGGCGCTCTTGCCCCAGGCCGAATCCGCCTGATTCGGGACCACAAGCTTTATCGTAAATCCGCCGTAAGGATAGCTGGACTTGCTCAGGCATTCCCGCGCATATTCCAGATCCTGCCCGAAGGGGTGGTCGAATTCTTCCCACAGGCCGAACTGAGCGCTGCCCCACATGGATTTAGCCTGCACATTCCTGCTGAACGCCTGTATCTCATTCAGCTCGTTCATATCGATCGCATAAACCACCGCCCTGCGCAGGTTCTTTGTTTTTTCGTCGTTTCCTGCAAATACACCGTATTTGTAATTGAAAAGGGCATAACTGAGTGTCTGAGCCGCATAATTTTTCGTGATCAGATTGGACGTATCTATACCGAGCAGGCTTTCTTCGCCGAGCTTTGCGGACACGACTTCGCCGGATTCCAGCGCGGCAGCCCGTGTGGATGCCTCAGGATAATAGTAAAAGCTGACTTTTTCGGTCGGCGTATCGCCCTCTATCTTCCATACCCAGCTGTCAGCATATTTCCGGAATGAACAGGTTTCTCCAACGATCATCTGTTCCATGATCCAGCCGCCTGTACCGATCTGCATACCGGTCTTCAGATTTTCCAGGCATGCTTTTTTGCAGAAAATCGAATGAGACTGCAGATAGAGATAGTACATGAAATCCACATTGTCTTTTTTTAAATGGAAAATCAGTTCATAATCACCCAGTTTTTCGGCAGATTTGATCAGGTCCGCCGCAATGGAACCGACTGACGAATTCAGTTCACGTGCCGCATCCATAAGCTCTGTAAAAGAATAAATCACGTCGTCAGCCGTCATTTTTTCTCCGTTGGAAAAAGTCACATCATCCCGCAGACAAATATGGACGGTGTGCGCATCGAGCATAGTCACGGAAGTCGCCAGCTCCGGCTCCAGTTCCATTTTCTCCCAGTTCCAGGAAAGGAGCTGGTTGTAAGTCATGCAATATAGTTTATCATGGTTGCCGTCTGACTTTTCGAGCGGGCTGAACATGATGACCGGCTGTTCCAGCGCGATGCTCAGCTCACTGATATACTTCTTCTGCTCTTCGGCCGGATTTGAGGAAGATTCCGCACCGGTCTCCTGCTGTCCGATATTTCCGGCGCAGGCAGTAAGCCCAAGCAGCACAGCAGCGGCAAGGATCAGGGAAGTGATTTTTTTCATCTGAAAATCCTCCTGCACCTATTTTGTGTCTATCGATCTGCGGTGTCAAGATAAATCTTATCTTTCGGCCCGATTCTTCGCTGAGTCTTTATCCTGAAAGCCGATACGCCGGCTTCCCCTGCCCTTATGCAAAGAGAGAAGGACATACAGTCCTTCCCTCTCACAGAACGGATGCATCCGAACCCCGCAGAGCGGTATCCGGTCATCTTTCCTCAATAAACTTTTTGACTGCGCCGAGACCGACCAGCTTTTCACCGGCGGCGGTGATCAGCCTCGGGGCCTGGCGGATCCCCAGTTCACGGACCTTGTCAGCATTTTCCTCAGCCAGCAGCTTGACATACGGGATCCCGGCGGCCTGCAGCAGCGCCTCAGCCTGCTTGCAGTTCGGGCAGGTACGTGTGGCAAACATCGTCAGCGCAGCCCCATCCTGCGGAGCTTCCTCACAGCCGCAGGCGGAAGGAGCCGGCGTTTCAGCAGCCTTATCCTCGGTCCGCTCCTTTAACCCGTGCCGCAGCACGGAATGTTCCACATCATACAGCTTACGGTCTTTGAACTCCTGTGCCTTGCCGTCATTCCAGTTCTGGATAGGACGGTAATAACCGGTGATACGGCTGTATACCTCCGTTACAGCGCCGCAGTGAGGGCAGGTATACTGCTCACCGACCAGATAGCCGTGTTCGCGGCAGATGGAATAGGTCGGCGACATGGTATAGTAAGGCAGCTTGAAGTTTTCGGCGATCTTCCGTACCAGAGCGGCCGCGGCCTTCCAGCTCGGCAGTTTCTCACCAAGGAAAGCATGGAATACGGTGCCGGAGGTATAGAGCGTCTGCAGTTCGTCCTGGATCTCAAGTGCGGAGAAAATATCCTCCGTATAGCCGACAGGCAAATGAGAAGAATTCGTATAATACGGCGAGCCCTTATCATTGGCGGTAATGATATCGGGATATATCTCCTTATCATGCTTTGCGAAGCGATAAGTGGTGGATTCCGCAGGCGTTGCCTCCAGATTGTACAGATCTCCGTACATTTCCTGATAATCAGACAGCCGCTCGCGCATATGGTTCAGAACAAGCTTGGCAAATTCCTGCGTTTCCCTGTGCGTCAGATCCTTTTTCAGCCACTTGGCATTCAGACCCACTTCGTTCATACCGATCAGACCGATGGTGGAGAAATGGTTCGCGAAGGTGCCCAGATAGCGCTTCGTGTAAGGATACAGGCCGGTATCCAGCAGCTGCGTGATGACCTTGCGCTTGGTATTCAGGCTGCGCGCGGAAATATCCATCAGCTTGTCCAGACGGGCAAAGAAGTCATTTTCATCCGCGGCAAGGTAAGCAATGCGCGGCAGATTGATCGTTACGACGCCGATAGAGCCGGTCGATTCACCGCTTCCGAAGAACCCGCCGGACTTTTTGCGCAGTTCACGCAGGTCCAGACGCAGGCGGCAGCACATGGAACGCACGTCGCTGGGCTCCATATCGGAGTTGATATAGTTGGAGAAATAAGCCGTACCGTATTTCGCCGTCATTTCAAAGAGCAGTTTGTTGTTTTCGGTCTCGCTCCAGTCAAAGTCGCGGGTAATGGAATAGGTCGGGATCGGATACTGGAAACCGCGGCCGTTGGCATCGCCTTCGATCATGATCTCGATGAAGGCCTTGTTGACCATATCCATTTCCTTCTGGCAGTCACCGTAGGTGAAATCCATCTCCTTGCCGCCTACGATGGCAGGCAGGTTGGCCAGATCCTTCGGAACCGTCCAATCCAGCGTGATATTGGAGAAAGGAGCCTGCGTGCCCCAGCGGGAAGGGGTATTGACGCCGTAAACAAAGGACTGAACACACTGCTTGACTTCCTTCTGGCTCAGATTGTCGACCTTGACAAACGGTGCCAGATATGTATCGAAGGAAGAAAACGCCTGCGCGCCTGCCCACTCGTTCTGCATGATCCCCAGGAAGTTCACCATCTGATTGCACAGGGTGCTCAGATGTCCTGCGGGCGAAGAAGTGATCTTGCCGGGAACGCCGCCGAGGCCTTCCTGAATCAGCTGCTTCAGGCTCCACCCTGCGCAGTAGCCGGTCAGCATGGACAGATCGTGAAGATGGATAGCAGCACTGCGGTGGGCTTCGGCGATCTCGGAATCGTAGATCTCGCTGAGCCAGTAGTTTGCCGTGATGGCACCGGAGTTGGAAAGGATCAGACCGCCCACGGAGTAGGTGACGGTGGAATTCTCCTTGACACGCCAGTCATTGATCTTCAGGTAGTTATTTACCAATTCCTTGTAGTTCAGCAGCGCACTGCCGACATTACGCACCTTTTCACGCTGCTTGCGGTACAGGATATAAGCCTTTGCCACATCGGCATAGCCTGCTTCGGAAAGGACCTTTTCTACGCAGTCCTGAATATCCTCCACGGAGATCAGATCGTTTTTGATCTTGCTTTCAAACTCCGCCGTAACGCGCAGTGCAAGCATATCCATCACACTGGGATGGTACTGTTTGTTTAAAGCTTCAAAAGCCTTTGTGATCGCGGCACTGATTTTTCCGATGGAGAACTCCGCTACCTGTCCGTCTCTTTTTACTACCTGATACATGAATTCCGACTCCTTTACTTCGGCCGCTTCGTACGCAGACTTTCTGCAGCGAACGGCACAGCAAGGTATATATAACATACTTCCGGAGCCTCGTCAATATATAGAAGCAAAAACATTTTGCGGCACAAGATATTGTGCCTGACAAAGAAACAAGCCCGCGGAATTGCTTCCGACGGACCTGTTTCGACAGCCGAATTCCTATATTTCAGAAGAGAAAAACTCAATCCGTGCCGCGCAGGAACGTATCCGGCACATAGGGCAGAACGATCTCGCGCCAGCGCCTGATATCTTCCGCGGCAGGCGCTTCCAGCCCCCGGACGGCGACCATCTCACGGTCCTTAAAGCACTGGAGGAAATACCGGCGGGCGCCCTGCAGCCAGGGGCCGATCGCGCGGAAGGATGCATCGTCATGATACTGCCGCACCGTCGTGGTACGGAATTCATAATCCACGCGGCCCTCCTTCAGCAGGGAAACGCTCTCGCGCACGGGCCCCAGATCCAGCCCCGGGACACCGGCCGTCTCGGCATAGCGCTCCGGCGAGTTTTTGATATCCATGGCGACGTAAGAAAGAAGGCCGGCATCCATCAGCCTGCGCAGCCGGTCGGGATGATTCCCGTTCGTATCGAGCTTGACGGGGAAGCCCAGTTCCCGGATGCCTTCCAGCAGATTTCCGAGTTCCGGATAGAGCAGCGGCTCGCCGCCGGTCACGGCGACACCGTCCAAAAGCCCCTGCCG
>JAZLHR010000089.1:0-14007 GCA_045616945.1 Lachnospiraceae bacterium | reverse complement strand
CATCTATCGTATGCAGCTGACAGGAGAACCCTATCACGCCGCCTAATCATTGGCTTTCCATTCTTTTCTGCGTGAGCACCCTTGCGGATGCTCTTATTGTCATGCGATTTTCAAGGTTCTTTCTCCCATTTACCCTCGCCGGACTTGTTCGGTGAGGCCGCTGGGGGTAGGGGGGCTGCAGGCCCCCATAAATTTCAAAATAGGACTTGACATTTAATAGTTAGTCTTTCATACTGCAGTGTCAAATTCGGCACTGCTCATATCCACCGAACCTTCTTCGTCCTTCCGTATATAACCATTTGCGGCCTAAGTTCTCCATACAGCGCCTGATGCCACTGCACGGCTATTTTAGGATAAATCATTGCGAAATCATTGTCAACATTAAAGAAAATATGATTTCTTCCTGCAATACAAGCAATACAAGCGGATGCGCGGATTGGAAAAGCCATTGAGAACAGCGGTTTTTCGCGGCAGACCGTTTTTCCGTTCCGGCAGCTTTCCGGCCCGTCAGGCCTCCGCTTCGGCTCCGGCAGTGACCCAGCCGGCATTTTCCGCCGGATCTTCCCGGCATAGGATCCGTTCGATCACCTTCTCCGGGTGCGGATTCTTCCATTCGGCTGCCAGAAGCAGGACATCGCAGCCCCGTTCATCCTTGCCCTGCAGGTACCTGCGGCAGGACCAGGTGCAGACATAACCGTGGTGACGGTAATAGGCAAATTTCTGCGGCTCTCCGAAAGCATGGTCCGGACTGAGGACATCCCGCCCGTATATCACGGGCACTTCCTCCTGCGTCCCGTCCGCATAGCAGACCGTATAGGTCCCGATGCGGCAGGAATTTCCCTTTTCCAGATTGCTGTTTACAGGCCGACGCACCAAAACAGTCTGCCGGAAATACATTTTCCGTGCGGTTTTCCCCACGGGGATCTCCGCCCCGTCGGCCATTACGGCTTCCGGGCAAAGCTTCCGGAGCACAGGCGGCAGCGATGCCGCAACGCCCCTCGGCAGGCAGACGGTCTTTTCCCCTTCCGGGTCCTCTCCGCGGACATCTCTCCGCAGCCGGGGCAGCACTTCTTCATGCAGGATCTCCGCATAGCTGCGCCGCTGCTCATGACGGTAGCTTTCGCTCCAAAGCATTTCCGCGGTACAGCAGATATCATACAGCTTGCCCAATTCACTGAGCGTCGCTTCGTCCATATTGCACCAGGTAGAAAGGAAGCCTCCCAGGAAGCAGGGCTTGCGTATCCGGCTCTCGTAGCGCGGATAATGAGAGGAATACAGATTTGCCATGACGATGGGGTGACCGAGACCGCTGATATTGTCCTCAATATCCACAGCCATGTTGTAATACCAGGTAAAATCCCCGAAGAGGATATCCTTCGGCAGTTTTTCTCCGGCCGGCTGCATCGCATATCTGGCCGTCGGCTGCAGACTGTCCGACCAAAGCATCAACTTCAGACCTTTGGAAGCAGCGTAGGCATGCAGTTTCCTGACATCCGTTTCAAATATCTCCGCCGGGTCGCGGTCCCTGCATTTCGGACACTGACACATGCTCCAGATTTCATCGTGTCCCATGCAGAGATATCTCTCCGGCCGGGCCAATTCCAGGATCTCCTCTGCCAGTTCGAATATGATCTGATAGCAGCGCTCGTCCGAAGGGCAGAAGCAAAGCGGATAATAGTTCACCGTATCCGGGATCGGCTGCCCGTTCTCGTCATGCGGCAGTTCCGCAAGTTCCGGATGCGCATAAGTCAGATACTCGGTATGGCTCCAGGTCTGCACCTCGGGGACGATCTCAAAGCCGTATTCCCGGGCATATTCCAAAAGGTCGGCGACTTCTGCTTTTTCCAGCACACGGCCTCCGGCGACCATGTTTCCGTGCGGGAAGGGCGGCTGCAGGCCTTTTTCCGCCGCAATGTTGCCTTCGATCCAGGCATCGGCGATCTCGGGATGGCTGTCAAACCGCATCCCTCCGGCAAATTCCACGATCAGCTGACTGAAATGCAGCGGCAGGAGCATCGTGCGCAGCAGCTCTTTCGTAAAGCCCAAAGCCCCGCGGGGCGGCAGTCCGAAATGGAAACCGCGGAAAGGCTTGAAGGGCGCATCCTCTGCCTCTGCCTTCCGGATCCCCTCGGCGCTCATCAGCTGCAGGAGCAGTTCGGCTGCGTAAAGCAGGCTGCGGCGGCAGTTCCCGCTGAGCAGAATACGCTCGTCCGTCACACTGACCCGGTATGTCTCTCCCGGCAGCGCGGTATCCTTGATAAAACGCAGTGGCTTTTTCCCCCTGCCGAGCGCAGGCAGGCCGCGTTCCTGCATTCGTTTCGTCAAATGCTGCGCCGCAAACGCGGCATCCTTATCTTCGCCTTCCGGGCATGCAAAGCCTTCATAAGCCGCAAAACTGCCTGTCAGGGCAATTTTTTTCGGTGTCGGCCACAGCGTCGGCGCACCGTCCGGAACGGCCCCGAAGACCTGCGGCGCCGCGAATTGCATCGGTTTCATACAGCCATACAGGATCAGGCTGATCTTCTGCCCGTAAACACCTGCGGGAATCTCCAGACAGCCCTCAAGAGGCTTCTGCCCGCCTTCCAGCAGACCGGCCGGTGCCCCGTCTACCAGTACTCTTGCGGAAGCCGCGAACGACCCCTTTTCCAGTTTGACCGCCACACAGGCAATAAAGCTTTTCTCCGGCAGGCTCGTACGGCATTCCAGGCCGGTATCCCATACAGTTCTGCCCTTCCATGTATAAATTTTTCCTTTTATTTCATCCGGATCAAGCTGCAAACTGCCGTTTTCCCGGAAATATTTCCATTCTGCTGTGTTCTGTATCAATGTCATGTTCATTCCTCCCTGAAACGCACCGCTGCCCGGTACGCTCTTCCGACCTTTTCGGTATCCTGCCTACCTGGATTTCCCCCTGGCGGTCACGGAAAGTCTGTCGACCACCTCATCACCGCGGTACAGATATATCTTATCATGCAGATTGACCGTAGAGCAGCAATGGCCGGGAACGATCAGCAGCTTTTCACCGACCTGCAGCTTCGCTTTCAGTCCGAACAGCTTCAGATGTTCCTCGTTGATTTCCAATGATTCATACTCTATACGGCTGCCGTCCGGCCGCAGGATCCACGGTTCATCCTGTTCCACGCCCAGGCTTTTGACGCCGGCATCCAGAACGGTCAGCCCGTCCTGTCGGCTGCAGACGGAAGCAAGCAGGAACAAGCTGTTCCGGAAGGGGAACTGTTCCAGCTTCGCATACGTGGTGTCGAGGAAGAAATAGCTGCCTGCCTGCAGCTCGGTATACAGTCCCTGCCGGGCTTTTATCTGCGCAGTTCCCGTACTGCCGCCGGACACGGTATGTACTTCCACCCCGTTTTCTTTCAGAAGAGAGATCAAAGCACGAAGCTTTCCGGCGTTTTCCGCGGTCATGTTTTCACGCTTTTCCGCTGAGATCTCGTGCGACGCATGGCCGGCGTAGGCCTGAATGCCTTCATAGACCAGACCGGGGAGCGATACTGCCAGTTTTGCCAGGGCCGCGTATTGCAGCGGATCAGCCACGCCGCAGCGCCGCATCCCGATCTCGTATTCGATCAGTACATGTACCGTTGTTCCGCAGACAGAGGCGGCGCGGGAAAGCGCGCGCAGATTATCCGCATCGTCAGCGCAGACCGTCAGCCGGCATTTTCCGGCAAGCATGGCCAGCCGCAGCATCTTGTCCTGGTCCACGACCTGATTTGCGATCAGGATGTCGCCGATACCGCTGTCGGCAAGGTCCTCGGCCTCCGAAAGCTTGGCACAGGTGATGCCGACCGCGCCCAGCTGTATCTGCATGTGAGCGATCGCCGCGCATTTATTGCTTTTGTAATGGGGACGCAGACGCAGCTTCGTTCCCGCTAGGATGCGGTTCATTTCCCGCATGTTGGATTCCATGATATCCGCGTCGGCGGCCAGCGCCGGCGTTTCCAGCTGCCATAATTTCATAAGAGCCTCCCGACTGTCAATTCTGCTTCCGTACAAGCGACGGCCGCAGCAGAGCAAACACAAAACGGCCGAACAGGGATTCCAGAAATGCTTCAGCTTCCATATCCGTGCCGAGGAATTTTTCTCCTGTCCAAAGCACTTCGGAAGCATTTTCGAAGCCGGCACCGTCCGCAAAGCAGATGATATCGCCCGGCATGAGATCATCCCTGGAGATACTCACGGTCCGGACACCGAAGCGGCTGCATACCTCCGGCGTCACCACGCCCCTGCCGCCGAAATAGGTCCTGACACACATATCCCGGAAGGGATCCTGTTTTCTGCGGGACAAAACATCTCCCCGCAATGAATCATGCAGGAAGAACAGCCTGCGCAAAGACTGCGCTGCCAGCGGACATACCTCGATGCCGCGGCCGGCATAGGCTCTGCCGATCGCCTCCTGCGGATCCGCCCCGGCACCGATCGCCCCGGCTGCACAGCGCAGGACATCGCGGACAGCATCCCCGTCCGGCGCAGGCCCCAGCAGGATATCCGGAGCATCTGCATGCAGTCCGTTCACAACGACTTCCGGCACACCGGCAGTTTCGCCGCAGCCTGCATAAGCCGTAAATACGACCGTTCTCTCCGCCCCGGCCGGGATTTCGGTCTGCGTACGCCGGGACGCCCCGCAGCTGCCGCAGCCGGGCGCAAAGCTGACCTCCGCCGTTACCGGAAAAGCGTTTTGATTGACGATATCGACACGATATTCCAGTTCCGCACCGGGCTCCGCCGTTCTGCCGCCGGGATAATTCGTCAATACACTGACCTTCAGCCCGGCTGCCCTGCCGATGCGGGCCATCGCATCCGGCAGCGGATCCCCGACCCGGTCGAGCGGGCGGTGTACGGAAAAACGCGCCTTGTCCGGCTTGAAAAGACAGTTGCGGTTCCGTACGGGATCGCTGCACATCCACAGGAGATCATGCACGGACTCGATATAGATCCCGCCGGTCCGCGTGAATACATTGCGGTTTTCCTGATAGTGGTAGCCGTTGAATGTCCCGTGCGTACTGCAGTTGATGTACTGCTCTTCGTTCATATAGAGCATGGCGTGGCCGCTGCCGTTTTCGTTTCTGAAAACGGTCACATCGCCAGGCTGCAGCAATGCCTGCAGTTCCTGCCGGACACGCGCCTGCTCCTCTTCCGTCTCCCGGTGCGTCCATTCATGGAAATAAATGCGGGGCGTCACCCGGTCGATCATGTGCCAGGTGAGATCCGCCTCCAGCATATAGTCAAAGGTCTGATAAAAACAGTCCCATACAAAAGCAGAGCAATCCAAAAAGAGCCTGCGCTGCTCCGTAGCAGCCTCCGGCGGCGCAAAATCCTGTCTGCGGGCCGAAACGGTATCCACGCGGTCCAGACTGAGCTGGTCATACTGCAGCCATTCTCCCCTGTCCGCAAAAGCCAAGGCAGTGGCAAACAAAGCCTTTGCTTTGGTTTCCCGGTCCATTTCCCGTGTCCTTACTTTCCCGCTTCCGCGTCGCGCAGAGCATCCAGCTTTTTATTTCTGAAATACAGAATGACATCCGTGCCGACCATCAGGAAATTCAGGCAGTAAAACACAAGGACATACCACTTTTCACCGAAGCTGGCCATATAGGCTTCGTTCATGAATTTGGAAGTGATGCCGGCGATATATCCCGCCTCGATGAGCAGCAGGAAGAGAAGGCTCTTGCCCTTCGCAGTCCTGGCCTTATAGGAACGCAGAACATTTGCCGGCCAGGAGGCCCCGAACAGAACGATCATAACAACCTCAAGAATCTCAGACATACTATTTTTCTCCTTTTTCAAATTCGCGGCCACGGCTCTCGGCCAGCCCGCACAACGGCTATTTTACACCCAAGCACCGGCCTGACGCCACCTCTTTTTTTGCGGGACCGATCTTTTTTTCTCTCATAGTTCTCCCCGCCGGCTTACAGCAGACGTATTTCCGGCATGGTCTCCCGCAGGATCCGCCGGGTTGTCTCCAGAAATGCCTGCAGGGCCGGTTCCCGGGTCTTTTCACGGTCCATCAGCACATTGATGACACGCTCCGGCACAGAAAACGCCGGCCGGCTCATGCGGATGGGAAAGCGGCGGATCAGACCGTCTACGAGGCTGCGCGGGACTATGGCCCAATGATCCGATCCCGATACAAAGATACCGATCTGAGCCATCAGGTCCACTTCGACGTGCGGGACCGACTCGGCCCCAAAGGTATCGTTATGCCAATGCGTATATGCGTTGCTCCAACCGGTGAATATCTCCCGCTCCGGGTCAAGCAGCTCCAGCGGCGTCTGCTCCGGCAGGGCTTTTTCTTCGGAGGCAATGATCACATACGGCTCCGCCGAAAACGGGATCGTCACGATCTGTTCGGTCTGGATGCTTGTATTATTAAAGGCCAGATCAGTCCGTCCGCGCAGGATGCTGACCGAAGCCATCTCCGCGTCCATATCCTGCACGGTCAGGCGGATATCGGGATATTGCTCCGTGAAAGAGCGGAATACTTCGCTGAACATATAATTGCCCACACTGTCCAGCACCGATACCTTCAGGCTGTCCTTCATATCGGTTTTTCCGATATTTTTCATTTTGTTCTCGATGGCGGTATATTGCAGGGCCAGTTCGTGAAAGCTCCTGCCGCGGGGCGTCAGAGTGATCTCCCGCGTTCCCCTGCTCCGCTGCATCAGGCAGAATCCCAGTTCTTCTTCCAGTGTTTTCAGCCGGGCACTGAGGGAAGACTGACTGATATACAGTTCTTCCGCCGCCCGGGAAATGGTTTTCAGTCTGCTGATGGCCAAAAAAGCTTCGATTTCCGCATTTGTCATGCCGGCGCCTCCGAAATATAGAATGCACTCTATATTATATTCCTGTTTTTTGATTTTGACAATTCTCTTTCCGCGCCCTATTATGCTTTTAACAGCCAAAAATATCTATCCGGGAGGATAAATCAATATGGTATTCGGCATTCTGAAAGATATTAAAGAAGGCGAAAACAGAGTCATCTGTACGCCTGTCGAAGCTGCCTCCATCACAGCCGCCGGGCATACTGTCTATGCACAGCGGGACTGCGGTCTCGGTTCCGGTTTCACGACCGAGCAATATGCCGCACAGGGGGCCATCATCGCCGAAACGGCAGACGAAATCTGGGAAAAATGCGATTTCGTCGCAAAAGTCAAGGAGATCGACCCCAGTGAATTCAAGAAGCCCCGCGAGGGTCAGATGATCTATTGCTGCGTCCATCCCGCCGGACATCCCGAAGAGGTACAGGCCCTGCTGGACAGCAAATGCATCGCCATCACTGCGGAGGACTCTCACCGCTTCGGCTCTCCTAACTGCGAAGCAGCCGGCAAACAGGGTGCTCTGTTCGGACTGGAATCCCTGCTCTCCATCAACGGCGGCAAGGGCGTATATGTAGGCGGCTTCGCCGGTGCCCCCGGCATCAACGCATTGGTACTCGGCTGCGGCACCGTCGGTCAGGGCTCTATCCAGGTCCTGCACGCACTGGGAGCCAATGTAACGGCGATGGATATCAACGTCGGCATCCTCCGTTCGCTCGGTTTGAAATACGGTGACCACATCAACACAATGTTCTGCAACCAGCAGACCATCGCCAGCGTACTGCCGAAGATGGATCTCGTTATCAACGCCGTGAAATGGCCCAAGCAGCGCAGGGATTTCCTCATCACAAAAGAAATGCTGAAGACCATGGAACCCGGTTCCGTTCTGGTGGATATTTCCAATGATGACCCCGGGGCCATCGAATCCAGTCATGAGACGCATCATGACAACCCCCGGTATGTCGTGAACGGCGTGGTCCATTACTGCGTCAGCAACATTCCCGGTGCGGTCGCCCGTTCGACCTCCGTTTCTCTGGCTGCGGAAACGCTGCCCATGCTGCTGAACATCCTGAACAACGGGCTGGCAGAGGCCTGCGTGCGCGACGGCTTCATCCGCCGCAGTGTTGCCTGCTATAAAGGGTATCTGACACACGAAGAGACCTCCGGCATCCAGGGCAGACCCTGGATCAAACCGGAAGACATTCTAGGGATCGCCGACAGGGCTCTGGATCCCGCGCCGCCCGCAACCACCACCAAGAGCAATAACTTTATCAAACTCTGACCTTCTTCGGCAGCCGTCTCCCTCTCCTGAGACAGCTGCCTTTTTCATCGAAGGCCATGGGGCTAAGCGATCCCCTTCCGGGATTCAAGGCTGCTGCAGATAACGAAGATAAGCAGCCAGCTTTTCCTGCTGATGAGCCGGGCCATTCGCCCGCACGCAAAAACGCACCCTCCTGCCGGAGAGTGCGTTTTCTTTTCCGTATCATTCCCCCAGATACGCAAACCGGGGCTGCTGTCTGCCTTCCCATACGACCGTTTCGTTCCACATGGATGCCGGACGCACCCATATCTTCCCGTCCCCGTACAGAGCCTGATATACGACCATCGGCTCCAGCGTCTCACTGTGCGCAGCCAGATACAGGACCCGGTACTCTTTCCCTTTGAAATGACGGTATCTTCCGATCTTGATCTCTTTCATTCTCTATTCCCCCGCTTTCCGCGCCGGGTTTCCTCTTAAAACAGGTCGAGCATCGCATCCAGATAGATATCCTCCCGTACCTGCAGCCGATGCTCCGGCTTGGTCAGGTAAAAAAGGAGGAATTCCAGGATCAATGCGCTTCCGAGGCCGCGCCCTTCGATCTTATATTGGTTAAAACCGAGGGGCAGGTATATATCCCGGATGTCATCCGGGCCGATAAAGGCCGGGCTGCGCATGGCTTTCGAGAAGCGGTAGCCGCCGCTTCCCTCCGGCGCGGTGCATCGGAAATCGGCAGTATCCTCGCCCAGATTCTTCCGGCTGACACTTTCATAGCAGGCTTTCCGGTTCGTGCAGCCGACCGGGCAGCACTCATTGCACAGGAATTCCACCTTATCCTTCCATTCCTGCGGCAGGGAGGCCCAGCGCTCCGGCGGGCGGTTCAGGCGGAAATCCGGCACGACATAAGCAAATTCCGGGCGCTGCAATTCCCGCAGACAGGCATCCCAGTCCGTGAGGACCTTTGTAGTGGAAGACACAAAATACAGGCCGGGATATTTTTCCCGCAGATATTCCAGCAGCAGTTCCGAGTGAACGATCACACCGTTCTGCGGGGAAGCGCTTTCCTCCAGCAGCCTGCAGAGGCGGCCGCAGCGCTTATCCGTCAGATGTTCCTCCCGCAGGAGCGAATTGCTGAAGGTCAGCCTCGCGGAAATACCGAAACGCCGCAGCAGCCGCAGCACCTCCTGCGGATCATCGTCTCCGAAGCCTGCCCGGCCGCCGCCCCAAAGGCAGTCCGCCGGTGCCCCGTAGATCGAACCGATCTCACACCAGTCATAAAACCAGTCCCGGTGCCCGTAAAACAGAGGCAAAAAACGGCTGTACAGCGCATAATATTCGAAAAGCCCGGGCAGGTGGTAGTATGCCCTGCCCCGGTCGATCTGTCCCATATGACTCCTTTTCCGAAACCGGCCGCAGCCGTATCAGTCGCCGATATAAGCACCGGCAGCCTTCAGAAGCTGCTGAATCTCCTTCACATCCGCTGCCTGCACCGATGTCCCGTTCCGGTTTGCGACGGCGGCAGCTATGCCGGCAGCCTCACCGGTCGTACAGCAGATAGGCATGATGCGCACCGAAGCCTGCGCTTCATGGTCCACGGAAATGCATCTTCCGCCGACCAGCAGATTGTCCGCTTCTTCCGCCTTCGGGACCAGCGCGCGGTAGGGGATGGTATACCAGGTCCCCGGCTCGAAATAGTGATGGCTCGTGCCGCTGCCCTCCGGGTTATGGATATCGATATCGTAGTTCCCGGCCGCAATGGCATCGCCGAACTTGGTGCATTTCACCAGATCATCGCCGGTCAGGACATAGCAGCCGTCCAGCATGCGGCTTTCCCGCACGCCGATGCTCGGAGCGGTATATACCAACTCGGCATTTTCCATACCGGCAACCGGCGCCTCCCGGAAGAATGTCATGAGTTCCTGCACCTGTTTCCGTGCTTCCATTTCCGCCCGCGTCACATCGAAGGGATCCACCGGATTCAGCTTGACGATCCTGGTCGTGTTGAAATGCATCATCCCGTCGATCGGATAATTGAAAACGAGGATATCCTCCCGCGGGTTGGTGATCTTTCCGGCCTGCTGCCATTCCCTGTATAATTTCTGCATTTCCGGCTTATGCGCCAGAAACTCTTTCTCATCGATGTTCGCCACGCGGAAGCAAAGCGTCATCGGCTGGCAGAGATTGTCCGCTTCCCTGCCGAGGCGCGTCGAAATACCGGCCATCGTGCAGAGGTCGGCATCTCCGGTGCAGTCGATAAACACCGAGCCTTCAAATTCCAATATACCGGCCTTGGTCACAACGGAAACGGAACGGATACGCGTGCCTTCCTTCTTCACCCCGCAAAGCGCGGCATGAAACAGCACCTGTACCCCGGCCTCCGCCGTTTTTTCGTCCAGGAGGACTTTCAGATCCTCATCGCAGAAGCGCCGCCCGTTTCCGTGCTTTTCAAGCCCCCGGACCAATTCACCGAAAATACCGCGGCTCAGGAAGTGCCTTTTGACGGTCCCGTCTGCCTGCGGGATATCGGTATGATAATTCATAAAGGGGAAAACAAGACAGTTGGAAGCTGCGCCGCCCAAAAAGCCGGATGCCTCCAATATCAAAGCCGACTGCCCCTGTCTGGCTGCTGCGATAGCTGCCGCACAGCCTGTAAAACCGCCGCCGATCACGACTACATCATATTTGTTCATACTTTGCTCCTTTTTCCCGCTGCCGGAACAATCGCGCGGCGGCAGATCCCGCCCGCTTTCCGGTCATCCTTCTCTGCGTAAAATGATAATACAGCCCGCCGAAAAAACGGCGCACCGCAGCCTATTTCAGCTGCAGAAGATCTTCCAGCTGCTCCATGGGCCGGAACCCGACGGAGGTATGCGTCATCTTGCCTTTTTCCATCACGGCAAGCATCGGGATCGCGTCCACGTGAAAGGCATTTGCCAATTCGTTTTCCTCATCCACATTGACCTTGCCGACCTTCAGCCGTCCGTCATACTTTTTCGCGATCTCCGCGACGACCGGCGCAAGCATCCTGCAGGGGCCGCACCAATCCGCCCAGAAATCGAGCAGTACCGGCAGATCGGACTGCAGCACTTCTTTTTCATAATTATCCCGGGTAATGATCATTTCCGACATTTCAAGTTCCTCCTTTTCCCTGTCTGCGGTGAAAGAGATTTGATCCTATTCCTGTTTCGACTTGTAATACAGCATACAGTGACAGAAGCCCTCGTAATCCGGATCGGCTATCTGTGCCCTGAACTCCTCGCACATGCATCTGGTCGCCTCTGTCCGTTCTCTGCGGCAGGGGCAATAGCCGCCGGTACGCTTCAGGCCCTCTTTTACGGTCTTCACAATCTCCGCATCGGGATTCAGTGTGATCTTCATTCTCGGATCCTCCTCTCCTTTTCGGCATAAAAGCGCGGTCCGCCCGGCTCATTTTGCTGCGGGATATTCGCTGCAGAGCAGGCGGTAGGGTGCTTCATCCTCTTCGATGCGCGGAAAACGCCCGACGGGAGGATTGAAGCGGTTGTCGGTATTGTCATCATTGCACTGGCTGACTTCTCCCAGGAGCACGGCTCCGGTGCCCGGCTCGACGGAAAAATCATGATACATGAATTGCCGGATATGGATGCTTTCTCCCGGCGTGAGCCGCACCTGCGTCCCGGCAGGAACCGAATAGGTACGCCCGTCCGTATGCACGGTCACATCGCTCTCATAATCGATCGCTTCATCCGGCAGCGAATTATATACCCGGATGAGGACATTTCCGCCGCCGCGGTTGATGATATCTTCCGTCTTGTACCAGTGAAAATGGTTGGGGCTGTACTGCCCCTCCTTGATATACAGCAGCTTTTCGGCATATACTTTGGGATACTTTTCCGCCATGGACCGATTCCCGTTCCGGATCGTAATCAGCGACATCCCGACCTTGTCAAAATCCCCCAGACCGTAGTCGGTGATATCCCACCCCAGCATGCAGTCACGGACCTCGTCATATTCGCGGCCGACATTCTGCCACTCCTCCGGGGTAAAACGGCAGAAAGACGGCAAATAGCAATGTTCGCGCCTGCAGATGGCTTCCAGTTCCCTGAGTGCCTTGTTGATCTCGGATCTTTTCATATCTGACCTCTTTCCCGCCTTCTTCTCTCCTGCGTCCTTACCCGAACAGAATGGCGATCAGAGCCATTTTTTCGCTGTGAGACAGAAAGCCCTCCACCTCATACAGATAGTTTCCGCAATACTCCCGGATATAGTTTCCGGAAAACTCGGCGACATAATTCCCGCAGTAGCGGCGCACGCGGTCTCCGTCTACTTCCAGCAGATAATTGCCGCAATATTCCCGAATGATGTCTCCGTTTATCTCATACAGATAGTTCCCGCAGTAACGGCGCACATAATTCCCCTGGATCTCATACAAATATTGGCCGCAGTATTCCCGGACCACCCCGTTTTCCACCTCCAGGATATAATTGCCGCAATATCTTCTGATTCTGGCCATCTTTTCCCCTTTCCGCAATACAGCCGTCAGCCTCAGTCAGCTCTTCCCATGAGAAGAGAATCTATTCTATTCCGCAGGATACTCCCGGAACGCCGAAAGATCCGTGATCAGCTGCGGATTGTCCGGCAGCTGATCCTTCGTAAAAAAACAGGAAAATCTGAATTTTTTTGCTTTTCTATTGCTTTCATGCCGCATATGCCTTTCCCGGCTGCGCCGACTATTCTAAAGTAGTTTTATACCAAAGCAGGCTCAAAATCAAGTTTTTACATGCAAAAAAAGAGCTTTTCCGAAGGATTTCCTTTCACAGGCCTTTTACCGGAACGGCTGCGCCGCCTATTTTTTAAACTTTCTAAAAAGGAAATCTTTTCCCGGAAAGCACAAAAAAACCGCCCGAAGGCGGTTTTTTGTGAAACGCGGTCATACATCAGCAGCGCGGATCATTTCTTCTCGAAAAGGTTGACATCCAGCTGTTCGAACGGGATGGCCATGCCGCGCGCATCCAGCGTTTCCTTGATATTCTCCTGCAATGCGGAACGTACTTCCCAATAATCGGCACTGCTGCACCATGCACGGACCATGATCTCCACGGAGGAGGCATTCAGATTCCAGGTACGTACAAAGGGAGCGGGATCCTTCAGGACGCGGGCATCTGCCGCGCATACTTCCTCGATCACCGCACGGGCCTCAGCCAGAGAAGCGCTGTAAGGAACGCCGATGGAAAGGTCTACTCTTCTGAGCGGCGTACGGGAGTAATTTTCTACCTTTCCGCCGGTAATGACGCTGTTGGGAACATATGCGATATGGTTGTCACCGGTCATGATCTCCGTAAAGAAAAAACCGACCTTTTTGACTTCCCCTGCAATACCGGCCGTTTCGACCCAGTCACCGGGAGAAAGAGGATTGGTAACAAGAATGAAAACGCCGCTGACGATGGAACCGAGGCCGTTCTGCAGAGCGAGGGCTGCAGCAGCACCGAGAGCGCCGATCAGAGCAATGAGAGAAGCATTCGAAATGCCGAGAATCGGGCAGATGAAGCTGATCAGGAAGAAATACAGCAGGAACTTGACTGCGATGCCGGCAACGGCTTTTACGTTTGCAGGCATTTTGGCTGTGAAGAGGTTGGCGATCTTATCACTGAAGCGGCGGATCAGGAAATTGCCGAGCAGGAAAACGATTAGTGCTTCCAGGATCGCAAACACAATAGGGAATACATTATCCATTTTTTTCTCCTTTGCGGAAATATGATGCCGCAATCATACCGCTTTTCTTCACATAATTCAAGGATTTCGTGCCAAAAAATCCCCTTTCTTCAACAATCGTGAAATGCTTCAGCTGCTTTCCCTGTTCCAGCCGGACATCCGGGCCCACACCTTCAAAAAACCGCCGCCGGAGAACCGGCAGCGGCTGATGATTCTCTCCGGACAGGATGC
>JAZLHR010000088.1:0-12749 GCA_045616945.1 Lachnospiraceae bacterium | reverse complement strand
GGTCTGACCTGCGCCCAGCTCTGTTTTTATGAGCAGGTCGACTGGGCTTAGGTGAGTTTTTTGCGCCTTGCCCGAAATGAGTAAAAAACATGCGAATCATTTCTCATCTAAGGCTTGACATATCACCGCTGGGCTTTCTTTTTTGAATTGATATAGTAACCTTTCAGGTTCGAAACAGGGCGGATCTCACTTCTGCGGAAAAAGCTGATGACCCGGGTTCAAATCGGCTTCAGCGCCGATTTCTAATAGAAGCAGCCTTTTTTATGGATCAGGACAGCAATAATGCAATCATCTGTTCCAAATCATCCGCATCAGACGGCTCGTACCAATAGTAAACTCCGCCGCTGATCCATGCCGCAAAAGTGCTGTCGGAATATTTGAAATGGTAAACGGTCACATTGCCGCGCTGCTCGGCAGCGGTCAGAGCCGCGCCGTACACACCGCCGAAGCGATCCATTTCAGACGCATCGGGAGCATCCGAACCGATGAGCCTCAGGCGCAGACGGCTGCCGTCTGTAAAAATGATATCGCCCATTTCGGCATCCGACAAGCTGCTTCCGTCGAAAGAAAGCACCGCACAGTTCCTGACCGCCTTAGAGGCGGGCAAATTGAAGATCGGAACCCGCAGTGCATCGCAAACCTCTTTTACCGTCTCTGCAGGGACCCAAGGATTGGCAATTTGCATCAGATTATCTCCTTTTTCACTGTTTTCGTAATTTTCGCCTCGGCTGTGCCCGAATTTCCCGAGTGTCAGCGGCAGGATGACCGCCAGGCACAAAGCTGCGCCAAGGGACACCGGAAGCCACCTTTTCAGCCTTAGATTGCCGGTTCGTGCGCGTAAAACCTTCTCGCTGCTTTTGACTTTTGACAGAGCCTCGGCCGAATCGAGGATCAGGGCCTCTTCGATCCTTTCGTCGGGCAGCTGCATCAGCACGTCCGCAAAATCAATATGCTTAGCCATTACAGATAAAAACCCTCCTTTTCCAGATATTTTTTCAATCGATTCCGCAGACGTCCCATTTTTACCGCCAATATTTTCGGATCCGTTTCATAACGCTCAGCCAGCGACTGCAGGCTCTCTCCGAGAAAGTAGCGGCGGACAAATAAGACACGGGATTCCACATCCCGTTCGGCAAGGAATCTTTCAACAGCATCGCCGACACAGGCAGATGATTCAATAGAATCTTCGTCGAGAGCCGCCGCCGAAACTGCGTTTTCATTCCATTCGATCCACCCCCCTGCGTCATCGCCTCCCCGCTTCTTCCGGTGATTGGCACGGTAGCGGTCAAGCGCGATCTGCCGGACGATTTTGCAAAGGAAAGAGCGCAGATAAGTCGGACGGTAAGGCGGAATCGTATTCCAGACCTTGAGCCAGGCATCATTGACACACTCTTCTGCATCCGAAGCATCATTGAGCAAATTCATAGAGACTGCATACAGAAGCGATCCGTATGTACTAACCATGTCATTCAATCCCTGTTCCGACCGATTGAACACGGCATCGATCATCTGCTGATCTCCGGCGGAGTCAATTTCAGACATTTGCGTTCCTCACTTTCCCTCCTCTCGGCTGATTGCATGCGCTGCCGGCGCGCATCGGGCAGCAAAAAAATTCGTTCTCACTTAAGATAACGACTTTTTGTGCCGGATATAACATATGTGTCTATTTTTTATGTTTTTTTGACCGAGATTTTTCTGTATATTGCGGCTTCACATTCATTGAGAATTTCTTGAGAATTTCTTACCATACCTCAAAGCTGCCTTTAGCCCAAAAAATCCAAAGCTTCGATAAGCAAATAGACCTATACAAGGAAGAAGCCCGGCACGGCTGCAGGTGAGAAATGGCCGGATCGAATGCATCGATCCTCATACAGAGCATACACAGAAAGACGCACAGAAAGACTATTTTGCCTTTCTGTGCGCTATTCATTATTTTTAGGATGCTTGTTTTAGATGACTGTTCTATCGCCGCTTCCCCGGGCTTACCTCATATCAGATGACTGTGTTTTATACGGGTGAAGGCTGCTGATAGGACAGCGCGCGTTCTTCCTGACGCACCTGCTCCATGATAGCCATGAATTCTTTGCCGGTGATCGTTTCCTTCTCCAACAGGTGGGCCGTCAGCCGCTCCATTTCCTTTTCATGTCCCTTGAGGAGTGCCTTGGCGTCTTCATATGCCTTGCGCAGCATTTCCTGTACGACCGTATCGATACGGGCTCCCGTAGCCTCGGCGCAGGTGGAATATGCTCTGCCGGAGAGATATTCACTTTCAACGGTCTCCAGGCACATCAGACCGAATTCGTCGCTCATACCGAAACGGGAAACCATCGAACGTGCCAGCTTGGTCGCCTTTTCGATATCGTTGGAAGCGCCGGTGGACACGGAGTCAAAATACAGTTCCTCGCTCGCGCGCCCGGCCAGCAGCGTGATCAGCTCCGCCTCCAGCTCCGCCTTGGTGGAAAGATATTTCTCTTCCTCCGGCGTCTGCATCACGTAGCCGAGAGACCCCATCCTACGGGGCACGATGGTGATCTTCTGGACCGGCTCGGTGTTTTTCTGCAGGGCAGCCGCCAGTGCGTGCCCGACCTCATGATAGGCGACCGTCCGCTTCTCGCGCTCGTTCATCACGCGGTCTTTCTTTTCCTTACCGGCAATGACCACTTCTACGGACTCGAACAGATCTGCCTGGGTCACATACTGACGTCCCTTCTTGACAGCCAGGATCGCGGCCTCGTTGATCATATTGGCCAGATCGGAGCCGACGGCACCGGAGGTCGCCAGACCGATCTCTTCCAGATTGACATCTTCGCCCAGATTCACATGCTTGGCATGTACGCGCAATACCGCGACCCGCCCCTTCAGATCCGGTTTATCGACGATGATACGGCGGTCCAGACGGCCGGGACGCAGTAATGCGGGATCCAGGACCTCGGGACGGTTGGTGGCTGCCAGAATAAATACGCCCTTGGAGGAATCGAAGCCGTCCATTTCCGCCAGCAGCGCATTCAGGGTCTGCTCGCGCTCGCTGTCGCCGCCGTAGCGTGCGTCACGGGTCTTGCCGATGGCATCGATCTCATCGATGAAGATAATGCAGGGAGCATAGCTCTGCGCTTCCTTGAACAGACTGCGGACACGGGATGCGCCCATGCCGACGAACATTTCCACGAAATCGGAACCGGCCAGAGAGAAGAACGGGACCTTTGCCTCGCCGGCAACAGCCTTCGCAAGCAAGGTTTTGCCTGTGCCGGGCGGGCCCACCAGCAAAGCGCCCTTCGGCAGCTTCGCACCGATCTTTACAAAGCGTTCCGGATCGTGCAGGAATTCCACGATCTCCATCAAAGAATCCTTGGCTTCATCCTGCCCGGCCACATCCTGGAAGGAAACGCCTGTCTCCTTCTGCACATACATCTTGGCAGTGCTCTTGGTCATATTGCCGAGCAGGCCGCCGCCCTTACGGATCCCGAGGATGGAAAAGATCATAAAACCGATAAAGACCGCATACAGTGCGATCGAGACCCAGGAGTTGGATTTCACGATCGTGCCGCTGTAGGGGATGCCCCTCTCCCGGATGATCTCCAGCGCAGCCTCCTTGTCGACCAGACCGGTCGAATAACTGAGCTCGTCAAAGCCGTTATATTCGGACATATAAGCCGTCACACGGTTGTAAAGCTCGTTGAATACGACCTTTTTGACATCCTTGGTCTGCAGCAGTTCCAGGAATTCGTCATAGGTGATGGAGGTGCTGGCATCCGAAAAGAGCATACGCGAAAAAACGGATATCAGGATCGTAACAGCCAGTGAAATAACCACGATCCGCATGATATTGCGGTTCTTGTTATCGCCGTCCCGATTGTTATCGTTATTGTTATTGTTCATATACGTTCCTTTCAAATTCATTTCTGCCGGCGAAGAGGGTCACCGCAGTCATACCATTATAGACGATAGCCCCTCCGAAAATCAATACGCGAAAGAATGAAACATTTGTGAAGAAATCCGCCGCAGGGCTTCTGCGCGCAGCGGCGGGGAGGGCTCTGTTTTCGCCGTAAACGGCTTTATATCCGATCAGGGATTGTTTATCAAAATACCTCTCAGAACGGCTCAGAGGGCCTTTTAAGGCCGCTGTACGAGGTTCTGCACTGCCTGATCGAGCACCGCCGCGATATCGTCATGATATACCAGTTCCGCCATGCTGTCTGCTTCCGTCACGGACTTGTTGATCAGCACCAGATGACGCCCCCGGAAATAATGGATGAGCCCGGCAGCGGGATAAACGACCAGCGAGGTCCCTCCGATGATCAGCATATCCGCCCGGGAAATATCGCGGACCGCGCCTTCGATGACCCGGTCGTCCAGACATTCCTCATACAGCACCACATCCGGACGGACGGGAGCTCCGCACTTTTCACATACAGGCACGCCCGGCGCCGCCAGCACATAGTCCGCGCCGTAGGACGCATGACATTTCGTACAGTAATTCCGCAGCACGGAGCCGTGCAGTTCCCACACGCGGCGGCTCCCAGCCGCCTGATGCAGACCGTCGATGTTCTGCGTCACGACCGAGGTCAACTTTCCCATCTCCTCCAGCCTGGCGAGGGCCCGGTGCGCCCCGTTCGGCTCCGCATCGGGATAGATCAGCTTTTCCTTGTAAAACGCGTAGAAATCATCCGGATGCTGCATCAGGAAGCTGTGGGAGACCATTTCCTCGGGGCTCAGAGTACGCCGGAACTTTTCATGGTACAAACCGCTGCTGCTCCGGAAATCCGGGATGCCCGAAGCGGTGGAAACGCCTGCCCCTCCGAAAAATACGATGCGGGAGCATTCCCGCATAAGCGCAGTCAATTCTTCATAAGCCATACTCTTACCTCCCTTAAGCCTCACCCAAAAAACAGGCGGGACAGACCGGCAGCGCCGGCATCCCGCCTGCATACGTTACAGTAAGCAATTGTTGACCGTTCTCGGGAACGGAATCGCGTCACGGATATTGCCGATACCGGTCAGGTACATCACGCAGCGCTCAAAGCCGAGACCGAAACCGGAATGACGGGCAGAGCCGTACTTCCGCAGATCCAGATAGAAATCATAATCCTCTTTGCGAAGCCCCAGCTCTTCGATTCTGGCCAGCAGCTTGCCATAATCGTCCTCACGCTGGCTGCCGCCGATGATCTCGCCGATACCGGGCACCAGGCAGTCCATGGCAGCCACGGTCTTGCCGTCCTCGTTCAGCTTCATATAGAAGGCCTTGATCTCCTTCGGATAGTCGGTTACGAATACAGGGCGCTTGAAGATCTCTTCTGTCAGGAAACGCTCATGCTCGGTCTGCAGATCACAGCCCCAGAACACCTTGTAGTCGAATTTATCGTTGTGCTGCTCCAGGATTTTGACGGCTTCCGTGTAGGTCACGCGGCCGAAATCGGAGGTCATGACATGATTCAGTCTTTCCAGCAGGCCCTTATCCGCGAAATCGTTCAGGAAGCGCATTTCCTCGGGCGCGTTCTCAAGGACATAACGGATCACAAATTTGAGCATGTTTTCCGCAAGCATCATGTTGTCCTGCAGATCGGCAAAGGCAAATTCCGGTTCGATCATCCAGAACTCCGCGGCATGGCGGGTAGTATTGGAATTTTCCGCGCGGAACGTGGGACCGAAGGTATAAATATTGCGGAAGGCCATCGCATAGGTCTCGCCGTTCAGCTGTCCGCTGACGGTCAGATTGGTCTCCTTGCCGAAAAAGTCCTGCGACCAGTCGATGCTGCCGTCCTCCTTGAGGGGCGGGTTGGCGGGATCGAGCGTCGTCACGCGGAACATTTCGCCGGCACCTTCACAGTCGCTGCCGGTCACGAGCGGGGTATGCACATATACAAAATTGCGTTCCTGGAAAAACTTGTGGATCGCATAAGCTGCAAGCGAACGGATGCGGAACACCGCGCTGAACAGGTTGGTGCGGGCGCGGAGATGCGGGATCGTCCGCAGATATTCCACGCTGTGGCGCTTGGGCTGCAGGGGATAATCCGGCGTGGAAGCGCCTTCCACCGTGATCGAGGAAGCCTTCATTTCAAAAGGCTGACGTGCGCCGGGCGTCAGTACCACCTGGCCGGAAATGATCAGAGAGGCACCGATATTCAGATGGCTGATTTCGTCGAAATTCGGCAGGGTATTATCGTATACGACCTGCAGAGACTCGAAGAAGGTCCCGTCATTCAGCACAATGAACCCGAAAGCCTTGGAGTCACGGCGGTTGCGTACCCAGCCGCAAACAGTGATCTCACCATCGGTATATGCGCCGGGATTGCGGAATAAGGAACGTAAATCGGTGATGTTCATAAGGATGCCTCCAAAAGAGTATATATTTCTTCCCGGCCCTGCTTGGTAAGCGCGGAGTAGGGGATGATCTGCGTGCCGGCGTCGGCACCCAGCGTCTCGCGTATCAGCTTCAGCTGCTTCTGCAGCTGGCTGCGGTTGATCTTGTCCAGCTTCGTAGCGATAATGACCGGTTCGAAGCCCTGCGAACGGATCCACTCATACATCTGGCAGTCGTTGGCACCGGGCTCATGGCGGATATCTATGAGCAGGAATACCTGCTTCAGTGCCGTGCTGTGCTTCAGATACCGCTCCACCATCCGTCCCCAGGCCGCCTTGGCTTCCTCCGAAACCTTTGCGTAGCCGTAGCCGGGCAGGTCCACCAGATACAGAGCATCATTCACATTGTAAAAATTGACTGTCTGCGTTTTACCGGGCGCAGCCCCCACACGGGCATAATTGTTTCGGTTCAGCAGCCCGTTGATCAGGGATGACTTTCCCACATTGGATTTTCCCGCAAAAGCAAATTCCGGCAGGGTGCTTTCCGGAAAACGGCTGGTCACACCGCATACCGTATCGAGATTTACTTTCTTGATGATCACAATGCGTCTCCCCCCCGGCAGTCAGGAAATTTTGTTGTCGATGACCTTATTCCGGTGTTTTTCGGAAGCGGTCTCCCGATATGTCAATTCGGGCTCCCGGCCCTCGGTGATCGTCTCCTCCGTTACCGTCACGGTACCGATGGTCTCATCCGAAGGGATTCGGAACATGATATCCATCATCGCATTTTCCACGATGGCGCGCAGACCTCTGGCACCCACATTGCGTTCCAGAGCCAGATGGGCCACCGCACGGACGGCTTCATCCGTGAAATCCAGCTGCACCTCATCCATGGCGAACAGGCGCTGGAACTGCTTGATGAGAGCGTTCTTCGGCTCGGTCAGGATCCGCACCATAGCCGCCTCGTCCAGTTCATCGAGCGATACCACCACCGGCACACGGCCGACAAATTCGGGGATCAGACCGAATTTCACCAGATCGCGCGGCATGACCTGCGAGAACAGCTCGCCGATCTTCTTTTCGGACTTGCTTTCGACCGTTCCCGCGAAACCGATTACATTTTCGCCCAGACGGCTCTCGACGATCTTTTCCAGCCCGTCGAAGGCACCGCCGCAGATAAACAGGATGTTCGTGGTATTGATCTGAAGCATTTCCTGATGCGGGTGCTTTCTGCCGCCCTGGGGCGGTACGCTCGCATCGGTCCCCTCGATGATTTTCAGCAGACACTGCTGCACGCCCTCACCGGACACATCGCGGGTAATGGAAACATTTTCGGATTTTTTGGTGATCTTATCGATCTCGTCGATATATACGATGCCGTGCTCCGCCCTGGCGATGTCATAATCCGCCGCCTGAATCAGCTTCAGCAGGATATTTTCGACATCCTCGCCCACATAACCGGCTTCGGTCAGGGACGTGGCGTCCGAAACGGCAAAGGGAACATCCAGGCACTTCGCAATGGTCTGCGCCAGATATGTCTTGCCGCTGCCGGTAGGCCCCAGCATCAGCACGTTGCTCTTCTGCAGTTCCACATCACTGCTGTCCTGCGAAAAAACGCGCTTGTAATGATTGTACACGGCCACGGAAAGGACTTTTTTCGCCTCCTCCTGGCCGATCACATACTGATCCAGAAACGCCTTGATCTCGGCAGGCCGCTTCAGGCTGGAAAGATCCATCTGAGGACCGCCCTTCCCGCCCCTCTTTCGGACAGCCGCATCATCCTCGTGAAGCACCTCGTAGCAGGCATCCACACAATCTCTGCAGATGCAGGGGCCCAGCGGACTCGCAATGAGCTCTACGCCGCGACCGCCGCTGCGGCCGCAGAACGCACAGGCGTCGTTACTGATGTGTTTATTAGCCATCGGTCAGCTCCGCTTCGTAATAATCTTGTCGACCAGGCCGTAGGCGACCGCCTCTTCGGCACTCAGATAATTGTCGCGATCCGTATCGCGGGCGATCTCCTCCAGAGACTTTCCGGTATTTTCCGCCAGGATACGGTTCAGGGTATCCTTCGTCTTCTGGATCTCACGCGCAACGATATTGATATCGGTCGCCTGTCCCTGCGCACCGCCGGAGGGCTGATGGATCATCACCTTGGCGTTCGGCAGGATCAGACGCTTGCCCTTCGTGCCGCCGGCCAGCAGAAACGCGCCCATACTGGCAGCCATACCGAGGCAGATCGTCGAAACATCGCACTTGATAAACTGCATGGTATCATAGATCGCCATGCCGGCCGTCACGGAACCGCCCGGGCTGTTGATATACAGGCTGATATCCTTTCCGGGATCCTCGGATTCCAGGAAAAGCAGCTGCGCGACCACCAGGCTGGCAGTCACTTCATTTACTTCTTCTCCCAGGAAAATGATCCGGTCCTTCAAAAGACGGGAATAAATGTCATAAGTCCGTTCTCCACGGCTCGTGGATTCCAATACATAAGGGACTAAACTCATTTGATACTCTCCATTCTGTAAATGAGCGTCGCGGGCCCGGAGGCCCGCGGCCGCTGAAAATCCGCTCAAACGGCAAACTGCCGAAGGGATATATTACTTGGAGGCGGCTACCAGGATCTCCAGAGCCTTCTGGGCAGCCATATCCTCCTTCATGGTCTTCACGGAAGCATCGTCCATGAAGCTCTTGATCTTCTCGACATCCATCTGATACTGCTTGGACATTTCCTCATACTTGGCATCCAGATCGGCATCGGTGATCTCCACGCCTTCAGCCTTGGCAATGGCTTCCAGCACCAGACGGCCTTCGATCTGCGTCTTGGCGGCAGCCTTGTTCTGCTCGATCATCTGCTGCGGGGTCATGCCGGTGTACTGCATGTACTGCTCCAACTTCAGGCCCTGCATCTGCAGACGCTGACCGAACTCCTGGACCATGTTCTCGGCAGTGCTTTCGATCATGGCATCGGGGATCTCCATGGATGCATTGGCAACGGCTGCCTTCAGCAGTGCGTCTTCCTTTTCACGCAGCGCAGCTTCTTCCTTCTGCTTCAGGAGCTTTTCCTTAACGCTGTTCTTGTATTCTTCCAGCGTCTCGAATTCGGATACTTCGGAAGCGAACTCATCGTTCAGCTCGGGAAGGGTCTTGACGGCAATGGAATTGACCTTAACATGGAATACGGCGGGCTTGCCGGCCAGTGCTTCCGCATGATATTTCTCGGGGAAGGTAACATTCAGATCCTTCTCTTCGCCGATATTCATACCGATCATCTGCTCTTCAAAGCCTTCGATGAAGCTGTGAGAACCGATCACCAGCGTCTGGCCCTGCGCAGTGCCGCCGTCAAAAGCCACACCGTCTACGGTTCCGGCATAATCCAAACCTACGATATCGCCTTCCGCAACGGGACGGTTGTCAACTTCTTCCTCGGTAGCGTTCTTCTCCTGCTCCTTGGCGATCTCGGCAGTGATCTCTTCTTCGATAACGGTGATCTCCTTCTTGGGAGCTTCCAGACCCTTATATTCACCCAGCGTTACTTCGGGCTTCACGGCAACGGTAGCCACCACGATCAGGGACTTGCCGTGCTCGCACTGCGTATAGTCCAGTACGGGGCGGGAAGTGATGGTCAGACCGGATTCTTCGCAGGCCTTCTCGTAAGCTTCGGGGAGCACGTCATTAACGGCATCCTCCATCCAAACGTTTTCACCGTAAAGCTTCTCGATGATGCTGCGGGGTGCCTTGCCCTTACGGAAACCGGGAACGGCGATCTTGCTCTTTTGCTTCTGATAGGCTCTCTGCTCTGCTGCGGCGATTTCCTCTGCCGGGACCTCTATCGTCAGCTTAGCCATGTTCTTTTCCAACTTTTCAACCGTAACGCTCATTGCTGTATATCCTCCTTGCAACACCTTTGCTTTTTCGCGTTCAAGCGTATTCGTGCGCTCCCCCGTGAAAACTGCGGCAAAGCGTACCATCTGTGTATTCTAGCATATTCGCGTACTCTTTTCTATACATTTTTGATTTTTTTATGAAATAATCTTCTTTGAATGGGATCAATTTATGATATACTGGCCGTGACGGCTTTTTTTCAGCGTCTCATCTGCCCGAAAATCGCGGCAGAAAGGATTTTATGCCGGTGCCGCGGCTCTGACGCGCCCGGATGCAGTGCGGGAAAGGAATTCCTCCATCATGAACGATTCTGTTAAGCTTCGTATTCTGAATGAGATACGGTCGGCGGACCGCATTTTCGTGATGCGCCATTTTCATCCGGACGGAGACGCCATCGGTTCCTCCAAAGGACTGCAGGCCGTGCTCCGCGCGGCATTTCCGAAAAAGGATGTCCGCGTCGTCAATGCGGACGGTTCCGATTATCTGGCCTTTCTGGGCAGTGAAGACACCGCCTCGGATGAAGAATTTGCCGAAGCGCTGATCATCGTGCTGGATACCGCGACCGCGGACCGCGTATCCGACAAGCGTTTTTCCCTCGGCAGAAAGATCATCAAGATCGACCATCATGTTCCCGGCGAGGATTACGGGGACATCATCTGGACCGAAAAGCTGCGTTCGTCCGTATCCGAAATGATTGCGGATCTCTGCCTCAGCTTCCCGGACGTGCTTCCCATCCCGCAGAAAGCGGCCTATTTCCTCTATACCGGCATGGTAACGGACTCCGGCTGCTTCAAATTCTCCTGCACGACGGGCAACACGCTCCGGCTCGCTGCCGCTCTGCTGGACCAGGGGATCGATACCGAAAGTCTGCATGCCCGTCTCGGTCTGGAGGATTTTAACTATTACCGTTTCCAGTCTGCCGCCTACGGGGCCATGAAGATCACCGAACACGGCGTCGTATATCTGTATGTGGATAAAGCCATGCAGAAGGAATTCGGACTCAGTCAGGAACAGTCCGGTGCGTCCGTATCTCTGATGGAGGGAATCCGAGGGTCACTCATCTGGCTCGCCTTCATTGACAACGACGACGGCAGCGTACGGGTAAGGCTGCGTTCACGCTTCGTAAATGTACGGGAGCTGGCGGAAAAATATCACGGCGGCGGGCATGACCGAGCCAGCGGCGCGACAATATACAGCCGTCGGGAAATGGAACAGCTGATTGCGGAGGCCGATGCCCTGGTGAGCGCGTACAAGGCGCAGCATACAGGCTGGCTGTAAATAAATCGGGAAAGGACAAATATGAAAATACTGGTTGTAAACGATGACGGGATCGATTCCGAGGGCCTGCGCATCCTTGCGGAATGGGCAGCGCAGTTCGGTGAAACAACGGTGATTGCGCCGAAGCGCCAGCAAAGCTGCCAGAGCATGGCGATCAATATCGTCACGCCGTTCGAGGCGATCCCTTCCGACCGATTTCCGAGTATGGAGGCATGGTCCGTTGACTCGACTGCCGCGGATTGCGTCCGTTTCGCGGTCTGCAAGCTGCATGAACAATACGATCTAGTTCTGGCCGGCATCAATAACGGGCTGAATACAGGACATGATATTGCCTATTCTTCCACCGTAGCTGCCATTACGGAAGCCGGCTTCTGGAAAATACCGGCGATCGCGATCTCAACGGAAACGAACGATTATTCCGGTTCCCGTGAAATACTGGACAGCGTAAAGGAATATTTCGACAGGCACCGGCTGCTGGAGATCGGCCGGATGTACAATGTCAATTATCCGGCACCGTCCCGCGGCTGCAAGGGGATCCTGATCACCTCGCAGAAGGATGATGCCTATTTTCTGGACAAATACTCCGAAGAGCCCGGCAGCTGCGTGCAGGCGCACGGATACTCCGTTTATCAAAACACCGCGGATCTGAGTGTGGATCTGGATGCGGTCATGAACGGATATATCTCGATCACGCCGATGACGGCAGACAGGACTGACAGAAGGGTTTGGGAGATATTGTCCAGGTGAACCGCTGCAGGGCTTGAACCGCTGCGGTTCGCACTCCCTTGCTGGCGGCGCCTTTTTCACCATAATTTACTTATATTACGGTCTTTTTTCCGGGAGGCCAGGGAGGGGGCTCGAGTTACGAGGCATCCCCCTCCCTGCCTCCCGGGCCCTCCGACTCTCCCCTTACACGTTCTGAGATCTTCACTCGGCTGAAGACCTCTTTTTTTGTATAAAGCGCCGCGCCCGCGCGCCATGCCGACCGCTCGATACTCTGCGGATGCGCCTGATGCGCATCCGTTCGGATCTCGCTGAATGCGGGGTGTTCGGAACACCCCGCAGTTCTCGGCGGCGCTTGCCGCTTACGTTCTAGAAGAGAAAACTTTCACACAAAGAACTTAAGCAAGAAGAAAACAAGGCGAAAGCGTTGAAATCTAAATTATTTTCATATATAGCGCCGCAGCAAGGGAGCGAGAACCGCAGAGGTTCCTGAGCCGCAAGTGCCGCCGGGAACTGCGCATTGTCACCGAACAATGCGCATTCAGCGAAGCGCCGAACGGAAA
>JAZLHR010000087.1:0-15654 GCA_045616945.1 Lachnospiraceae bacterium | reverse complement strand
AGGCTTATTTCCCATGTAAAAAGCCCTTTGATTTTCCCGATTTTCTCCTGCTTTTTCTCCTTTTCCCACACTAAATTCATCGATTTCCCACAGTAATTTCAGGCGTTTATCTACTGTGGGATTTACTTTGGGAATTTACGTGCCGCATCGGCGCCTCTGCGTCCTTCTGCGCTGCAGAACAGCTATTTATTCCTTTTCTTTTTCTTTCTCTGCCAGTTCCTTCAGTACCTCTACAGCCTTCGCAGGCAGCCTGCCGAAATGATCCGGCCCGAAATTCAGAAGCAGATTGATTCCGCGGGCATTCAGATCCGCCCGCAGATCCCGGATCGTTTCCGAAGACTTATATTCGGTATCGTACACGGAATAGCACCAGCATCCGCGGCCGGACAGGGTGCAGGGCGTTTCATAAAGCCCCTCGGGGTCCGTACACATATCGAGCTTATTGTCCCCTGCCGCTTTATAATCGCCCCGTCCGTTGCCGACACGGGAATTTACCAGGCAGTTCGGCTGGATGCTCTTTACGAAATCATACAGGTCCTGACTCTGCTCCGGAGTGACAGTGACCGGATTATCGAACCAAAGCAGGAATATATCTCCGTAATTGGTCAGAAGCTCACGTACCTGCGGCTTCACTTTGTTTTCATAGAAACGTTCAAAACGGATCTCCCGGTCTGCCGGATAGTCCCAGTCGTTATCCAGCCGGACCTTGCTCCACTTGGAACCGTACTGTCCGCCGCCGTCCGGGTCTTCCCAGTCCATATCCTGAGAATAGTAAAGGCCGAATTTCATGTCATATTTCCGGCAGCTTTCGGCAAACTGGGCAATGATATCCTTTCCGTAAGGCGTATGCATCACATTAAAGTCGGTAATCTTGGAATCATACAGGCAGAAGCCGTCATGATGCTTGGAAGTGATGACGAAATACTTCATACCGGCATCCTTCGCCATGCTTACCCATGCATCCGGGTCCAGGTAGAGAGGGTTAAAAGCCTCCGTCAGACGGTGATACTCTTCATAGGGGATTCTCTGCCGCATTCTCACCCATTCATTGCAATGTTTTCCCCGATAATCTCCGTCAAAAAGGCTGTACAACCCGAAATGTGCCATAAAACCGAAGCCGGCCTCTTTAAAAAAAGCTCTGTTATCCATGGTCTTTACCTCCCGGTGCCCCGCAAAAACATTCTGATACGCATGTTTCCCGCACCTTTTTCGGGGATTATACCAATTTTTCCTCCGGGAATCAAGGGTGCACTTTCAAGGGGCCCGTTTGCTCCTGTCAGGCCATAGTCTCGAGCATTTTTTCGGTCACCTCATACCTTGCCGCTTTTCCGGACAGATACAGGGCACACTCTTCTGCCATATATTCCGCCATCCGCACCACCTCACGGCCGCTGCTTCCCGCGATATGCGGTGTCAGATGGACATTCGGCAGACTGTAAAACAGGCTGTCGGCGGCGGGCGGCTCGGGCAGCGTCACATCCAGCAGAACATGCAGGTCGGGGCGGGCTTCCAGCACGGCGATCAATTCATCTTCCGCGACCTGCGCCCCGCGGCCGGTATTGATAAAGGTCGCATTCTTCGGCATCGCCGCAAAATGCTCCCCCTTCAGCATCCCTTTTGTCTGCTCATTATTGGCCAGATGATTGCTGACAACGAAGCAGGACGCAAACAGCTCCTGCAGGCCGACCTTTTTTACCCCTAGTGCAGCTGCAGTCTCATCCGGCAGGAACGGGTCGAATACGAGCGTTTTCAGCTGATAGCTTTTCAGGCGCTCAATGACCTGCTTTCCGACCATCCCGGCCCCGATGATCCCGACCTTCGTATCGTAATTGCCCGGGAATTCGGGAAACAGGAGTTTCTTCCCGCGCCGCTCCTCCAGCGAGTGCGCGTTCGATACCGCAAAATAGCCTTTATTCGCCAAAACGATCTGCGCCGCGGCAAATTCCGCCACGGGGACGGCATTGGCGGCCCAGGCGCTGAAAACCTTTATGCCGCAGGCGAGAAAAGGCCTTGCAAAATACTGCACCGACCCGGCCGCATAAAAGACCGCCTTCGCTTTCGGAAGGTACCGCAGGATCTCTTCTTCCGTGAGGGCCGGCATTTTCCAGGTCGTAAAAATGATCTCCGTTTCGGAAAGATCTGCCTTTCCCGAGGCCAGATCTTCCGCCGTATAGATGGCTCTGTCAAGCTCTGTCAGCTCCGATAATTTCGCGATCACATCATCGGAATAGACCCATCTCACCTTATCGGGATTGTTATTCAAAAAAGCCGCTTTCATCTCATCCGCTCCTTTTTCCCGCCGCGGGCCGTTCCTGCCCCGGCTGCCGGATCAATCAATATTTTTATTTTTTCTGAAACCCTTCCAGACATTTTCAAAGAAATCATCGTCAGCGGGGATCGGGCGCACCGGCCGCCAGGAAGCCGTAAAGCAGCCGTTTTCCAGCCTGACCTCCTGCACCAGACCGCGCGAAGCCCCGCTTTCGGTCTTCATCCGGAATATTTCCTCCAAACCGCTGCGTTTCCTGCCGGACGCATCGCAGTACAAAGCCGAACCGCGGGTCCCGTCCGCCCTGTCAAAATAGTCGATCATCGCAGTCAGGACGGCGGCCTGCACTGTCAGGATATCCCAAAGCTTATATGCCTTTCCCAGCTCTGCGGCATCCCCGACTCCTGCGATGGAATCGATGTGCCGCAGCTCATCCAGCGTGCTTTCCAGCGCTGCCGCCATTCCGGCACGGTCACGGATCGCCGCGCCGTTATCGCTCATGCGGCGCATCGCGCCCGCCGTCAGCCGGGATATACTGTCCCCGTTCCGGAGCACATTTTCGCAGAAGCGGCTGTGCCGCGCCAAAGCTTCCCGCAAAACCGCCGGAAAATCACATTCCGCAGGCCCGTCCGCCGCATAGGAAATATATTGGGCAGCCCGCAGGGAACCGACCTGACCGGCATTCAGCGCGCTCCCGCCGGGGCGGGTCACTCCGTGCGTCCCGGCACATTCTCCCGCCGCAAACAGCCCCCGCACCGAGGTCTGCCACCACCGATCCACGGCGGCCCCGCCGTTGTTATGCTGGACGCAAAGGGCGATCTCCAGGTACTCTTTCCGCAGATCCACGCCCTTCGACGCATACAGCTCCGCCGCGGGGCGGTTCATCATCTCCAGTCTTTCTATCGGCGTACCGAAAGCGGCTTTTGCCTTGGATAAATACGAAAAAGCCTCTTCGGACAGCTTCGAAAAATCGATCTCATTCAGGCCGAAAGGATTCCGGGTATAGTCCAGGAAGACCCTGCGCTTTTTCAAAACAGTTTCCCTGTAAACCAGCAGATCGATCACCGACGAACCGTTTAAGACCTTTTGACTGTCAAACGGCCACTGGTAGCCCTTCAAAAAGACGGCGGAAAGCGCTTCGTAGGCATCCGGGAAAAAGTCCTGCAGGAATTCTTGCTCGTTTCCGTCCGCATCGACCGACACGAACCGCGGAAGCACCTGCATATAGCTTCCCGACACGTTCCAGCGCGGACGGATGCTTGCGAGGCCATATTGCCATTCCGTCATATTCTGCAGTGAAGCGCCCGCTTTAAGAGCAAGGGAAGATGACCCCGTATGACATTCCGGATACACGCTGTCGGCATATATGCCTGCCGGTCCGCCGGTCGCCAGCACGATGCTGCCGCACCGGAACGCCCGGAAGGTGCCGCTCGCCGTTTCCAGGCACAGCAGCCCGCAGACCCGATCATGATCCGTCAATACCTCAACGGCAAGCAGACCTGACAGCACATCGATCCGCAGCTCATCAGCCCTCTTCTGCAGGGCCTCCGTCATGTATTTCGAAGTCAGCGGTCCGGCAGACGCAGCCCGGGCATACGGATCATGATCCGTTTTATAGCCGACATATTCACCGCAGCGATTGACCGGAAACGGCACATCGAGTTCGACCAGGTTCATAAAGCAGCGCGCGGAAAGGGCCGCTTCGCACAAGGCAGTATCTCCGTCAGTGCTCCCGCAGGCAAACAGGTCTTCCGCCATTTGCCGCACACTGTCGGGAGTGCTGCCGCCCAGCCCTAGCTTATAATAGGTCTGCTTGTCACTGCCGGTATTCCTGGAAGTTCCGCAGCAGACATCCTCGGTGATGACGGCGACCGACTTTTTCCCGAACTGCTGGATACGGTTCGCCGCGTTATACCCGGCGGCGCCGCTGCCGATCACCAGGCAGTCGAAGCTTTGATAATCCATCACAGTCTCCTTATGTGGAATCCTCCGTCCACATCCAGCGACATGCCCGTTACGTAAGGCATGGAACCATTGCACAGAGCATATATATTTTCGGCGACATCCTCCGGACGTCCCCAGCGCCTGATGGGCAGCAGGCCGCCCTCGATCAGACGGTCGTATTTTTCCCTGACACCGGCAGTCATGCCGGTCGCGATGATGCCGGGCCGGATCTCATTCACGGCGATCCCGTATTCCGCCAGCCGGTCGGCGAACAGTGCCGTGATCATGGAGACACCCGCCTTGGAAATGCAGTACTCCCCCCGGTTCACCGAGCTGGTATAGGCCGACAGCGACGAAATATTCACGATGCAGCCCTTTTGTTCGCCTTCATTTTTGATCATTTCTTTCGCCGCGAGCTGCGTCAGGAAGAGCGTGCCCTTGGTATTGATATCCATCACGCGGTCATAGCTTTCTTCCGTCATTTCCAGGAGATCGCTCCGCACCTTCGGAGCCACGCCGGCCACGTTGACCAGCACATCGATCCGCCCGTATTTTGCGATTGCCGTATCGATCAGGCGTTTCCGGCACGTGGCAGAGCTGACATCTCCCGAAACATAGGTGAACTCGCCCGCCAGCTCTTTCGGCATCCGGGGAGAAGTCGCCATACCGACCACCGCCATCTGATTGGCCAAAAATTTTTCGGCCGCCGCAAGCCCGATCCCTCCGGTAACGCCCGTAATCACTGCGATCTTCATTCCGATCTCCCCCCGCACACTTTTTGATAAATGGGTGCATATACTTCCCTGTCACGGATCACGCAGCCGGGCGTACCGCCGGGCCTTCTCATGATCTCGGTACATTTTGAGCAGCAGATGCAGCACTTGTTCTTGTCCATTTCACCGCTTTTCAGGATATCCTTCGCAAAATCCGGATATGCCAGCGCAGTCCTTCCGAAGCCCGCCAAATCAAAGCCGCCCTTTTCGATGAACCCGGCCGCGACATGCGGCGCGGTAAAGCTCAGATACGAAAGTGCCGAGCAGATCATTTTCATTTCCGGCACGGCCGCCTTTAATTCGGCAGTTCCCTGCAGCATCCGGGCGACACCGGCCAGCGGATGTTCGGGCGCTTCATATCCGCCGAGAGCAAACGGGCGGTTGACATGTGGATTGAAATACGGATTTCCCATCGTGATATCGAGCAGCCGGACACCGCAGGAATACAATTCCCGCACCAGCCATTTTGCCTCGGTCAGATCCGGCTCAAGTCCCCCGTCCGCACTGACGCCGAACCCGTCGGGGTAAGCAAAGCCGTCATATACATTCAGGCGGGACGTCACCAGGAAATCGCTCCCGCAGTTTTCTACCGCGCCGCGGATGCTCTCCCGCAGCAGCCTTGTCCGGTTTTCCAGACTGCCGCCGTATCTGCCGGGGCGCTCATACGCGGAAAGCAGTTCGGAATTCAGATACCGGTGGCAGCATTTGATATCCACCCCGTCAAAGCCGCATTTTTCGGCAAGCCTTGCACTGTCAGCGAGTTTTTCCTTCAGGCGATCCAGATATTCGTCGGAAACGATGCGGTCGGACGAAACCGGCGCGCTTTTTTCCAGCACCTGACAGTGATATGCGATCAGCGGCTCCGGCGTTCCGTGCGGCTTGGAATAGCGCCCCGAATGGGTCGCCTGCATGATCACGAGCGGCTCGCAGCCGTTTTCTTTCACGGCCGCTTCCTTGATCTTCTCCACCTGCCGCGCAAAAGCGTCAGCCGTATCCTCATTGATAAACAGCTGCCGCGGGTTCGCTCTGCCTTCTTCCATTACGGCAGTGGCCTCGAACCAGATCATTCCGGCGCCGCCCTTCGCCATACGTTCATACCGTCTTTCCGTCAATTCCCCGGGGCGGCCCTCCGGTGTCCCGTCGCAACCCTCCATCGGCTGACATACAAGCCGGTTCTTCACGGTCCTGCTGCCGATGGTCTCCTGCTCCTTGAGGACAGATGTTTTATCCGCATAGGGCAGGGAAAGACCCAGCCCCGCAAGTGTTTTCATCAGCTTCTCTTTCGATGCGTAAAAACTGTTCATATCTCCTCCCTCTGCGGCCGATTTGCGCATCATTACGGATTCTATTGTCACTATAACAGGCAAACATCCGGAAAAATAGCCTTTTATTGCTTGCATATATGTAAATCTTGCTTTTTTCAATTTTTCATGCTACATTTTCTTCTATCTGAACGGAGGGAGCATCAAATGGAAAACGTCATACTTTCGGCCGCATTCACGGAAGAATCCGTCGGCAAAACAGAGCATTTTCACGACTGTCATCAAATCATATATCTGGAAGAAGGCGAGGCCGAGATCATCATCAACGGCAGGAAATATACTGCCTCCGCCGGGTCCGCGGCCATCATCAGCCGCTTTGAAATGCACTCCGTTGCCATCAAAAGCGCTGCATGTCCCCGCTATCTGCTGCGCATTTCTCCTACACCGGTGCCGGGCATCGACGCGCATTTATTTTCCGTGCTGGTAAACCGTCCTGTCGGATTTGACCATGTTTTTCCGCTTCAAAATGACAAAGATACCGTTTCCGGCCTGCTGAAACGCATCGTTTCCGAGGCTGCGGGCACGAAACCGGATCATACGGCCATGGAAAATCTGCTGTTTTCAGAGCTTTTGATCTATATCTTCCGCGATAATCCCCGCCTGTTCGTTTCCGCTGCCTCCACCAATCTCAGCACGGTCGATCAAATAAAAGAGCTCTTTGAAAGCGCCGACAGCGCTCCATATACACTGGAGTCGCTGGCAGACCGCTTTCACCTGAGCCCTTTCTATTTGTCCCACCTGTTCAAAAACGTGACCGGTATTTCCGTGATGAATTATCTGCTATCCTGCCGCATGGCACACGCCAAAAGGCTGCTGGCCGATTCGGACTGTTCCGTTGACAAAATTGTATCATCCTGCGGTTTTTCCGATGCCAGCAATTTCTGCCGGATATTCAAAAAGCAGACCGGCATGACTCCCGGCATGTTCCGGAAGCTGAACCGGCACTGACGCAGGCTTCCCGGCATCCCTTTACCGCTTCAATTTTCTCAAATATTCTTTCTGCGGATCCGTTATCCGATAGCTTTCCGCCGCCTTCTGAATCGTTTTATTGTGCGTCCATACCGGGAGCCGCTCATTCTCGATATACGGGACCGCGGCATCCCATTGCTTCGTAAGCGCCGTCGCGAAAAACCAGGCGGTCATCATATTCACATAGTATTCGTCAGAGCGGACAGATGCCGGCAGACTGAGATATTCCGGCTTGAAATCCCCGTCCAGGAAATGCGTCATCAGCATCTCCATCCCGAAGCGGCAGGTATATGTGTGCGGCGAACGGATCCACTCTTCGATTTTCACGATAAGCTTTTCCTTATGTTTTCTGAACACTTTCGGGGACATGATATCGCATACCGCCCAATTATCCACAAACGGCAGGAACGCATCCAGAGACTCTGTAATTTTCTCATAGTCTTTCATTTCCGAAAGCAGCAGCCCGTGGAGCATATTTTCGTCGTAATACGTATGCGGGAGCTCGCGCAGAAACAGGCTGCTCTCCGCTTCTTTCCCGTATGCCTTCGCAAAGCTGCGCAGGACCGGGACACGCACGCCGATAAACAGCTCCGGCGCGATCCCCGGCGTCAATTTGCTTTGAAAAGCCGCATATTTTTCATCACGCAGCTCGAATAATCTTTTCTGCAGATCCGTCATGATACTTTCCCTTCCGCCCGCAGGAATCGCCTGCCGCCCGGCTGCGAAAACTATAACAAACCGCCCGATCTCTGTCAATTCCCACCCGCTGCGGCAGCTTCCTCCCGCCTGCCTTTTTCCGTTCCGGTACGGCTGTTTCCGACGCGGCATATTTATGAAACAGATGCATTTTTCTTGCATTTTTCACCAAAAATGATATAATGGCCGTAATAAAAAAAGTCTGCAATACACATAAGGAGGACAATATTATGCAAATTCTCGTTGCCATTCTTCTCGGCGCACTTGCCGGATTTCTTGCCGGCAAGATCATGAAGAGCAAAAACGGTCTGGTGATGGACATCATCCTCGGTGTTCTCGGCGGTGCGCTCGGCGGCTGGCTCGGCTCCCTGATCGGTATCGGCGGAGGCTGGGTCATGAGCCTGATCCTTTCGGTCGTAGGCGCCTGCATCATCATCTGGCTCTTCCGTCTGATCAAAAAAGCATGACAGCAAACGGGAGCACCCTTCGGGGTGCTCCTATTATTAATTTCAATACAAACGCATTCCTGAACGCACTGCGCGGATTTGCCGCACTCGGCAAATGCCCCATCAGCCACGCGACGGATCCTATGAGCTTCTCGCCTATCGACCTGCCAGCCAAGGTCATCGTGCTGCTCGCCGGTACGAACGACCGATTCACGGCTTTCCACGCAAACAACCGCTTCAGCTTTGATGAAATGCAGCTGATCGAAGCCGCCAACGGATGCGGGATCACGATCAAGCCGGTGCCGGACGAAGAATACTACGCCGACTACTACCGTGCTTTGGGCGACGAAAAGGTCAACGAACGTATGGCCGGTCTGGTGACCAATGACAGGCCCGACCTTCACGCGGTCGAAACAGACAATCTGTTTACCGCCAACATCCTGTACCGGCTGGGCTTCTCCTGGCCTCTGGTAGATCAGGCCTACCTCCAGCGGGCACTGCAAAGCCTCATTTCGCTGGATTATTTCGAATTCGGCGACCGGGACTGATATACGCGTATCCGCGGAAGCGGCGTGGGGGGAATAAAGGGGCGACGTCAATTTAAAGCCGGGATCGGCGTCCCCTGCTTTTCGATAAAATAAAAGTCCCTGCTGCAGGTTTCCTCGCCGACGGAATTTTTGTAAGTCATACGTATTGACAGGACCTTTTCCCAAGTCCGGACTTTGGGGTTCAGGACCAGCTCTCCGTTTTCTTCCCAGACTTCCCATGCATCTTCAGCGCCCTCTTGGCCCGACGGATAAATATCATAATCCCAGGTGATCACGGCGGAGTCGTCCTGCGGGCAATCCGTATCCAAATAGAAATAATACAGCCCATTCTGTTCACGGCAGTTGATTCCGAAAGTGCAGCCGGAAATTCCCCGCTTCAATACATATTCATACCGTGACAGTGAATAAGCCTTACTATCGACTTCTTTATCGACCACCAGCCTGATCGCATTATCTTCGAAGTACAGATCCCCGCATCTGGTCGAAAAATCATAAAACGATGCACGGTTTTCATTATTCACCCAGGCGGCTTGACCGTATGCCGAATACATCCGGTAAATCACCCAGCTGAACGAAACACGGCCGTTTCCGGCATCCGCAATCGTCAATTCCGCATTCATTTCATCGTCAGGATAATTGCTGTGCCAACGCCCTATGTACTGACTGAGATCCTGCTCCCGCACCGCCGGATGTATTTTCTCCACCAGATAATCCATCGCCTCCATGTATGTCAATGCAGTCGACCTGTCTCTGTAGCCGTACATACTGGCCATCAGAATCTCATCCATGGAAGCTTCTATGGAGGCCCTTTCGGCTTCATATTCTTCCTCTGAAACGGAGGCACCTCCGATAAACCATTCCGCATTGCTCTTCGGTCCGTATTGCCGGGTCGAAGCGTCATACACCCAATCGGGATGATCGCTCATATATGCAATATCGAAGAATTCATACGTATGGAGTTCGTTTTCTTCTGCGGTCTGAAAGTGCCTTTCTATCCATTCATCGCCCCACGCGCAATACGCATTCAGCTGATGATCTCCGACACGTGTAAATAAAACATATTGCTTTGACGCTGAGGCGGCAACATTCCATTCGATATTCATGATCTCTGAAATATAGCCCTCATGATAGGAAAGAATATGAAGATCTGTTACTTCAAAGTATTCCTTCGATTTCTCGCTGATAGAAACATAAAACATTTCAGGAAGGCCGTCACCGGTTATATCCTTGAAATTGATGACTCTCCGGTTCACCGTCTGTGCCATCCCGTATCCTAAAATAGGGGTTCTTTCTTCTTCCAGCACCCTTTGATATACGGAGAGGACCGCCTCTTCCGTCGGCGCCACATTTGCCGCGATCATTTTCCCTCCCGGGATATGGATCTCATCCTCCGGGACCTGATCCGACCAATAGTCACGGTAATTCGGCAGATTATCGGAAAGGCGCAGCTGCAGACGGTTCGAGCAGCTGTAGATCGCCTTCGCCGTATCTTTAAACATTTTTCTGTAATCACTCGGCTTTTTCCCGTTCCGTACACTTGAGATCCAGCCCACCGGTCCCTCATCCGCGACGTACTCGTACCAATAGTACTCTCCCATGATCCGGCTCTGCGCCAGCTGGACCAGATATTTTTCGACCCATGCACTGTCTTCGGCAGCATAAGCGAAGGTTTCCAGATTCTTGTTGATCTTTGAATCCAGAAGCGCAATACAGCCTTTGGAGATCTCTGTCATTACCTCGAAATAAACATCATACTTCACCAAGGTTCCGACACCGGTAAACTGATAGGCCGCCAGAAAGCCCTTCGCGATCTTTGCCACAGTGCTTTCTTTCGCTGCAACATCCAAGGCGGCCTTAAAACCTGCCGCTGTCAGCTTCTTTGCGCAGGCATCCGTGAGCTGACGGAAAAATTCATTTCCGCTCTCATCTAAAACGATCCTTGCCACATCGGCTGCGGCCCTGCTCACATTTTCGTCCGCCGCATGATCCCGGATATACACCAGAAGCTCCGAGTACATATTGTAAGCATCCGCATTCGCTTTCAGTTTTCCATACATTTCCCGGACCTTCAGAAGGTCCTCCCCAGCTTCGACAATATCGCATGCCACGGAAAAACCGGCTGAGGCCTTCGGGGGCTTCGGAAGATCTGCCAACGCAGATGCGTTGTCCACATACGCATTCACTTCCCGAGCGATCGAATAAATGTGAAATTCACAGGCAGCGTTGTAGGCGCTGAGTGCCTGTGATGCCAGCGAGATTACCTCCGTCCCGCCTGAAATCATCCGATAATTATCGCCGGAAAGGATCTCATCCACGGCATTTTGAAGCTTGTCCGGGAATGTCACAAGCTTCAGTTCCTTTGAGACCGTATCGCCTTTGACCTTTCTATAGTTGATATCGTTAAGGACATTCCGCCTGCAGGAAGCGCTTTCCAGATAATATTCTTCCAGCTGAGCATTCTTGTATCCGCTCTCAAATGTACTGCAAGTGTCTTTCATCGCCCTCGCAACACTGCTGAGTGCGCCGAACACCTTTAATGCCTCCTCATAGGCCTCCTGCTGCTCGATCAGTTCTGCGTTTTTCTTAATAGTTTCCTCCGGTGCATAGTCGTAGAAATAATTGATCAGGACATCCTTGGCCCGGTCGTATTTTCCGTAGGTAAAAAACGATGTGGCATAATCTACCGCACCTGCAATATTGTCCCTCCAGTCGTTTTCATGCAGGGAATACAAGTATTGGCTGTTATTTTCGAGCGAGCTCAATGCGCCGAGCGAGCGCCTGTCATATTTCAGAGGATTTGTTTTTGTCTGTTTGACTTCCGTAAAGTCGGAAAGACCGTCAAAATCCGAATCCGTAAGGACCGGATTGGATATGATCCTGATCCTGGCATTGCCATGCGCATCCGAAACGACCTTGATCTCCTCGCCGTTCTTCAGGCCATCCCCGTCCCAATCATCGGAATCCGCACCGAACATGCCGATGACATCCGTTAAAAGGTCTGTATTATCATATAAAAGCATTCCTTTATCGATGAGTTCGGTATAATAATCGCTTATTCCATCATTGTTGGAATCCGGGCTGTATATTTCCTGCACGGCGCTGATACGGCCGGCCATATCGACCAGTGCTTTATTGAGAAGGGTATAGATCGAGAAATGCGTTGTTTCTGCCGTGACTTTACCGTCTTCCGCCACTTGATTTTCCAGCTCGACGAACTCATTTTCCGTTTCATCATAATAATAAACACGAGGCACAAACGAATCAGACAGTTCCCCTAACGATGCATCGTAGCGGAAAGTCAAGATCGCTTTGCTTAAATTTCCTTCCGTATAAAGCTCATAGGCAGTCCCGAGATATCCCCGGCAGGCCGCCGTGAGCGCCGGAATATTGGTCGATGTGAGCGGCGTAATGAGAAGCGTCCCGGCCCCTTCCGCATCCGTTTCCGCTGAAACCTCAACGGAAACAGGCCATTCCTCAGAAACCGCACCGCTTTCCCGGACAGTGATAAAGGTCTCTTCTTTTTTGAGCGGGTCCGTACCGATATATACTTCCCGTCCGTCACCGACTCCATCCCCATCCGTATCCTTATTTAACGGCGAAGTTTTATATTTTTTCACTTCTTCCGAATCCGTCAGACCGTCCGCGTCCGTATCCGCAAAAAACGGACTGGTGCCGTTTTTTTCCTCCTCCGCGTTCGTCATCCCGTCCCCGTCGAAATCTTCTTTTCCGTCTTTTACCCCGTCACCATCCGTGTCTTCCGACAGCGGATCCAGACCGAGGACCACAAATTCCGTATAATCGGAAAGCCTCTCTCCATCCGTATCCTTTTCATCGGCATCCGTCCCGATCTGTTTCTCAACAGAATCCGGGAGGCCGTCTCCGTCGGAATCTTCTTTATCTTCGGGATCCGCCCATTTGGCCGTAAGCTTTATGGATCTCTGGATGGGCGTACCGAAATCAAACGGCCGCGAGGGACGATTTTTCGTGTACCAACCGAGGAAAACATAATCTTCCCGGAACGGTTCTTCCGGCTCGGCTGCAGTTTCCCCCTTCGCAATCACCTGCGTATCCGGAGCCTGTACTCCCGCAGAACAGCCGGGATCAAAAGACACTTTGCAGTTTCTGCCCGCCAAAAGCCATAAAGCGGCGGCGATAACCGCAGCGGCGGCTACTGCCCCCGCAAGTATGATAAACACTTTTTTCTTTTGGCTTTTCATTTGTTTTGAACGGATTCCTTTCCTGCCGAAAACGCTCGCCATATTCGCTTAATAATCATTTTCTGATCCCATAGCATCGATCACCTGAAAAAACAGACCTTGGGCTTTTTACTCACCTTCCCAAGAGAATACTACGCATGTTTTAACATAAATTCAGTGCCTTTTCAACATGCTTCAAGCGCCCCTGCCTGTGTCCTTCTTGCGCCCCTGCCTGTGTCCTGTTTTTCTACTGACGCAGAATAGGTTTGGGCAAAGCAGGGGGGATTTCGTGAATTATATCATAAGTCAAGCTAATTTTATCATTTTGTAAAAAATGATAAAAATAGGCCGTTTGCGGGACTATTTTGATCATTATTCCGAACAGGGTTTCTTTCCGGGTTCACTGCTTTACGCCGAAGAAATGGACTACATTCATGTCTTCGGGCTTCTCGCTGCCGTGAGCACCTTTGCCGCCCTCCAACAGATGCTGGCCGTGGTCCGGCGAATACGAGAGCAGGGTACGGTGGCGGCCGGCCCATTTTTCTTCAATGGCCTCAGCCAGGTCCCCGAAGATCTCGGCTTCCGCGGCCATGGCATTGAGGGCTTCCCTGGATTCCGGCCCGTATTGATGTGCGGCATCATCATATTCGAAGGTATGGATGCTGATCACGTCATATTCGTCCCTGTCGATAAGCTCCAGTGCCTTCCGGCGGATTTCAGGGGCGCTGGCCACCTCGAAATAATCCATTTTCCTGCCGGCAAAGATATGCAGGAAGGTAGAATCGCTCATGGAGAGGATGCAGGGCTTAAGGCCTGCGCGGATGAGCACGTCGAACCAGGTATCGCAGGCAAGCTGCGGGCGGGTATAGGACCGGATGCCGTGTCCGGCAGGATCAAGACCGGTATACATGGAGGCGTGAGCGACAGGCGTCACTGAGGGCACGGTGCTCATGAAAGGCAGGACCAGGGAAGTATTTTTATAGACCGGAACAAAAAGGTCCGTGTATTTCTGCCACATATAAGCGCCGACGGCATCGGCGTGATAGAGTACGGCACGGTCCGCAGCCCCGGAAAGCTTTGCCTTGAGGATCCGGGAGACCCAGCTGATGGACGGGGCATACTGCTCCGGCAGCGGGATGTTCATGCAGTCTGAAGCGATTCCTGCAAAATGCTTCAGTGGATATTCGTCAATCTTTAATTGCGAAATTGAACTTGAAATTAATTCTTTAGATGTGTTGCCAGTTTTCTTTGATGTTTTTACGACTTCAGAATATTCAGCAATCTGGTCATCAAGATCAGATATACGCTCTTTGATTTCTGAGCTTTCCAACTGACCGCCTGCCTCCTGTAATACTTTCAATATCCGTTTAATCAGATATGTTACTTTTTCATCTGAAGATAATTTCTTGAATTCCATAGCAGATACCTCGCTTTTCGATTATTGATAGAGCATCGCTCTCCTAAGAGCGTGCTATCGGTTCGATTTCGTTCGTTTTATGCGTTCAGCATTTCATCGTAGGTGACGAGCGTGACGTTGCCCAGTTCGGCGGCTTTATCGGTGCAGCCCTTTGTGAAGCCGGACTTTGCAAAGAGATAGAAATGCTTGTCTTTATAGCTGAACAGATTACTGCGCTCAACGAGCGTTTCTAACACACCGAGGTCAACTTTTTCGTTTGTCCACTTACATTCCGCAAAAAGGGCGGCGTTTTTATCTGTGCCCATAATATCGATTTCTTCCTGCGACTTGGTTTTCGCATTCGTACCCCACCAGCGTCCGAGGTCACGAAAATCGACAGGGGATTTGCCGCCCAGCAGCTGCTTCCAAAGATACTGCGTGCAGATATCCTCGAACACTCCGCCCATATAGGACGACAACTCCGGCTCAATACGTTTATAGGCAAGATCGGCCGCGCCGCGGGCAATGACCGACGTATTTTCGGGAACGAAGCGATACCAGAAGCGGAACATATTATCCGAGATGGAATAGATGGACTTCTTGGAACTCTTTTCGCCGTAAGGAGATTCCTTCTGAATGATACCGAGGGTGACAAGATTTTTGATATAGGTGGAAACGGTGTTCGTTTCTTCGCCGACCTTGGAGCAGATCTCGGACATCCGGGATGAGCCGGTGGCGATTGCCGTGATGATCGCCGTATAGATCGCCGGCTCACGGACTTCCTGCTTTAAGAGATTTACCGGCTCTTCAAAAATGGTACTTGCGGGATTCAGATAGGTGTTCTTCACATTGTCCGCGACGTTCAGTTTGTCGCTGACCTGAAGCAGGTACTGAGGCGTACCGCCGAAAATTGCGTAGAGAAGTGCCTTCTCCTCGCCCCCAAACTTGCCGAACAGGCGGCAGGTCTCGTCAAAGGTGAAGGGCAGCAGTTTCAGCTGTGCGGTGCGTCTGCCGTAGAGCGGCGCTTTATAGGCGAGGACGTGATCCTCCATATACGACATCGACGAGCCGCAGAGGATCAGCATCATTTTGGACGTA
>JAZLHR010000086.1:0-27180 GCA_045616945.1 Lachnospiraceae bacterium | reverse complement strand
CGTTTATCTACTGTGGGATTTACTTTGGGAATTTACGATTTTTCCGCGCATTTTTCACCGAAAACCCGGGGCTTTTCAGTCTTCCTTCAGGTAATATACCGCCGCGCGGCGGTCCCCTGCCGCGTTTTCGATATCCGCATCGGAGGTCTCAAAAAAGCTCAGGACAGGCACATCTCCCTCCGAAACGGCACCGAACTGCCCCAGCGACCGCCCGAAGGTCTGCACATAGGTATTCCCGTCCACATGCGGATACGAAGATCTCTTCTCGCAGCACAGATGCAGCAGGCGGTATTTCGCCCGGTCGAAAATATTATCGTGTACCGAATAGTTCACAGCGGGATTCTCATAGTTCCAGCTCTTGATATGCGCGGGCGTCCAGGTATTGTGCCGCTGCTGTCCCCAGCCGAAGCCCGAAAAGCGCAGAATATTCCGGTCGATCTCCAGACCGTCCATCATGCTGGCCGTTCCGCCGGTCCGGGCGAGAAAGTATTCTATGGAATAGACGCAGTACTCTATCAGATTTCCCGTATACCGCACCCGGTTCATGTGACATTCCCCGCCGGGGCGGTTCGTATATTGATGCGTCACACCCGCGTCATACACCTGATAGATATAGTTGTTCTCACACAGATAATCTTCACAGCCGCCATATACCTCTATCCCGTTTCCGAAGCGCGTAACGGAGCCACGGACCCCTTCGGGGTAATTGGGATCCGTCCCGAGATAATGCTGGATGCAGCCTCCGATCCACCCGATCTCGCAATTGGATACGTGGAGGCCCCGGATACAGGGTCCGCCAGCGCGAATCGCATGCGCACCGCCGTATTTCAGGCACAGATTGTCTACGGTAATATTGTTCTGATTTCCCAGCGACAGGATATTGCGTGCCGGCAGGGCTTCGATGGACCGGAACAGGCGGCCCGGATTGCCCGCGTCACAGCGCAGATACAGATCCCCCCGGTTGTCGCAGCCGCGGACCTGCGGTACCGGCCAGGTCTCGCCGTGAGACATCTGCTCCGTCATCACCGCGGTGCAGGCACAGAAAAGGTCCAGGTCCTCCGTCATTTCCTCCGCCATCACAAAATCACGTGCCGCGTCATCCCGGCAGACGAATTTCCCGCCGATATAAGAAGGGATCAGCTTTCTGGAATGTCGCTCGCCTTCATTGAACACCAATGTCCCGCAGTCGGGCATTTTCTCCTTCAGACGATAAATATGATGAGCCGCGTCCGCGCACTCCCACAGATCTTCGTCCGCCAGATCCTTCTCCGACCCGTAAATCATCGGCTTGGGGCCTTTGCCGTACGCGGCATAGGTCACGCCGGCCCGGCATAACACCTGCCCGCGGAACAGATCGCCCCGGCGGAACCGCACCGCATCGCCCGGTTCCAAAGCCGCCGCGGACACCCGTTCCGTGCTTTTCCAGGGGTGCTGCTCATCCGTGCCGCTGTTTTCGTCATCTCCGTCCGCCGCCACATAATAGACCGTTCCGGGTACCGTGACCGTATCGGGCGCATCCAGGATCTTACGCTTCAGCTGATCTGCCTGCGCATCCAGCATTTTCAGTATTTCGGGATCTGCAAGTTTCATAACAGGCCTTTCCGACAGATAAAACAAAAGCATAGCGAGCTCCCGCAGCATGCAGAAGCCCGTATATGCCCTGAAATCATATGACTGTCAACTCTAAATCAGTATCAGAATACTTCCTCGCCGGATTCCTCCTGCGCGAGATTGCGGCTGTAAGCGGCCTCGATATCGCCTCGCACCATATCGTTCACGATACGCAGATAGGTCCCGCGCATTCCGGACGAACGGGATTCGATCACGCCGGCGCTTTCCAGCTTTCTCAAAGCATTGACAATGACGGAACGGGTGATGCCGACCCGGTCGGCGACCTTGCTGGCGACCAGGATCCCCTCGTCTCCGTCCAGTTCATCGAAGATGCATTTGACGGCTTCCACTTCGGAAGAAGAAAGGGTCTCCACCGCGGCCTTGACGCTCTGCCGGGCACGCAGCTCCGCCGCATGCTCCTCACTGAGAGAACGAAGCATTTCCAGCCCGACTACGGCCACGCCGAATTCGGCAAGGATAATGTCTTCCACGCTGAAGCGCTCCCCGGCGCGGCAGAACAGGAAAGTCCCGAGCCGCTCGCCGCAGATGAAGATCGGGGCGACCATGGCCACGTGGCTGTCCTGCCACTTTTCATCCAGGCCCAGCAGGCCCAGATGCATATTTTCCTGCGTGGAAAGCACGTTCAGCAGACGCTCGTTAAGCGTATTGTCGATGAACTTTCCCACCTCGGAATCACCCCAGGGGCTTCCTTCTCCGGCATGGCAGACGCTGAGCCCCAGGACCTTCCCCTTCCGGCTGACGACTGCCACATCGGCAGTGAGTGCCTCTCCCAGCGATGCGGCCACATCAGAGAAAGAAAACACGTTGCCTTGATTGTTGTGAAGCAGTCTGTTGATTCTCCTTACCTTATCAAGCAGCTGAATACTCATGAACACCGATACCGCTTCGTAAAGCAGCTCCTCCTTTTTGCAGAATCATTTCCCGCGAAACAACACGTTCCGAATACTATTTCTCTGTTTGCCGTAATGATATAGGAAAAATCAGAAAATTGCAAGCAATATTTTGAAAATTCGGCAAAAAACCTGCTGTTCTTATTCCAGTTCCTCGATCATGCCGCTGCGGTAAGCATCCAGCAGGGCCCGCAGATCGGCGATCGACTCACGCAGATTCTCGCCGATGTCCGTATCTCCTACGGTCACACGGTCGGCCATATGCTCGATCAGGGTCGTCTCGGAATGGATATCCCTTCCCGTGCGGATGGCATCCTCCTTGGAGGTAAAAGGCTCATGCGCGACCAGCTTGAGACCGCTGGAGCTGAATACCAGCGTATAGCCGGCAATACCCGTTTCGCCGTGATAGGCCCGGGAAAAGCCGCCGTCGATGATCAGCAGCTTGCCGCCGCATTTCAGGGGCGATTCGCCCCGCTTGCTTTTCACCGGCACATGTCCGCTGATGATGCGCGAACGTTCATGATTCAGGCCGAATTCATCAAAGATTCGGTAGATCACATCCTCCCGGTCATACAGACGGTAGTACGGGCTCTTCGGCTCCTCGTGCGTTTCCTTTTCCCTGATGAACTGGCGTTCAAAGGTCGCCATGCGCTCCTTGCCGAACAGAGGGGACCAGCGGCCGCACCACAGATAATAAAGCATATCCATGGAATAATCCTTTTCCTGCGCGTTCTTGGCAAAATATGCCTTGCGCACGCAGCCGTCCAGCGCATCCAGCAGAGCCCTGCCCCGATATGCTTTTCCCTCGACGGTCATCGTATGGAAGCTGCCGTCCTCGTCCAGCGGAATGGACCCGTGATAGAGCAGATTCCCGTTATATACCAGATACAGACTGCCTTTGCTGAGCAGAAAACGGGCGTGAGACTGCATTTTCTCACTGTTTTTGAAGGCAGCGCAGAGACGGTCCATCACCGCGGCTTCTTTTTCGGTCAGCGCATAAGGATCCGCCGGATCGACCGTCGGAAAGTCGGTATCTTCCATTTCATAGGTTCTGCCGCCGATCCGGATGGTCTTGGAGGCATAATCCACCTTATCCAGCAGCAGGCGGTCTTCCATTTCGAATTCCGGATGCCGCTTGATCCACTGCCCCTCCAGCTTGAACTGGAGCATGGTAATGGCCTTGTGCATCCGGGTGTCCTGCTCGGAATCGGATATATCATAATATTCCGGATCATATTTGATGCGGAACTGATTGCGGTCGGTGTGCCCATATTCCTCTACTGCCAGGCGCATCAGAGGGATCAGATTGATCCCGTAGCCGTTCTCCAGAATATCCAGATTGGCATAGCGCGCGGAAAGACGGATGACCGTCGCCACGCAAAGCGGATGCCCGCAGGCCGCTCCCAGCCAGATGATATCGTGGTTGCCCCACTGGATATCCAGCGCATGATATTTCATCAGCGTATCCATGATGATATGCGGGCCGGGGCCGCGGTCGTACACATCTCCGATGAGATGCAGATGATCTACGGTCAGCCGGTCGATCATGTAGGAAAGGGCAACGACACAGGCCTTGGCTCTTCCGGTGGAAATGATTGCCTCCAGGATGCCGTTGTAGTAGCTGGTCTTATCCGGCACATCGTTTTCCGTCATGAGTTCTTCTATCACATAACGAAAATCCTCCGGAATGGCCTTGCGGACCTTGGAACGGGTATATTTGCGGGAAACCTGCCTTGCCATGCGCACAAGGCGGAGCAGCACCATGCGGTACCAGTCCTCCATATTGCGGCCGGATGCCTCTACCAGCTTGATTTTTTCTTCCGGATAATAAATCAGCGTGGCAAGTTCGGTCTTATCCTCCTTGCTGAGTTCAAAGCCGTACTCCTCCTCGATCTTTGTGCGCACATTGCCGGAAGCATTTTTGATGATATGGATGAACTGCTCATATTCACCGTGTACATCACTGATGAAATTTTCCGTTCCCTTGGGCAGGTTCAATATGGAAGACAGGTTGATGATCTCCGTACTGGCCTTGGCGATACTCGGAAAACGGTGAGAAAGCTCCTTCAGATAGCGGATATCCGGCTCCATGGTTTTTCCTCCCTTTGAAAAGGTATCAGATCACCCCGCGAAAGTCATTCCGTCAAATACGCTTTCCGCGTCCACGCCTTCCACCGTCTGCGGCCAGGTAAGCTGCACATTCAAGCGCACGGTCGTACCGTCATCCAGCATGGCATCCACAAAGCTGCTGTTGTCCGTACGGAACACGGTGAAGCCGGAGCCCGCCGCCACGACCCGATTGCCGGAAACGTTCATATCGTCATCGACCACGCTGCAGCGAAGATCGACCTTGGAGATCAGACGGAAAGGACGGTCGATCAGATAATACGGGTTGCCGCTGACAGGAGCCCCGGCGGCACCGACAAAATAGCTGCGGCAGCCGCTGCAGGTCGAAAGCGGATCCATTCTGGTTTCCAGAACAAAATCGGAAGGATCGGTCAGTACCGCACGGCCGCTGAAGCTCTCCGCTGCCAAAGCCGGTACATAAAGCGTATTCAGATTTTCCGCCGTCCCGATCTTCAACGGGACGCCGTCCGTCAGGGAATACATGCGGATGAAGCCGTAATCATTTTCGGCGGTACACTGGAGATACAGATATTCTCTGCCGTCGCTCACCACGAGATAAGGCAGGCAGTGGAAGCAGTAGAAATCCGACGGAAGCGTATTTCCGTTGACGCTGACGGAGATATCGGAATACGTCCAGGGATCGTTGTCATCGCTCTCCCACGTCGAAATGGTATAGCTTCTGCCGTTCGCGGTATAAGTGCCTTCCTGCCCGAATACGAGGCCGACGATATAATCGTCGGGGCTGCAGGCATACTTCTGACTGGTAAGAGGCAGTTCGGCGTAGGGGACAAATGCTTCCGCGGCACCGGCGGCACCGTCTGCGATCGTATAAGCATCGAAGTAAAATGTCATGCCTTCATAATCCAGCGTCCAGGGAAGCGAACCGCTTTCGATCATCCGCTGAACGGAAGCCGCACAGCCGGCATAGGTGCTTTTATCCAGTGCCGTGAGCTTGGTCTCCAGCAGAGCGGGCAGGGAATCCACCTCGGAAAGGACATCCGTGAGTTCCAGATGTTTTCCGGTCTCCGTATCAAAAGAATCTCCGAAATGCGTGACATCCTCACGGAAGCCGCTGCCGGCCTCTCTATGTATCGTCAGAATACTGAGCACATTGTCATCTGCACGGCGGACCGTCGGGGTCATGAGCTTCTCATGGAAGCGGAACATCATCGGATCGTTCATCCAATCCGTCTGCGTCTGTCTCTGGAAATCGGTAAACAGGGAATAATAATCGGATGCCTGTCCCTCTGCCGCCGTCTTCAGGAAGGAGGCAAGCGCAGGGAAGCGCTCCGCACTATCTTCATCGAGCATGACCAGTACCTGTCTGTAAAGGCCGCCGATCCCGTATCCATCCAGGTTCACATACCCTTCTTTTTCCGCAAAGACCAACCCGATCGGCTTGGGATCGGTCACATAACCGGGCAGTACCGGTTCCGTGGGTGCAGGCTCCGTAGGCGCGGATTCCGTAGGCACGGGTTCCGTCGGCGCGGGTTCCGTAGGCGCAGGTTCCGTCGGTGCGGGTTCCGTCGGCGCAGGTTCCGTAGGTGCGGGTTCCGTAGGTGCGGGCTCCGTAGGCGCAGGCTTCGTGGGAGCCGGTTCCGTGGGCGCCGGTTTCGTAGGCGCGGGTTCCGTAGGCGCAGGGGCCGTGGGCGCCGGTTCCGTAGGTGCCGATTCCGTAGGCGCGGCCTTGGAAGGATCCGCCTCAGTGCCCTCCTCCGTTTCCTCTTCCGATTCTTTATGCAGGATATCGGAAACAAAATCCAAGACTTCGTCCTTCAGTTCGCTGAGGCTGCATGCCGTCAAACTCAGTGCCATGGAAAGCACCACCAACACAGCCAATACTTTCTTCATGTTCTCTTCCTTTCTGCGTTTTTGCCGAAACAGCTTTTATGATTCTTTCTTTCCTTTTTTCGATTTTAACGCGACTGCCGCCGCCAAAGCGACTGCCGCCAAAACCGCAGCTGCCGAGCCGAGGCCGATCATGCCTGCCTTGAAGCGTTCGCCGGGCGTTTTCGGAAGCTTCGGCTGATCCGGCTCGTCACTGCCGGAGGTTTCTCCCGTTTCGGAGCATTCTTCCGTGCTGCCCTCCTCCGAAGATGCCTCCGAACCGGGTTCCCGGCTCTCCTGCGTCTCGGCAGTGCTCGGCTGCACCGGTTCCGCGGCGCCGCAGCGTATGCAGCTGCCGTTCATATAAGTGTGGCCCAGCGGCTCGAGAATGACTTCGGAAAGATCCGTCATCGGCTGCGATGCGCCTTCTCCGCGGAAATACAGGCCGCATTCGCAGAACCGGAAGGAACTGTTCCCTCCGTGCTCGCAGTCAGGCTCCTTTGCTCCCGCCAGGATCTTATTGTGGATATGTGCCGGGAATCGGCTGGCATATACGGCACGCAGCCGTACCTCCCCCTTCGGCATCGCAAAGGAGACTGTCTTGGAGAAGGGGTCATCCAGTGCGGCGCCTTCACATTCCCAGCGAAGGAAATATTTTCCGGTGCCGGCAGGGTTCGCCGTAACCGTGACCTTACCGCCCTCGGAACGGAAGCCGGACCCGCCGTCCAGATAGACACCTCGTTCCAGGATTACGGGATACAGATCGTCCAGAAGGATCTTGACCTGACATTTCAGGGTCGTCGTCCCGTCGGAGACCGTGACCGTTTCATTGCCGGGCACTTTCGCCTGCAGCAGGCCGTTTTCCGCACTCACATAGCGGTGGTTGGAACTGGTCCAGCTCAGATTGCCGGACAGACCGTAAGCCTTCAGCTGCAGCGTTTCGTTCCGGTGCAGCTGTACCAGCGTATGAGACAGGGCCGGGCCGCTCCCCGCAGGAGCCGTATCGACCGTAAAATGAATATCAAAAGAAGCGAAACCGCCGTAATAACCGGAATCGTAAACATAGCTGCTCCTGCAGCGGCAGTAATCCTGTCCGTTCAAAGTCAGACGCAGGACGATCTGATCCTTTTCCGCACGGGAAGGATTCTGATAATCGCCCGCCCCCAGGCGGATATAGGAGGCATATACATCCGTTACCATCGCCTGCAAGGTCAGGACATATTCCCCGTCATACAGCGTGGTGCGGCTGGTGACGCGGGTCTTTCTGCTGCCCTCCAGCCGGTTCAATTCGGAAAATACCAGGCGAAGGGGCCCGTCTTCCCGGTTCCGCACGGTCCCGGATGACAGCTTCACGGAAGCATCCTGCAATTTCGGAAGATTATTTTCATAAAAGACGCCGCCGCGTTTCAGCTGTTCCAGGAAAGCACTGTCCACAGGGACGGAAATCTCCTGCAGCAGCACCTCGTTCCGCCTGCCGCACAGGACGTCCCGGACAAAGATGCTGGCATCGATGCTCTTCCCCGCCGCATCGGTTATATGCACGGATAAAGGCTTCTGCAGCCCGATATCGGCACTCCCCGGCGTTCCGCTGACCGTACCGGTCTGTGCATCGACCTTCAGCCATGCCGGGCCATCCGTTTTTTCATATTTGTAAGGTTTTTTGCCGCCGCTCACCTGAAAAGCAAGCTGCAGCTCATCCACGGGAACATTCTCGGTCGTCTGAGGGACGAAGACTTCCTCACCGGAAAAAGTCAAAGGCAGCGATATGCCGCTGTTTTCGATCTTTACGGCTCTCTGCAGACGCAGAATGCTCTGGACCCCGGAGCCGTTTTGGATCCGCTTCACGCGGGCCATCTGATACACCGGATCCGCCGCTCCCTCCGGCAGGATCGCGAAGGAAACAGGCGTCCCCTCTCCCGCCGCCGCTTCGGAGGCATAGACCGCCCCTTCCGTGACCGGGCCGTTTTCACTGTCCTCCTGCAGGATCAGTTCCGCGGAATACAGATACAGGCCTTCCTGCAGGACCGTTCCCTTCGGGACCGCGGAGGCGATCTCTCCGTCTTCTCCGAGCCTGTACCAGGTCAGGGAATATCTTGCCGCTCCGTTAAAGTCGGCGGTTTCCGTATCCGCATCGCTGACCACGCGGAAGCCCTGCCGGGCGTCAAAGCAGCCCCCTGCCGTACTTCCGAAAGCTGCCGACAGAGGATTCAGCGTATTATCTTCCACATAAAGCACAAACGCCGCAGCTGTTTTTCGATTGCCTGCCGCCCTCGCAGCAGTCCCCATACAAATAAGAAGAAGCACGAACACTGTCAAAGCAGATCGTTTCCGAAGCTTCATAATGCACCTCCATGATACAACTACCCGAGTTTCATTATAACATATGCTTTTCTCCCTGTCAAAAGCAGAAGAACCATAATTCCGCCTTGACTGTCCTGTTTCCGGGGCGTTCTCCGCAGAAAAAACTTGAAACGCTCCTCCCGCTGTGGTATAGTGTCCGTACTGACGCGCCGGGGATGATGGTCCCCGTGTGCGCTTTTTTATTGCGCACCGGAGATGCAGGGTCTCTGGGTGCTTTTTTTTGCACCGACAGGAGGAATATGTACAGTAAAGTCAATTCCATGACCCTGCTGGGCATGGAAGGTATCCCCATTCGCGTGGAGTGCGATGCCTCTTCCGGCCTTCCCGAGACCGCCATGGTCGGTTTCCTCGGCTCCGAAGTGCGGGAGGCCCGTGACAGGGTCCGCACCGCCTTGAAAAATACCGGTTTTCAGCTGCCGCCGCGACGCATTACCGTCAATCTGTCCCCGGCCGACATACGCAAGGAAGGGACCGTTTTCGATCTGGCCATCGCGGTCTCCATGCTCACCGCGGTCGGCCTGCTGGAATTCGGCACAGACACGGGCAAGACGCTGTTTCTGGGTGAATTGGGACTGGACGGATCCCTGGTGCCCGTCAGCGGGGTGCTGACCATGACCGCAGCCGCCCGGGAACTGGGCTTTACGCGCTGCGTCGTGCCGGAGGGGAACCGCAGCGAAGGCTCTTTGGTAGAGGGCATAGAAGTATTTGCCCTGAAAACATTGGCGGAGATCACGGATTTCGCCCGCGGCATGCTGCGGCCGGAGCCCTGCCGCCTGCACAGTCTGATGCAGGAAGGCTCTCTCGCGAAGGATGTGGATTTTTCGGAAGTAAACGGTCAGCTGGTCATGCGCCGCGCCGCGGAGATCGCGGCTGCCGGAATGCACAACCTGCTTTTCATCGGCGCGCCCGGATCCGGAAAAACGATGATCGCGCGCCGGATCCCCACGATCCTGCCGGCGATCAGCATGCAGGAAGCCATGGAGGTATCGCAGGTATACAGTATTCGGGGGATGCTCTCGCAGGAGCAGCCGCTGATCCTGCGCCGCCCCTTCCGCAGCCCCCATCATACGGTTTCTCCTTTTGCGCTGGTCGGAGGCGGCCGTGTCCCGCAGCCGGGAGAAATATCTCTGGCGGATTACGGCGTCCTGTTTCTGGATGAGCTGCCCGAATTTCAAAAAGCAGCCCTGGAAAGCCTCCGGCAGCCTCTGGAGGACCGGGAAGTCAGTATTTCCCGCGTACAGGGAGCCTACCGTTTTCCGGCCCATATCATGCTGGTGGCGGCCATGAACCCCTGCCGCTGCGGCTATTATCCCGACCGCAGCCGCTGCCACTGCAGCGACGCGGATGTAACGGCCTACCTGCGGCGCATCAGCCGCCCTTTGCTGGACCGTATGGATATCTGCGTGGAAGCTCCGCCGCTGCGGTATCAGGACCTGACCGGAGCCGGCCGCAACGAATCCTCTGCCGATATCCGCGCCCGGGTCGAAGCGGCCAGAGTTCTGCAGGAGGAACGCTTCCGTGGGACGGGCCTGCACTTCAATTCGCAGATGAGCGGCCGTGATGTCAAGAAGTACTGCACCCTGGATCCAGGCCAGGAAGCCTTTCTGAAACGATTTTTCGAAATGAAGGGGCTGAGCGCCCGCGCCTACCACCGTATTCTCAAAGTTGCCCGGACCATCGCGGACCTGAAGGGCGAAGAAGCCATCTCCCAGGAGGCGCTGTCCGAAGCAGTCGGATACCGCGGCCCGGAAGAAAAGTTCTGGAGGTAGTATGGAACAGAGGGAATATTGGTACTGGCTCGCGAGCCTGGAGCTTCTGGGGCCGGCGGTGCTGCGGCGCCTTTTGGCTCTTTTAGGCAGTCCGGAAGCTGTTTTCCGTGAAAAAAAACTGCCCATTACGGATATACAGATGCAGGAGGTCGAGAAAAGCAAGGCAAAGCTGCCCCGTCTCCTGGATGAATTCCACACGCTCGAAGAAAAAGGACTGCATTGGTGCTGCGAAACAGATGCGGAATATCCGCAGCGCCTCCGCCCGCTGCGGGACGCGCCGCTGGGGCTTTTCTACAAAGGTTCCCTGCCTTCGGAATTCGTTCCCACGGCAGGCATCGTCGGGGCGCGCCGCTGCACCTCCTACGGGGAAAGCATGGCGGATCTGTTCGGATATGAACTCGCGCAGGCAGGCGTGCAGGTCATCAGCGGCATGGCGCTGGGCGTGGACGGATATGCCCAGAAAGGAGCCGTACGCGGCGGAGGCCGTTCGTTCGCGGTGCTCGGGACCGGCGCGGATGTCTGCTACCCGGAAAGCAACCGCCGTCTGTACCGGGATCTGGAAGCATCCGGCGGCATCCTTTCCGAGCTGCCGCCCGGCTCACCCGGACTGCCGTTCCATTTTCCGCTGCGGAACCGCATCATTTCCGCGCTTTCGGATATTCTGCTCGTCATAGAAGCCGGCGTGAAAAGCGGCTCTCTCATCACGGTGGACCAGGCCCTGGAACAGGGGAAAGAAGTCATGGCCCTGCCCGGACGCATCTCGGACCCTCTCAGTCAGGGCTGCAACCGGCTGATCCGGGAAGGTGCCGGTATCCTGACCTCTCCGGAAGATGTCCTTGCCTTTTTCGGACGGGGCGCCGCACCGGAAAGCAGGCCGGAGCGTCTGCCGGAGGGAAAAGCGGCCCTGAGCGAAACGCAGAAACGCATTTACGCATTTCTTTCCTCCACGCCCATGCACATAGAAGAGCTCGCGGTCCGCAGCGGTCTGGGCCTGGGCGAGATCAGCGTACAGCTGATGGAAATGGAGGCTGCCGGAGCCGTCCGCCCCGTTTCTTCCGGGTACTATATCAAGAAATGACCGCACTGGCGAAACGGACACAAAAAATACACTTGCAATCCTCAGCGGAATCATTTATATTCTTTTAGCCGCGGAGGCAGGCATTTTCCTCCGCATTTCCCGGCAAACAGGAGTGGATATGGCAAAAAAGAATCTGATAATCGTAGAGTCCCCTGCCAAAGTGAAGACCATCAAGCGTTTTTTAGGCAGCGGATATGAGGTCGAAGCCTCGGGCGGACACGTCCGCGATCTTCCCAAAAGCCGTATGGGCATTGATTTGGAGAATGATTATGAACCCTCCTATATCACGATCCGCGGCAAAGGGGATATCATCACCACCCTGAAGCAGAAGGCCAAGAAGGCCGATACCGTCTATCTGGCAACGGACCCTGACCGCGAGGGAGAGGCCATTGCCTGGCATCTTCGTACCATTTTGAAGGGCAACGAAGAGAAATGCCGCCGGATCAGCTTCAATGAGATCACCAAAAATGCCGTTACCGCCGCCCTGAAAGAACCCCGCGAGCTGGATTTCAATCTGGTAGATGCCCAGCAGGCCCGGCGTGCGCTGGACCGTGTCGCCGGTTACTCCGTCAGCCCTCTCCTGTGGAAAAAGGTCAAGCGCGGGCTCTCCGCCGGCCGTGTGCAGTCCTCTACCCTGCATCTGGTCCGGGTCCGTGAGGCAGAGATCGAAGCCTTCGTGCCGGAAGAATATTGGACCGTGGATGTCAGCCTGCAGGTCCTGGGCGGCAGCAAGCGCCTGACGCTCGCTTACAAGCCCGCCGATAAAGCCCCCGCCTCCCGCGAGGAGACCGAGGCGCTCCTGCAGTCCTTGGAGGGCAAGCCCTTCCGGGTACAGTCTCTGGAAACGCAGCCCCGCCGCACGAAAGCGCCGCTGCCCTTTACGACCAGTACCCTGCAGCAGGAAGCCTCCCGCATCCTGAATTTTTCTCCGCGCAGGACCATGAGCATCGCGCAGCAGCTGTATGAAGGTGTGGAACTGAAATCCGAAGGGACCGTGGGTCTCATCACCTACCTCCGAACGGATTCGACCCGCATTTCCGCGGAAGCAGCCGCCGCTGCCGCCGCCTATATCGAAACCAATTACGGGAAGGCCTATCTGGGCAGACAAAGCACGGAGGGGAAAAACAGCGGGCACGCACAGGATGCCCACGAAGCCATCCGTCCCAGCGTCGCCGCCAGAACGCCGGCCTCCGTCAAGGCGGAGCTCACATCGGAACAATACAGGCTTTACAATCTGATCTGGAAGCGCTTCATCAGCAGCCGTATGGAAGATTATTGCTACGACAGCACCCAGCTCATTCTGGAAGCCGGAAATGCGCAGTTCCGCACATCCGCGCATGTACAGACCTTTGACGGGTTCCGTCTGGTCTATAATCCCGACAACGAGAAGGCCGATCACGATAAATTCCTCTCCCGCCTTACGGAGGATTCCGAATTTTCTGATCCGATCTTCACGACCGAACAGCACTTCACACAGCCACAGCCGCATTATACGGAGGCCTCGCTGGTACACGCCATGGAAAGCTACGGGATAGGCCGCCCCAGCACCTACGCTCCGACTCTGACGACGCTGCTGACCCGCCGCTATCTGCTGAAGGAGGGGAAAAACCTCTTTATGACAGAGCTCGGGGAAGCCGTGGACGATCTCACCCTGCAGTCCGTTCCGCAGCTGGCCGATAAAGATTTCACCGCCGATATGGAGGAAAAGCTGGACCGGGTCGCGGAAGGCGAACTGGCCTGGAAAGATGTCCTGCGTGAGTTCTATCCGCCTTTCAAGGAAAAGCTGGATCAGGCCATGACCGGGCTCGAAAAGGTCAAAGTATCCGACGAGCTTTCCGAAGAGGTCTGCGAAAACTGCGGCCGCCGCATGGTCATCAAATACGGCCCGCACGGGCGCTTCCTTGCCTGCCCCGGTTTCCCCGCATGCCGCAATACCAAACCGCTGCTTGAAAAGACCGGCTATGCCTGCCCGCTCTGCGGAGGAGATATCATCGTCCGCAAGACAAAGAAGGGCCGCCGCTTTTACAGCTGCGAACACAGTCCGGCCTGCAAATATGTCAGTTGGCAGCGCAAGCCTTCTGCCGGCGCAGTCAGTGAACCGGCGCCGGAGATCCAGGCATAAACCGCCGGAAACATTTTCACGCATAAAGAAAGAAGCGGCTGCGCCAAATGCGTTCTCCCGCTCCCAAACAGAATAAATAACAGCGGCCGGACCTCGAAAAGTCCGGCCGTTTTATGTACCGATATAATCATTCTCGACATTCCTGCCCCGTAGATCGCCGAATACCGGCCGGGCCTCCCGGCAGAGCTGCCCTCCGCAGGGACGGGCAGATCATTTCTTTCTGCGCAGGAGCCGCACGGAATTCAAAATGCAGATCGCCGCCGTTCCGGTATCCGCCGCGACCGCGAGCCAAAGATCGGAATAGATTCCCAGCACGCCGACCAGCAATACCGCCATTTTGAAGGCGATGGCCAGCACCACATTCTGCACGGCGATCCGCCGAACCCGCTCGGCCAGACGCAGCGCCCGCGGAAGCGCCTGCATGCCGGAATTCAAAAAGACGATATCCGCCGCCTCCAGGGCTGCTGCCGCTCCGCTCCCCATTGCCGCGCCGACATCCGCTCCGGCGAGGACTGCCGCATCGTTCAGACCGTCCCCGACATACAGGACGGGGCCTTTTTCCTCTCTTAGCTCACGCAGGACCTGCAGCTTTCTTTCGGGCAGGAGCTCCGCCAGAACATTTTCGATCCCTGCCAGCCGCGCCGCAGCCATCGCGTTTTCCGCACTGTCTCCCGTCAGGATCACCGGCGAAAAGCCTCTGTTTTTCAGTTCCGAAACCGCTGCGGCGGCATCCGCCTTGAGCGTGTCGGCTATGATGATCCGCCCCAGATACTCTCCGTCCCGGCTGAGCAGCACGGACGCGCCCGCCTGCTCCGCTTCCGGCGGAAGTCCCCGAACGGCACGGTCCGCAAGAAAGCGGCGGCTGCCGCAAAGCATTTTCCCGCCCCCGACGCAGGCTTCCATGCCCGATCCGGATATTTCCCGTACTTCAGAAGCCTCCGGCAGCAGAATTTTCCTCGATTTCGTCTCATTCATTATACTTACGGCAATCGGATGAGTGGAATTTTTCTCGCAGGCAGCTGCCAGGCAAAGCAGTTCTTCCTCAGAAAGTCCCTTTTCCGCCGCAGGCTCGATAGATGTAACGGTAAAGCTTCCGGATGTCAGCGTCCCTGTCTTATCCATCGCGACAGCCTTGATGCGGGCTAGCTTTTCCAAAGTGACACCGCCCTTGAACAGGATCCCCTCAGCCGCCCCGCGCCCGACACCGCAATAAAATGCCAGCGGAACGGAGACCACCAGCGCGCACGGACAGCTGACCACCAGAAAGCTGACTGCCGTATAGATCCAGGGGACAAAGGCTTCCCCGCGCAGCAGGGGCATACCGACTGCCGTAAACATAGCCAGCAGCACCACGGCCGGCGTATAGACTGCCGCAAAGCGGGTGATAAAACGGTTCATATGGGGTTTGCTTTCGGCAGCCTGCTCCACAGCCGCTATCAGGCGGGTCATGACGGAGCTTTCGAGCGGCTTTTCCGCCCGCAGCTTCAGCAAACCGCTCCCGTTCACGGAGCCGGAAAGCGCTTCCCGGCCGGGACAAACGCGGCGGGGGACCGATTCTCCCGTAACGGATGAAGTGTCTAGAAAACTTTCGCCCTCCAGCACGACACTGTCCAGCGCCACCCTGTCTCCTGGCCGGACCAGATATACATCGCCCGCCCGGGCTTCACGTGCCGGGATCGTTTCCGTTCCGACGCCCGTCACACGCAGAATGGTTTCCGGCTGCAGTGCCGCCGCTGCCATCAGGGCCCGGTGGCTCTTTTCCGAAGCATTGTCCTCCAGCAATTCCCCGATCCGGTAAAAAAGCATGATGCCCACGGCTTCGGGATATTCCCGGATGGCGAACGCAGCCAGCGTCGCGATGCTCATCAGGAAATTTTCGTTCATCCACTTTCCGCGTGCGATCCCCCGGAAAGCGCCTGCCAGTACGTTCCGCCCGAGCAGCAGATACGCCGCCGCATATATCAGCAGGCTGAAAATGCCGATGCCGGGAAGGAACCGGTCTGCCAGCATCGCCGCCAGCAAAAGGCCGCCGCCAGCAAATATTTCCCAGCTGCGTCCGTCTTCTTCTCCGCAGCCGCAGTCTTCTCCGCAGGCACATCTGGCCGGGGCAGGGGAAAGAGCCTCCGGTGCCTGTGTCCATTCCGGATATTTTTCGTTCTTTTTCCCGCGCTCATTCAGCCTGCCGGGCTGAAGCTCCCGCAGAGGCAGCGCCTTGCCGCTTCCGGGCTTCTCTTCCGCGCCGCTATGTTCCGATGGTTTCATGACGGTACCTCCGATAAACATATGTTTATTCATTTATATGTTTTATCCGCATCATAGCACCGCCCTCCGGGAAAGTCAAGCGCTGCTGAAACGCCTTTCCCGCCGCTGCAGGCGACGGCGTCACACGCATTGCTACTGCGGATACCGCAGCGGATATCCGAAAAAACAGTCCTGCATGGACAGGAATCTCTTGTCCGAAGCGGCAGAATCTGCTATAACGGTACAGAGAAAGCCAAAAGTCTGGAAGCCTGATAGAATAAACCGGAAACCGGCTGTGCAGCAGCATTACAGCACAGCAGAGGATGCGGGATCGTGAAGGTGACTGTATCCCATACATCCGTGAACATATGGATTCCGATCATCTTTCAAACCAGGCATGGATCACTGCTGATATATGTGCAGAAAAGGAGGACTGTGCCATGGACACTGCACTGTTTGACCGTTTTCGCTGCCCGAAGGAATATCTTATCCATCTGGAGGCAGCAAGAGCTCAGGCGGCCCTTGGATGGAACAAAGACGGAGCTGCATTGGCAGCACGGCTGACCCCTGTTGCCGAAGGACTCGGCATCCCGGTCCACGCCCTTTTTGCCATGATGGTCCTGTGCCGGGCGCCGGAGCTGAAGGAAACTTACAGCAAATACCCCAACGCCGACGTTTTGTACCGGGGCTTCGAAACGGATGTTGCCAGCAAGCTGCAGGAACGCAGGAACCGCACCGGCGAGTGGGGCTTCGGGCCCGTCATGGCATCGTGGTACTGGCGCTTTTTCAACGAGATCACCTTCGGCCTGGGGCGGCTCCAATTTGAAAAGTACCCGTGGGACCTGGCGGATCTGCCGCCCTACGTAAAGAAAGGGGATATGGTACAGAAGCTCCACATTCCCACCGGAGGACATCTGACCCCGGAAGCGGCAATGGATTCCCTGCGGCAGGCGTACCGCTTCTTCGGCTGCACAGGGCTGATGGTGGTGCAGCTCAAAAGCTGGCTGATCTATCCGCCTCATGCGGCACTTTTTCCGGAAGGCTCCAATCTGCAGAAATTCGCCGGGATGTTCCATGTGATGGAGCAGCATACCCGCGGGACGCGGAACCTGTGGCGTATTTTCGGAATGTCCTTCTTTGACTTCGACGGGGACTGGTCCAAAGTCCCGCAGGATACCCGCCTCCGCCGTGCTTTCGCTGATTGGCTGCAGGCAGGGAACGAGATGGGCACCGGCTTCGGCTACCTGCTTTTCGACGGGGAAAATGTCCTGTAATCACATAAGAAAAATGACCGGGAAGGGAGTACGGTTTTCCGTCTTCCGTCCCGGTCATTTTTGATTGTCTATACGTTCCGCCTTCCGTTTCCCGGCAGGCCTCAGTGCTGCATCGATTTGATGATCCGGTCGATCTCCTTGGCGACGCGGACGAAATCTTCTTCCTTATAACCCTTGGTAGTCATGGCCGCCGTGCCGATACGCACGCCGGATGCCTGCTGCGGGGATCTTGTTTCGTTCGGAATGCAGTTTTTATTCAGCGTGATATGATGTCTGTCGCATTCATCCTGCACTTCCTTGCCGGAAAGGCCGGTCTTGGTCAGGTCGAGCAGGAACAGGTGGTTGTCCGTTCCGCCGGTGACGACCGGATATCCCATATCCAGGAAAGCCTGGCACATGGCCTTGCAGTTTTTCACGATCTGATGTCCGTATTCCTTGAACTCGGGACGCAGAGCCTCCTCGCCTGCCACTGCCTTGCCGGCAATCACATGCTCCAGCGGGCCGCCCTGGCTGCCGGGGAATACCGCGCTGTCGATCTTGCGGGCCAGCTCCGGACGGCAGAAGATCATGCCGCCGCGGGGACCGCGCAGCGTTTTATGAGTGGTCGTCGTGATGATATCCGCCAGGCCGAAGGGGCTGGGATGGTCGCCGGATACTACCAGACCGGCGATATGCGCCATATCTACCATAAAGTAGGCGCCGACTTCCTTGGCGATATCCGCAAAGGCCTTGAAATCAATGATCCGGCTGTAAGCGGAAGCCCCGGCCAGGATCAGCTGCGGCTTGTATTCGCGTGCCTTCGCCGCAACATCTTCGTAGTCGATATAGCCTTCCTTCGTTACATCGTAAAATACCATATTGTACAGTCTGCCGCTGAAATTGACGGGCGCACCGTGGGTCAGATGTGCGCCGTTATCCAGGCTCATGGACAGGATGGTATCGCCGGGCTTCAGCACCGCGAAATAAGCCGCGAAATTGGCATTGGAGCCGCAATGAGGCTGCACATTCACATGATAATCGGTATTAAATACCTTGCGCCAGATATCGCAGCAATACTCTTCCAGGTCGTTCACGACCTCGCAGCCGCCATAGTAACGTCCCTTATTGCCGCTGGTACGCTCCACGGGATAGCCCTCCGCGTATTTGTTGGTAAGGCAGGAGCCTACCGCCTTCAGTACATCGTCACTGACAAAGTTTTCGCTGGCGATCAGTTCGATATTCTCGTCCTGACGCTGCTTTTCCCTGTTGATAAAGTCAAATACGTTCATTTTATCCCCCTTTTGGCCAAAGCAGGCCCTGCACATATATGATTCCGGTCCGTCCCGGTGCTGTTTCAAAAGCGAAACATGTGCAGTAATCTATCACACTCCGGGTGCCTTTGCAAGCACTTTATTTCACTGCCGCGCTGAACCGTCCGCCGCGGTCCAGGCCTGCACGAACCGCACCGTGTCGGTAGCGTCCTTCGCATAGGCATCCGCGCCGATCTTTTCCGCCAGCTTCTCGGAAAGGACCGCCCCGCCGACAACGATCCGCACGCCGGGGCATTTCTCCCGCAGCAGGCGAATGGTGTCTTCCATGGCAGGGACCGTAGTCGTCATCAATGCGCTGAGCCCGACCGCAGGCGCTTTTTCCTGCAGGACAGCCTCCGCCACCGTCTCCGCGGCCACGTTCCGTCCCAGGTCCCTCACACCGATCCCGTGACTTTCCAGCAGCAGCCGGACGATATTTTTCCCGATATCGTGAATGTCTCCCTGTACGGTCGCCAGCACGATCGCCTTTTCTCTGCTCTCCGGCATTTCCTTCCCTTGCAGCTGCACCTCACGCAGCTTCCCGAACACCTCGGAAGCCGCTTCGGCACTCATCAGCAGCTGCGGCAGATACAAACGGCCGCTTTCATATCCCCTGCCCACCTCATCCAGGGCCGGCAATACCGCGCGGTCCATCAGACAGATGGGATCTTCCGTCTGCAGCAGCTTATCCGCCGTTTCACCGGCAGCTGCCCGCAGACCGGTCCTGACCTGCTGCTGCAGGACAGCAAACAGATCCTCCTGCGCCGCTTCCGGCTGCGACGGACCTGCCGGGGCCGCCTCTTCCGCACGCAGTGCAGCCGTTTCAGCCTCCACATAGCTTCCGCAGCGGACGGACTCCATAATTTTTTCCTGTTCCCGCAGCCAGGCTTCATAGCGGCCGGCGTCTTCCGCACTGTCCTTCCGGTGCAGATACAGTTCAAAGGCCTGCCGCATTTCGGCAGCCAGCGGATTCATGATAGCCGCCTGCAGACCGTGCTCCAGAGCCAATGTCAGGAATGCCGCATTCAGTTTCGGGCGGTTCGGCATCCCGAAGGATATATTCGACACGCCCAGCACCGTGCGGCAGCCCAGCTCACGCCGGATCCTGTCTATCGTTTCCAGGGTCACATCGGCGGCGGAAGCATTTGCCCCCACGGTCATGGTCAGCGCATCAAACAGCAGCCTGTCCCCGGAAATGCCCCGGCGCTGCGCCTCCGCAAGGATCCTGCGGGCGATCTGTACACGCCCCTCCGCCGTTTCCTGGATCCCGTTCTCGTCCAGGGTCAGAGCGACCACCGCGCCGCCGTACTTTTGGGCAAGCGGGAAGACCGCATCCATGCTTTCTTTTTTCCCGTTCACGGAATTGATTATCGCCGTGCCGTTGTACAAACGCAGCCCGGCTTCCAGCGCCGCCGGATCGCTGCTGTCCAGCTGCAGAGGCAGCGGGCAGACAGCCTGAAGCTCCGTGACCAGCTTTTTCATCAAGGCCGGCTCATTCAGACCCGGCACACCCACATTCACATCCAGCACCTGCGCACCGGCCTGTTCCTGCGCAAATGCCTCCTGCAGCAAAGCGCTCCAGTTTTCCTCGCGCAGCGCCTCCCGGATCTTCTTTTTGCCGGTCGGGTTCAGACGTTCCCCGATGATGATCGGTGCTTCATCCAGGCGGCAGATACTGCCGTAGGAACTGACCGCAGGCACCGTTTCCGCCGCGCGCGGCGCACGGTCCCGCTCCTTTCCGGCCTCCGCATCCAGGCGGCGTCTGAGAGTGCGGATATGCTCCGGCGCAGTGCCGCAGCAGCCTCCCAGCAGCCCGGTACCCTGCCGCGCCGCATCCATCAGCAGCGAAGCAAAATCATCCGGCGTCAGATCATATACCGTTTTTCCGTTTTCGACCCGGGGCAGGCCGCCGTTCGGCTTGAACGAAAACGGCAGATGCGTGTTCTGCAGATATTTCCGTGCGACCGGCAGCAGCTGCTCCGGCCCGAAGGAGCAATTCACCCCCACGGCATCCGCTCCCATACTGTCTGCCAGCAAAACGACTGCTTCCGGCGGTGTTCCGGTCAGCAGCCTTCCGTTCTCGCCGTAAGCATTGGAAACCAAGATGGGCAGGTCCGTATTTTCCCTGGCTGCCAGCAAAGCGGCTTTGGTCTCATAAGCATCGCTGAGCGTTTCCAGGACGATCACATCGACCCCTGCATCACGGCCCAGACGCACCAGAGAGGCAAAATACCCGACCGCCTCTTCAAACTCCAGATCCCCGAAGGGCCGCAGCAGACGGCCCAGCGGTCCGATATCCAGTGCCGCGAACTTTTCATAAGGAGACGCAGCCTCCGCCGCTGCCTCCCGCACCAGACGGACCGCCGCATTTACCAGCTGCTTTTGTTCCTCCGGCGTATAATGCAGACCGTTCACGCCGAAGGTATTTGTATAGACCAGATTGCTTCCGGCCTCATAATAGGCTTTATGTATCTCTTTAACAATCTCCGGATGCGTCAGATTCCAGCTTTCCGGTCTGGTCCCCGCCGGCAGGCCCTTTGCCGCCAGCAGACTGCCCAGTCCCCCGTCCGTCACTACCGTATGACTCTGCATGAATTCTCTGAATTGCATGGCATTCTCCGTTATCATTCTTTTCTTCTGTATGCGCAGCTTTTCATAAAACAGCTGCGGCAGCGTTCCGGCGCGTGTGCCGCCGGATTTTCCGCGATCCCCATGAGGGCCGTCACCGACTTGGAGGGAGACATCAGCAGGCTGCTCCCCAGCGTCAGTCCGATCTGCTGACCGCCCAGCAAAGCAAACAGGTCCTTTTGAAATTCCAGCGAAAGATCGCCGTACCCCGGGCTGAAGCGCGGCGTCAGATAGCCGCCGCTCTTTTTGGCCTCCTCTGCACATTCATCGCAGAATGCCTCACAGAGTGCCTCGATCCGTTCCGCGCCGATCGCCTGATATATGAGCGCTTTCGCCGGTTCCGTACTGCCTGCTCTGGCGATCAGCCGGTCCAGTCTCAGCCCCAGCGTCGCGCCGAAGGCGATCCAGCTGTCGCAGCCGCCGAGCGCCCGCCGCAGGTCCCGGGAAGCTGTTTCCGCAAAGCCAAACTGCAGACTTTCTCCCGTATCTTTCAGCGGACCGCGGCACCAGATGACACGGTATTCCAATACAGCCTCTGCTTCCCGCAGACAGGCATCCACGAGCGCATCCTCCTCCGGAGAAGGCATTGCGCAGCAGGCATAGCGCAAAATCTCACTGCGATTCACCGGCGGAGCGGCAAAAGTCCTGACCATGACAGTATCCATTCCGTTATCCCCGGCCTATCAGCCCAGCGTCCGTTTCTGCAGCTCCGCAGCCACGTCCGCCTTGTTCATCGTATATACATGGATCGTGCGGACGCCGGCCTCATACAGCTTTCCGATCTGTTCCGCGGCAAAATCCAATCCGAATTTTTTCATATCCTCCGGAGCGTCCGCATAGCGCTCCGCCGCCTGCAGCATCGGAGCGGGCACATAAGAGCCGGAAAGCTCGACCGCCCTCTTCACCTGCACGGCTGCCGTAATGGGCATGATCCCCGGCAGGATCGGCACTTCGATCCCCGCGTCACGGGCCCTGTCAAGGAAGCGCAGGAAAATTTCATTGTCAAATACCATTTGCGTCGTCAGGAAGTCGCAGCCTTCATTCACTTTTTCCTTCAAGTGACGGATATCCGTTTCCGGATCCGGGCTTTCCGGATGCACTTCCGGATAGCAGGCGCCGCCGATACAGAACCCGCCGGCCGCTTTCAGATCACGCACCAGCTCCGCCGCGTAGCGATAGTCCCAGCGGCTGCGGTCAGCGTCTTTGAGTGCGGGCGGAACATCGCCCCGCAGTGCCATCACATTTTCCAGCCCGGCACGCCGCATGGCAGCGATCCTTTCCCGTACGAATTCCCGGTCGGAAGCCACACAGGTCAGATGCGTCACTACGGACGTCCCGTACTTTTTCAGCATATTTTCCGCGATATCCAGCGTATATGCCCTGGTCCCGCCGCCGGCACCGTAAGTCACACTGACGAAGGCAGGCTGCAGAGCAGCCACCGCTTCCGTCGCCTTTTTCACACTTTCGAGCGTCGCATCCGTTTTCGGAGGGAAGACCTCAAAAGACATCTGTCTGCCCGGTCTGCTGAGAATATCCGATACTTTCATATTCCTGAACCTCGCTTTTATTATCATCGGTGATCCGCTCCGCCTGCCCGGCGGTACGGCTTTTACGATACATTCTGCATCTGAGAATTCTGCGTCCAGGCCGCAAAGGTCTGCCCGTCTTTTATCAAAGTATAGCTTCCTCCCTTCACGAACGCATCCGAAGAGATCCATGCGCCCGCGTAGGAACCTTCCAGCGTAAATGCCGCGATCTGTTTTCCGGCTTCGTCCTTGATTTCGTAGGAGCCGGCCGGGAAGCTTTTTCTGACCATGCGGATCGTATTGCAGTTATCGGAACCGCTGGGTACCTCGCAGACACCGCCGAGCGCGATCGTCGTACCGCCCGTCACTTTCACGGTACGGTCTACGTCAATGGAACCGGAGACCGCCCCCGCTGCGGAACCGCCCTTCACAAGCACCAGTCCGCCGGTCTGGACGAAACTGCCGTTGGAGTCGATGGCATCCGTATCGCCGCCGGGAGTGGACACCTCCAGCACGCCGCCGCTGACCGTCACGCAGGGCGTTTTCGGGCCGGAGCAGGCATTGATCCCGTCATCCGTGGAAAAGATCGTAAGGAAACCGTCGTTCAGGGTCACCAGATTGCTCTCGATCCCCTCTACCGCGGTCAGGACCTGCACCGTGCCGCCGTTCTGGATATATTCCGTATCCGGCTTGATCCCGTCGCTCCGGGAACTGACCGTCAGTTCACCGCCCTCGATCCGGATGATACCGCTGCCCATGGCGCCGGTGTCCAGCGCCTCATCGGCATTTGCATGCAGTCCGTTGTCCATGCTCTGCACGGATACGCTGCCGCTGTAAAGAATGATCTCGTTATCGCATTTGATGCCCTTGCAGGAATAATCCAGTTCCGTCTTTTTGCCCTTTTCCTGTCCGCCGGGGCCTCCCGGTCCGCCGGGCCCGCCGCCCATGGAAAGCTCGACTTCCGTTCCGAATACGGTACCGTTCTCGACAGAAGAAACCAGGAAAGCATTTTTCACGCCCGAGACCGTCATGGCTGCGGATCTGTATTCATATTCCGTGCGGGAATTGACCGGCCCGGAAAAGCGATAAAACTCCACGTTCGTATATCCGGCCGGTTCCTTCAGCAGCAGGCCGTAATAGCTGGTACGGCCGGAGGAAACATTTACACTGTATTCGGCTTCCGCCCATACGCCCTGCGCGGGATCGTCCTGATAGTAGTAAGCCCCCCAGCGGGCCGCGGAGGAATAATGCTCCGGCGCGATGATCAGATAGTAATCCCTGCCGGTCTTCTGTGCGGTCCCTTCTCCGGCTAAGTCGGAATAATCCGCCGTATATACGGAAACGGAAGCCGCGCCGGAAAATTCGACATTATGGGAAGCGTCCACGCCGTCGCAGGCCGCATGGATCTCCGTAATGCCGCCGGTGAAGCAAACTTTGCCGCGCTGCTTTCCTTTGGAGGAAATATCACTGTTTTCGGTCTTGATACCGTCCCCGTTCTCGGCGATCAGAATATAATCCCCGGAGACCACCGTCACGGAATCATTGCCCTTCAGCGCGTTTTTGACTGCCTTGACCTTCAGTACAAGCTTTTCCAGCGTCAGATCGCCGGATGTATGGATACCGTTGTTGTAGCCGGCCTCCACGTACAGGCTGCCGCTGCCGCCGATCTCCAGGTCGCATTTGGCATAGACGGCACCGCCACCGGCCTCGTCATATTCCGTGCGCAGCGGACGCAGATCGCGGATCTCGCTGTAGCTGCCGGACAGTATTTTGATCTTTACTTTATCCGCCTTCAGGGCAAGGATCGGAGCCGCCGTACTGTTGGACAGATAGACCCCGTCCAGTTCCAGCTCGATCTTATCGTTATTGCCGGCATCCACCACCAGCTGGCCCTCCTCCAGACGGCCGCTGAGGCGGTAGGTCCCCGCTTTCGTGAAAGTATATACGTTCCCGTCTGCCGAAAAGCCCTTTTCTCCCGCGGACACAACGGTAAAGGCCCCGGAAATGTCCGTGCGGAAATCTTCCGCGTCCGCGGCTTCGGGCCGCTCGTCCTGCTGCCCGCCGGGATCTTCCGAAGTTTCCTGCGGATCGGATTCCGCGGGCGTCACGTCTGTCTGTGTCCCGCTCTCCTTCGCCGTGCCTTCCTGTGTACTCGCACCGCTCTCCGAAGGATTTTCCCCGCACGCAGACAAAGCCATGCACAGAGCGGCTGTCAGCAGCAGAGCCGTCAGTTTTTTCAGTCGGCCGGGCCGCTTCCTATGTAAAAAAAGTCGATCCATCTTCATTACCTCCCGTCGGATATACTCCCCGACTTTGGCAGTAAACCACAGAAAACTAAAGATAAATTAAAGAGATCGTCCCGCCGCATTTTTTGTCACATCATTTTTTCTTCTTTAACTTCTCTTTAAGAAGCCCGCCTATAATGGGAACGATATGGTCAGAGGGGAGGTGTCCGGATGCCGGAGGTTCTGTATTCATTCCGCAGGGTCGAGAAAAAGTTTTTTATCACGCCGAAAGAATATTCCGATCTGCTTCCCGTCCTGCTGCCGCATCTGAAGCCGGATGTCTACCCGCGCTATACGCTCGGCAATATTTATTACGATACGGACAGCTACGAGCTGATCCGCCGTTCGATCGAAAAGCCTTTCTTCAAAGAAAAGCTGCGGCTGCGCTGCTACGGTACCCCGAGCGATTCCGACCGGGTCTTCGTGGAGCTCAAAAAGAAATATGACGGGATCGTTTACAAGCGCCGCATTGCTCTGGAAGCCTCGCGGGCCCCGCTTTATGTTTCCGGCATCTTTTTCGGAGAAAAGAATCAGATCCACCGGGAAATAGACCGGTTTTTGAAGGATTACCGCCCGGGGCCGAAGATCTTCGTTTCTTACGAACGCGAAGCCTATTCCTGCCCCGAAACACTGGGCCTGCGGATCACCTTCGATACGCAGATACGGCACCGGGAAGATGCCCTGGACCTGCGGAAGGGGACCGACGGCATCCCTCTCTTTACGGATGACCGTGTTTTGATGGAGATCAAAGCGCCGGAAGTCTTCCCGCTCTGGCTGGCCCGCATCCTTTCGGAGCGCTGTATTTTTCCGCATAGCTTTTCCAAGGTAGGAGCCTGTTACCGGCAGGCCATTGCGGCGCAGGTCACCGCTCCGGAGCTCATCAAGGAGGTTTCACATTATGCTTAAAACAATTATGACCGCTCCTCAGCCTTCCACGGCCGATTTTCTTATCTGCATGGCCGCTGCCATCGTGCTCGGGCTCGGCTGCAGCCTGCTGGCAGGTTTCCGCAGCCGCTGCACGCAAAGCTACCGGATGACCCTTGCCATCCTGCCGGCAGTCATTACGCCGGTGATTCTGCTCGTCAGTGACAATATCGGCGCCGGGCTGTGCATTGCCGGTACCTTCAGTCTGATCCGCTTCCGCAGCGCCCGCGGCTCTGCCCGGGAGATCTGCCTGCTGTTTCTGTCAGCGGCCATCGGCTTCTGCACCGGTCTGGGATATGTCTATCTCGCGGCGGGGCTCTTCTTTATCATAGCGATCTTCCTGCTGCTGCTCGTATTGACGAATTTCGGCAGCCCGAAAAAAACGCGCCGCGTCCTGAAAATAATGCTCGCGGAAAATCTGGACTATGAAGGCCTTTTCGACGACCTGTTCCGCAAATATACCGATTCCGCGGAGCTGACCGCCGTCAAAACGAACAATATGGGGACCATGTACGAACTGCGTTATGAGATCACATTGAAGGAAAACCGTGTCCCCAAGGAATTTTGGGATGAAATCCGTTGCCGCAACAGTAATTTGGGTGTATCCTGTGCTCAGGCGGAGGATGACAGAGACCTGTAAGCTGTCACCGGATGCCGCAGGGAGGATTTTTCATGCGCCTTTTGATCGCGGAAGACGATATCGATCTGGCTGAGGCTCTCAGCGCTTTTCTGGTACGGAACCAATATCGGGTGGACTGTGTCCACGACGGAACTGCGGCCCTGGAAATGGGCCGCAGCGGTGCTTATGACGGGATTATTCTGGATATCATGATGCCGGGACTGGACGGGATCACCGTTTTGAAGACGCTTCGCAGCGCGGGGCTCACCACCCCGATCATGATGCTTACCGCCAAAGGCGAAAAGGAAGACCGCATCGTCGGCTTCAATGCCGGTGCGGACGATTACGTTCCCAAGCCCTTTGCGCCGGATGAACTGCTTGCCAGGGTCCGTGCCATGCTGCGCCGCAGCGGCGGCTATACCGCTTCCGATATCACGTTCGGAGATCTGACTTTGAGCTGCGATCACGGCCTGATCCGCTGCGGTTCCGCGGAAGAACGGCTGAGCGCCCGCGAGTATCAGGTGCTGGAGCTTTTCATGCGCACGCCGCGTACGCTTTTTTCCGCCGAAAAGATCATGGAGCGTGTCT
>JAZLHR010000085.1:0-27140 GCA_045616945.1 Lachnospiraceae bacterium | reverse complement strand
TGTTTTTATGAGCAGGTCGACTGGGCTTAGGTGAGTTTTTTGCGCCTTGCCCGAAATGAGTAAAAAACATGCGAATCATTTCTCATCTAAGGCTTGACATATCACCGCTGGGCTTTCTGTCAGAGGGCAGCCGCAATACGGATTCCCTTTTCTTACTCAGCGATTTCCGCTCTCCTGCCGGATCTTTGCGAGGATTTCCTCATCGGCAGGGCAGAAATCGTAATCCGGGATCTCCTCCGGCGTGATCCAGCGCAGGTCATTGTGCTCCAGCAGCTTCGGCGTGCCCTCCGCGATCCGGGCCTCGAACAGGGAAAGCCGGACCGTGATATCCGGATATTCGTGTACTAATTCCATATACAGCGGGCCTACGGAGAGACCGATATCCAGCTCCTCGCGGCATTCCCGGATGAGCGCCTGAGGCTTAGTTTCCCCCGCTTCCACCTTGCCGCCGACGAACTCCCACAGCAGACCGCGGGCCTTATGGGCCGGCCTTTGACAGATCATAAAACGGTTTTTATCCCAAATCAAAGCCGCAACAACTTCTACCATGATGATTTCCTTCCGGCACGGGCAGCTGGCCCGCAGATTTTTTACGCGTTACGGGAACGTTTCGAAGATCACTCCGTCAAAATGCTTTTCGTCTTCTTCGATATTCTTCGTGGTCCAGCAAAGCAGCAATCTGCCGCGCCTGCGCAGCCTCCGCACATGAGCCGGAACGGGGACATTCCTGTTATAGGCAATAAAATCCGGCCGGTTCCAGCCGCTCAGCAGGCAGCGGGAAAGAACGAAGGACATAAGTGCATTGTAGGTCTTTCTGTAATGCGCACAGGAAGTCGCCAGCTGACCGCGGACGACATCCGGCGCATTTTTCCGGAACCAGTTCACGATACGCGGATCAAAGGATTCCATGATCCAGGGCTTCGGATACGCCCGCAGCAGTGCCAGTGTTTTTTCGCACAGCTCCGTATTGTGCGGTCCCGTCTTCAATTCCACCAGCAGAGGGCCGGGCGTTCCGGCTTTCAGAAGATCCAGCACCTCCGAGAAAAGGGGGATGCGTTCCTCCGTATTCCAAAGCCGCATTTCCCGCAGCTCCGCCAGGGTAAAGGAGTCCACTCTCCCGCTGCCGCCGCACATCCGGTCCACCGTGTCATCGTGAAATACGACCACCTGACCGTCCTTCGTCAGCTGCACATCCAGTTCGATACCGAGCTGCTGCCGCGATGCCCGGTCAAATGCCGCAAGTGAATTTTCCGGGATGCCGGCTCCGTTATTGTACAGGCCGCGGTGCGCATAACGGCAGGCAAAAGGCTTTAATCTTTCAGTCATCATCGCCTCCAAACCTTTTTTATCATTTTTTCAGCCTATCTGCTGTGATTATACGCTCTCCGTTTTTCCTTGTCTATTCGAACTTTTTCGTATTTTTCCCAAAACGGAGAAATAATAAATATTTCCCGCCGCGGCGGTAATGAACCAGGCGGCAGCGAACACCAGATACAGGGATTCCAGCGTCGCAAACCAGGCAAATACGGTATAGACCCAGATGATGCGGTACACGACGGAGCCGAAAAAAACGATAGCCGTCGGCATCAGGCTTTTTCCCAGGCCGCGCGCGGCTGCGGTAGCATTATCCATAAAAGCGGATATGAAATAAGAAGCGCCCAAAATGATTACCCTGACCTCGCCCCAGCGGATGATCTCCGGATCGGTTGTGAAGATCGAAAGGAAAGGCCGCCGCAGCAGGATCAGCGCACCGCCCATCAAAATGCCCAGCAGGGAAGAATACAGCGTTGTCCATCCGTAGGTCTCGGAGACCCGGTCCAGCTTTCCGGCGCCCAGATTCTGCGCGATGAAGCTGGTACTGGCCGTATAGAACGCGGCCATGGAGTCCCAAACCAGGGAATCCGCGTTCGCAGCGGCGGAATTGCCCTCCACCACCACGTGGTCGAAGGTATTGACCGCCCCCTGAATGAACAGGTTGGCAACGGCAAAGACCGTAAACTGGAACACTGCCGGAAGCCCCAGGGAAAGCAGCTGCAGCAGTATCGGGCGGCTGCAGCGGATTTCGCGCGGGATCAGCCCGTAATTTTTCCTGTCCCTTCCCTCATGCAGCAGACAGCGCAGGATCAGAAACGCGGAAAGGTACTGGGAAATGACACTGGCGACCGCTACGCCTGCGACCTCCAGATCCAGTACGATCACGAAAAACAGGTTCAGGATCACATTGCTCACGCCCGCAAGCGTCAGATATTTCAGCGGGCGCTTCGTATCTCCGACCGCGTTCAGCACACCGTTGCCGAAATTATAGATGCCGAGCGCCGGCATACCCAGAAGATAGATCCGCATGTATTTTACCGCGCCGCCGATGAGTTCCGGCTTGGTCCCCATCAGCCGCAGGATCGGCCCCGACAGGGGGATCCCCAGTCCGGCGACCGCAGCCCCCGCAGCCAGGCAAAGAAACAGGGAAGTATTCACGCATTTACGGATATTGTCCGCATCCTGTGCCCCGGCGAAGCGCGCAGTCAGGGCATTCACACCGCTGGCCAGTCCGAGCAGGATGCCGGTCATCAGAAATACCAATACGCTGGTCGAGCCGACGCTCCCCAGGGCGATATTGCCCGCAAAACGCCCCACCACCGCCACATCGGCCATATTGAAAAAGACCTGCAGGACATTGGAGGCGATAAGCGGCAGCGAAAAGCGCAGAATATTCCCCGCCAGGGATCCGGTCGTCATTTCGATTTCTCGTTTTTTCACAGGGGTCTCCTTTCGCAGCAGGGGTCCGCTGCCGCAGCCATTATACCCGCACTCCTCCGAATCTTCAACGGTCTGTATCCGCGCTGCTGTAAATCCGACGGCGTTTCCTTATGTCGGCACGGCAGAATAGCCATATCAAGAATAGCAAAACAAAATATAACACGTTCGTGAAATAGCAGAAATGTATAATATTGCATTGATAAAAAATGAAAATTCTATTATACTGCTTAATAGAAATACAATAGGAGGTGCCTGTAATGGCAAGAAAAAGGAGTGTTTGTTTAATTGTAATACTGTTATTGTCTTTTAGCTTTTGCAATGTCGGGGCGTTCGCTGGAGAAAATGATTACAAAGAGCAAAATCGAGGAATGTATATCAGATCGTGTGTTGCCTTTGAACCATCTTATGTCAGGAATGACTACACGCATTATTATGTTGGCTGCGCCCATGGGGATAATCGGTATGGATCGAATCCTTTGATATTAAACTACAAGAGTTCGACTGGCGGCACCGTTTCTGCAACCGTCAGCAGTTACGCAGAATCATCCACGGAAGTAGATTTAGTGTTAGAAAAGATGTCATTAACGCTAGGAATCGGTGTCACATATTCACGTTCATGGGCTGCACAGGAAGAAATAGGCGCATCGTATACTGTTAGTCCTGGAGACTACGAAATTCTATGCGTGTATATTCCTTCAACAAGGACAGAGGGGCGATTAAAATACCATGTTTATATGGATGGCTACCCGGAAAATGATTTTTACGAATACCAAACCTTAACCCGCTCCTGGGCACCACAGGAAAATAGTTATTACTTTAAGATTATCCAAGGAGACGACGAATGAAAAAAGTGATAGGACTTCTAATTCTTTGTTTATGTATGTTTTTCTGTGCTTCCTGCGCCAATCTTACTCCCGAGGCAACGACGGACCCCCAGAATATAGGGACTGAAAATGAGAGCAACAGTGAAAGCGGCTCTCCATTATCATTTGAAGAACAAGTTGAATTATGTTATGGCTCAGATTTTCGCATTATAAAGACCTTACAGGGGAAAGAGCATAATGATCCGATTCATTCAGTAGCACTTTGTTACAATTTAAATGACGGAACCAGCAGTACCTTCGTGGTTCTGGGTGTCGGTGCTACAGGAATGGGAGCCGCTACAGTTTGTGCCGGCTGCAATGCCCATTTTCTCCCCGATGAACCATTTTATCTTGACGGGAATACGATATGTGCCTCTTTCTACTGCGGATCGGATCAAAAAATACACGATATAAAGATGGTTTTTTCACAAAGGTTAACAAACGGGGTTCTGTGCCCTGTTTTTACGAATCATGAAAGCATTCGGGAATAGTTGATACAAACAAAAGATAAAAAACAATACACGAGGTTGGCGTTTCCCCAGTTCCGAGTTTATTGAGTCCGTGCCTGTCTTCTAATGGCAGAGCTGCAGCTGGCAGCCGCTGCGGGAAGCCCGACACGGATTTTCCACGTAAATTTTCCATACCCGCACTCCTCCGAATCTTCAACGGCTGCGCTTGACAGTTCCCGTATTTTCCTTTACAATCACAGCCTGTCGCTTTTTGCGGCCCTGTGCCGCCCCCGCCCTGCAAGGAGGAAATTGCATGTTTGTCGATGTACTTTGGGATGCGTTTCTGGATACCGTGAAGCTGCTCCCCTTTTTATTGCTGACCTATCTGGCCCTGGAAGCGCTGGAGCATAAGGCGGAGGAAGGCTCCGTCAATCTGGTCAGAAAAGAAACGAAACTCGGCCCGCTCTTGGGTGCGCTTGTGGGTGTCGTTCCCCAATGCGGCTTTTCCGCAGCCACCGCCAATCTGTATGCTGCAGGCGTCATCGGCCGCGGGACTCTGCTGGCGGTCTTTCTCTCCACCTCGGATGAAATGCTCCCCATCCTGATCTCGGAACGTGCCCCGGTGCTGTTCATCGTCAAGGTGCTTGCCTTCAAATCCATCGCCGGCGCCGCAGCCGGCCTGCTGACAGACCTGGAGGACCGCCGTCATGCCCGCGTACGCAGCAAGGAGATCCATGAGCTGTGCGAACAGGAAGGCTGCAAATGCGAGGACGGTATCGTCGTCAGCGCGCTGCGCCACACGGCGAAAATAGCTGTTTTTCTGCTTCTGACCTCCTTTGTCATCGGCTTCGCGGTGGAATCCATCGGCGAGGACCGTCTGGCAGGCTTCATTCTGAACCGGCCCGTCATCGGTGAACTCCTGGCCGGGCTCATCGGGCTCATTCCCAACTGTGCCGCCAGTGTTATCATTACCAAGCTGTATCTGAGCGGCGGCATGTCCGCGGGCGCCATGCTGACCGGTCTGCTCGTAGGCGCAGGTGTCGGTCCTCTGGTACTCTGCCGCATGAACCGCAATCTCAAAGAAAATATCACCGTCATCCTGCTGCTGTACGGCTGCGGTGTCCTGCTGGGCCTGCTGGGGGGGCTTCTCCCGATCTGGTAAGGCTTCCCGCCCGGACAGAAAAGACCTCTGCGTTTTTCGGACGCAGAGGTCTTTTTCGTTCTGTATCACGCATGCCTGTCAGAAAAGCCCGATCATTCCCCGCCGGAGCAGAAAGCCGATCCTATCTCGGTCCGTTCATAGACCCGGAGCGGATGTCCCAGACAGCGCATGATCTCCAGTTCATCTTCCGCATCGGTCAGGGCATTGTGGATCTCCCGGTAGGAGTCTTTGCCGGTCAGCATGCGGTAAATATTTTCCGCGCAGTAGCCTCTCTTCATCCGGCCGCTGCCGCAGCAGGGACAATCCTCCGGGATGGCCGGGTTGTACTGCCGGTATGCGGCCAGCCGCAGGATATCATACCAGCGCCGGTCCCACAGCTCCGGCAAATGCATCCGGTCAAAGGGTGCGTTATACGCGAACAGATGCTCTATCCCGTACCGGTCCAGGAAGTCCCGCACAAGTCGGATCGCCTCGCAGCGCGGCAGACGGGCATCCACGGCGGCACGCGCATGCATCAGCGAACTGCCGAACATCGAAGGCTTAAAACATTCCGGCTCCAGGATCAGATACAGCCGATCCGCCGGGCGCAGATCCGGCACGCGCGCCGCCACGACACCGATGGAGATCACCTCATCGTCAAAATTCGTTTCCGTATCCAAAACCGCAATATATCCGCATGCTTCCGAGCCCACGATATCTTCCTGCCTTTTTCTTTTTTATCGTCAGCCGCTCCCTGTGAAGCGCCTGCAGTTCCTTACAGAGCCCCCTCCTGCCGCAAAGCAGCAGGCATTACAGTTCCGCGAAGATCCGGCTGCCCTCCGTGTCCAGCCAGCGCAGCATGGCCAGAGAAGCCGTCCCCAGGACCGCCAGCCAGAGCAGCAGATACAGGGCCGCGCCGATCTTATATCCGATCAGCAGATACAATCCGCCGAAAGCCATTGCGATGCCCCAGATCCCGAAAATAGAGATCGTCACACAGCCGCTCTGCTTGATGGGAATGAGTTCATTGGTCCAGCTGAGATTCGGCATCCGCGTTCCCAGCCAGGCTGAGAAAACTGCCGAAAAGACCGCACACATACACAGCAGCAGCACCGCCAGCAGCTTCACGGCGAGCCCGTCCTGCAGCACCGCTGCCAGACAGATGCCGGCAAAGAGCATACAACCCAGCGAAAGGATCAGCTGCATACCTATCTTCGCACGCAGGACCATCCTCGGCCGGATCGGCATAGACTGCAGGATCCAGATATTTTTCCCCTCCAGCGAAACGGAAGGTGCCGCCGCGTCGATTATGGAGGAAAGCAGGATCATGGCACTGCACAGGAGGATCGCCGTGCAGCCCGGCCTTTCCCCGAAGACCGCGTTCAGGACATCCGCTAAGGCACGCCCCTTGATCAGCAGGAAAATACTGCCTGCCGGAATAAACAGCACACCCAGACCGCAGTTCAGCATATAGTTGGCACTGGAAGCAAAACGGCCGAATTCCTTCGCCAATACGGCCCGGAAGGGGGTCCGTACCCTGGCCGCTTTTTCACGGTATGCGGAATTTCTGCTCTTTCCCTTTTCCGTCACGATGCCGAGGAAGGTCTTCTTCAGCAGCAGCCATACGCCCCAGGCGACCGCCGATACGGCAGCCAGCCCCGCCGCGGCAGCCGGCAGGGAACCTTCGCCGATCCTGCCGAAATGGTACAGCAATGCCGCCGAACCGCGGATCTTATCCCCGTAGAAGGCTGCGTTCTGCAGCAGATCCTGCAGCACCTCCGCGGCTTTGAAGTAGAAAACACAGTAAAGCACCAGGAACGCAACGGAAGCCAGAACGGCAACTGCGCTCTTATTCTTGAGTTTCCGGCTGATCTTTGCCACGCACCAGCCGAGCAGACAGCTGAGGACAAGCACCAGCAGGCTGATCATCAAAAGCAGCAGGAACCCGCAAACGGCCCGCGCCGCGGTCAGCCCCGCCGTACACCAATAAACGATCAGTGCCGGGACCAGCACCACAGACGAGAAAAGCAGACCCAGCAAATAGACAGTGAGCAGGCGGGAAACGATGATCTTCCATACCGGGACCGGCATGGAAAGCAGAAAATCGTTATCCTTGGAAAGATACAGTCCCGCATAGGTATTGAAGACGCTTCCGAAAGCCCCCAGCAGGATCGAAAACCCGCCGAACAGAATAAAATACAGCCAGCCTACACCGACCTCCGTCAGCGGGCCGCACAGACTGATGCCCAGGAAGACCGCAATGCCCCCCAGGACACCGATCATCAGTACCCCGTAGAGGAGGAACCAAAGCGCTATACTGGCTTTGGAGCGCATTTTTTTCTTTTTCCCGTCGTAAAAGTAGCTGCGGAATATTTCCTGCAGCTGTTTTTTCAGCAATAGCTTCAGCATTTACTCCGCCTCCAGTTCCAGGAATACTTCCTCCAGGCTTTCGTCGCCCTTGACCTCCTCCATGGTTCCCGAACGGATCAGCCGCCCCTGTTTGATGATGGCCACCTTATCGCAGAGTTTTTCCGCGACCTCCAATACATGCGTGGAAAAGAAGATCGCGCCGCCCGCATTGCAGACTTCCCGCATCATTGCCTTCAGCTCGAAAGCAGCCTTCGGATCCAGCCCCACAAAGGGCTCGTCCATGATGATCAGCTTCGGCTCATGCAGCCAGGCCGCGATGATGGCCAATTTCTGCTTCATGCCGTGCGAATAGGCGGCTATCGCCTGACCCAGATCATCTGTCAGGCCGAAAATATCGGCATATTTCCGGATACGCTCCGTTCTGTCTTCCGCCGACACCCCGTAAATATCCGCCACAAAATGCAGGAACTTGATGCCGGACATAAATTCGTACAGATCCGGATTGTCGGGGATATACGCCAGCTTCTTTTTGCATGCCAAAGGATCTTCCTTGACGGAGATACCGTCGATCAGGATCTCTCCCCCTTCAAAGTTCAGAATCCCGGCAATGCTCTTCAGCGTGGTCGTTTTCCCGGCACCGTTATGCCCGATAAAGCCGAAGATCTCTCCCGGGCAGATATGCAGGTTCAGATCATCTACGGCCTTTTTTTCTCCGTAGGTTTTCGTCAAATGTTGTATCGTAAGCATATGGTTCCTTTCTCCGTCCGGCGGGACGGTATCGCAGCCGAGACTGCTCTCTTTCGTATAGGATAAAGCCGAATGCAGCCCCGATAAAGCCCGTTTTCTGCGAATAACGGCCCGGATAAATCCCTTTTCTTTGCGGAATAAGGCCGGCGAAACCGCCCGCAGCCCGCCTCTTGCATTCTGCCCGTCCGCGTGGGATAATACGGCTGCAGTCAGCTGCGATCATTTTAGAGCTGCAACGGAGCCGCCATGCTGAAAAAAGTCCGCATCCATATCATCTCAGAAAATATATCTCCGTCGGACGGGACCGCTGAACGGGCCGAATACGCGCCGGAAGGCCATGTGCGCGCAGACGCCGAACGTTTTTCGCTCAGCTACCGGGAGACCGACGCATCCGGCATGGATGGCTGCAGGACCGTCCTTTCCTTCCTCACATCGGCGCCGGAGGTCCTGTACCTCAGCCGGACAGGCAGTGTGAATACACACCTCACCTTTGAAGCCGGGCAGACCGTCACATCTGCCTACGAAGCACCGCTCGTCTCCTTTGAAGTGGAGACCGAGACGCATCGCGTCCGCAACCGTCTGCGGGAAGAAGGGTCCCTGGAACTGGACTATACAGTCCGTTCCGCGGGAGCAGATCCCTCCGAGATTCGCTTCCGCCTGGAATTCCGGGAATAAGTCGTTTTTACCGGCAGAGGAGCTCTCCTCTGCCGCTTTTGCTGCCGGGCTTGCTCTGCCCAGGCATCCCGCTTTTTCCGCCGTCTGTCTGCATCCAGAACAGACGTTTTTTATTGTGCGATCCGCAAAACCCGATCAAAAAACGCACAGGCACGGCTGCGGAAATCCGGCGCCTCGTCATACACGGCGTGCCCGTATTCCGGCCCGTAAGCATAAAATTCACATCGGTCTCCCAGCTGCCGTGCCGCATCCTCCGCGCCGTCAAAGGTCGTCACGCGGTCGCCGCGGCTCGCCATGATCAGGACCGGACAGGCGACCTGCCGCAGCCCTTCTGCCAGGCGGCAGCCGTCCAGAGCGTCCGGCAGACAGGCTTCCGTCATCCGTATAAAGTTCCGCAGCTCCGCGGGCTCATATTTCATGCCGGTTCTTACCAGGGCTTCCCGGAACTGTTCCAGCGTTGCCTGCGAAAAGACATCATCCGTAAACACTTCCGACAAGGGACGTCCGCCGCCGGCCAGGGCCAATCGCCGCCAATTCCGCATCACAGCCGTAAAAGAGGGATTGGAGCGCATGAGCGACGATCCCATTACCAACGCGCGGACACGTTCCGGATACCGCTCCGCCAACGCCAGGGCGATCATACCGCCCTGCGACGTCCCGTAAAAGGCAGCGCTGCGGATCCCCAGCTGCGTCATCACCGCGGCCGTGTCATCGGCCATGTCCGTCAGGGAATAACCTTCCGGCGCCTCTTCCCGCCTGTCAAACAGATATACCGTAAACCGTTTCGCGAATTCGGCGCAGGAGACCTCCAGCATCGGCCCCAAAGCGGCCACACTGCTTACGGACATCCCCGGCAGCATCACCAACACATCTTCGCCGCTGCCGAATTTCGCATATCTCATGCGGATATCTCCGCATACCGCCGCTGCCGTCTCTGCCATTTTTTCCTCCTACCTCACAGGAAGCCGCCTGCCGCGGCGTCATAATCGATCCGTGCCGCCCGGGCCTGTTTTCCCTGCAGCTGTCTCGGGATCTGAAACACTCTCCCGTCCTTGCGGAAACAGGAGCCGGTTTGATGAAAATAAAAAGTCGTTCCGGTGCGGACACACTGATCCCGCACATCCAGGACCCAATCATAATCGCATATCCGTGCCTCCGGGCCGGATTCGCCGCCCAGCGACACCTCCTCGATCCGCCCGTCCAGATACGGCAGCAGATTCACCCGTTCCAGCATCGGTTCCACCCCGATGCAGCGGTGCTTCAGCGGCGCATTCAGAAAGATCGGCAGGCGGTAATCCGCCATTTGCTGATTTTCCACCGTACAGCCGACAGTCACATGTTCCCAGCCGTCTCCCCAATCCGGCGGAAGACATTCCGCCATCCGATCGATCCGCTTGGTAAAGAAAAAGAAGCTGCAGTCGGAACGTTCGCGGATGATATCCCAGGCTTCCTCCCGCCAGGCATCTGCGTCCTTCAGAAAGAAGTCAGAGGTGAAGCAGGTATAGATCTTCGTCCCGGACGGGATCTTGAAGCTGCCGTCTCGGTGCTTCTGCACAGGCAGGCGGAAATTTCCCGTGCGGGTACATTCACAGCTGCTTCTGCCGCTTCCGTACGCCGCGTCCAGCCTGTATACGTAGCAATGCAGACATCCGGGGCTGATCTTCGTACAGCCGTGCCATGGATTCCACGTTACCGTCATGCGTCTCCTTTCCGGCCGGGCCGAGGCCGCAGGGATATTGCCGGGAAAATTTTACCGAAACACAGTCAATATCGTCTTTTACTATATAGATTTTCGTGAATATTCTCTTAACAACAGCGGATCATTCCGCCTTGGCGGTCCATCCGGAAGCTTCCCGGAAGACCTTCCGCAGCAGGAACAGGGCAGCTGCTGCCAGGACCAGCTCCGCACAGAGCTGCGCGTAAGCCATCCCGTACATGGGGAAAAGCGCATTCAGGATATACAAGGCCGGGATCTCCAATACGATCTTCCGCAGCACCGCAAAAAGCAGGGAGCGTGCCCCCATCCCGCAGGCCTGGAACACCGCGACTGCCAGGAAGTCCAAAGCCAGGAAGGGCTGCGCCAGGCACATGCCGCGGGTAAAAGCCGTTCCGTAGGACAAAATGTCCGGCACCTGCGAAAACATGCCCATGATCTGCTCCGCAAATATGAAATACAGGGCCGTCACAGCCACTTCGAATACGATGCTCAATTTCAGGGTAAAACGGATCGCCTCCTTCATCCGCTTCGCATTGCGCGCGGCGAAGTTGTAGCCGATCAGGGCCATCACGCCCTGCGTCACCCCCATGGAAATATACATCGGGATCATGGTGATCTTATGGGCGATCCCCGCGGCAGACACGGCCGCAGAGCCGAACTCCGCCATCATATTGTTGAGGATCGTCATGCCGGTCACATTCAGCAGATTCTGGATGGCTGCCGGAACACCGACGCCGAACACATCCCTCACCTGACCGGGTGCCGGTGCCAGATGCCTAAACGAGACAGATACGAAAGTCCTGCCGCGCCGCACCCGCAAAAGCACCAGATAATACAGCAATGCCGCGGAATTGGAAAGGAAGGTCGCGAGTCCCGCGCCCGCTGCCCCCATACCGAGCCCGCCGGGCAATATAAAAACAGGATCCAGAATGATATTCAAAATGCAGCCGCTCATCGTTCCGACTGCCGCATGGAAGGCCGAACCTTCCGCACGGACCATATTGGCCATGACCACATTCAGGATAGCCGGCACGGCGCCGCACGTCACGGTCCAGAAAAGATACTCCCCTGTAGCCGCCATATTTTCGGGCCGGGCACCGAGCAGGGACAAAAGCGGCTCCTTCCACAAAAGCGAAGCCGCGGATATGAGTGCCGAAGCCAGCAGGGACAGGTAAAAGCCGAAAGCGGCCGTCCTTCTTACACCCTCATGGTCCTTCAGGCCCAAAAGGCGGCTCATACGGCTCCCGGAGCCCACACCGAACAGATTATTGACCGCATTGAAGGCCAGAATGACCGGCGCGGTCAAAGTGACCGCCGCATTCTGCAGAGAATCGTTCAGCATCCCGACGAAATAGGTATCGGCCAGATTGTACAATATCATCACAAGGCTGCTGACCACGCAGGGCACGGCCAGACGCAGTGAAGCCTTGGGTACCGGCATATTTTCAAACAGTTCTGTCTTTTCGGATGAATTCATGAAAGTGCCTCCTTCTCTGCCGCATTATAACAGATTTCCGCGCAGGAAAAAAGAGGCAGACGCAGCGCGCCTGCCCCGGATCCCCTAAGGAGCCTATTATTTCAGTTCATTCAGCATTTCCACCAGCTTATCACCGGTGATTTCCGCCGTCCCCGGTTCAAAGATCGTCACATTCCGCTCGTAGGTATTCTCATAGCAATCCGCGGAAGGCAGATATTTTTCAAAACCGTTGCAATAGCCGTGGAAGAAAGTCAGGGCAAAAGGCGAATGCGTCTTAACGAATTTGCCCGTCGCAGAGAAGCTTTCAAAGGGCGTGGCTGCCAGCGCGGCATCGCCGATACGTACGGCACTCAGCGGATAATTTCTCGTTTCTCCCCGTTTGGCCTTGGACAGGATTGCATTGCACTGATAGGGACTGTTGAAGCCGAACTGATCGCACAGGGCATGGACATGATCCGAATCACCCTCCTGCAGGAAAACAGTCTTTACTGTTTGAGCCTCCTGCGTAAAGCGGTCCATACTGTGATCGCAGCGTCCGGTCATGATCACCGTCTGCAGACGGACCTCATCCGATTCCGACTCTTTCAGACCTTCTCGGTACAGCTTTTCCGCAAAAGCAGCCAGTACGGAGCCATATGCGCGGTGGTCTGAGGCTTTGGGGTCCGTAATGCCGGGGATCGACTCCCGCGGGATCCGTGTACAGGGATTCACATTGCCGGCACCGCCCTGCAGGAAAACGCTGCAGCAGTCCCCCAGAAGGGCTTCCAGCTTCTCACGGAAGGGTCCCGGGTAATCGGAAGAAAGCAGCGGAGATTTTGTCCCGCCGGTGATCGTCGCATGCGCGGTCCAGTTCACCCACAGAATATCCGGAGCGTTCTCCCGGGCAAAACGGATCATCTGCATTTCATGGTCTGCCTCGGTGTCGTGGCAGTAATACACATATTTTTCCGGCTGGCGGCTGTAATGCAGGCCGTATTGATCTCCGACGGGGAAAAGTTCGGGATTCTCATCGTTCTCATGCCCGCGTTCCGTCATGCGGTAATGACGGCCGAAATTAAAGTAGGAACCGTTCGCTTCTACCTCGGTCTTTCCGTAAAATATCTTCGCAGGCTTCAGGTCCGCGACAGCCCGCTCCGCGGCAAAGGCCGCGCGCTCTGTCAGATAGTCGCAGTAGATGCTGATAGAGGGAAGCGTGCTGGACACATCCGGTGCCGAATGCGTATGCGTGGAAGAAACAAAAATCGCTTCCGGCGCAAGCCCCGTCTTTTCGGAAGCAGCCTCTTTGATGCGCTTCACCAGTTCCACATCCACGCGGATCAGATCCGCGACCAGATGAACAAACACGGGCTTTCCGTCCTGTCCGAGCGCCGTTGCGTTGATATAGATCGGGTTCAGCACCTCTCCTGCCAGCCGCAGATGCGTTGCCCCGTAGCCGGCCAAAGGAATACCGCCGTTCTTCGGCGTGATATCGACTCTGATAAAGCCCGCAGTCAATTGATTCTTACCCATTTTCGTTTCCGGCAGCCGTGCCGCCGCCCTCCTCCTTTTCCTCACGCTTTGTCCCGCCGCATTTTTCGTTTACTTCGCCCGCGGCCGGGAATATTTCTTTCTTGCCCACATAATCCATCAAAAAATCGCGGAAAAGCCGGGCAACCGTCTTATCCACATCCTCGCGGCGCAGCGCAGCGTAGATCGTACGTACCTTGCGTTTGTCCGGTCTTTTTGCGGCAACGCGGAAACGGTTTGCATCCAGCACATGCTCATAGGCGAGGCAGACCCCGAGCCCGCTTTCCACCATGGACAGCTGCACATTATCGTTTTCCACCTCGTAGGCGATGCGCGGCTTCACTTTCTGCGCATCCAGATATTCTGCATAATCGTAGTCCTGGATCTCTTTCATACCGATGAAATCGTCTTCTTCCAGGCGCTTGACGGGATAATATGCCGCGCCTGACAACGGATGATCCAGCGGCAGCACCACGACCATCTCGTCACGAAAAACAGGCTCCGCGTCAAATTCTCTTCTCTCGTTTTCTCCGAGGAACCCGCAATCTACCATGCCCTTCCGCAGCCAATCGGCAATTTCAGCATATTCTCCCTCCAGGAGCTCGATCCGGATCGAAGGATATTCCCGGTGGAAGGCCTTCAAAACGCCCGGCAGGCCGCCGGCGGCGAGACTGTTGATGGTCCCCAGCCGCAGCACTCCCTGCTTCAGCCCATGGAGGTCTGCCAGCACAAACTGCAGATTATCATACCCGCACAAGAGCTGCCGCAATGCCGGCAGCAGCGTCTTCCCTTCGGAAGTCAGTTCCACGCCTTTTCTGCCGCGGAGCAGTACCGAAATGCCCCACTCCTCTTCCAGATCGCGGATCATTTTACTGACAGCTGATTGAGAATATCCCAGTCTCTGTGCTGCCGCCGTGATATTCCCGGCATCCACCGCCTGCACCAGCGCGGCAATTTTCACCAAGCTCATTCTGCCCCCCCCTAAAAGCATTATATGGATTCCAAATCGGAATACTTCGTATGTGAAACATTCGCTTTTGTCCTCTTTTGTCCCAGTATATAATGCAGACAATCATTTGTCAACAGGAGGTTTGCTCCATGAATCAAAAGGGAAAAGAGTTCCGAAAGCCGAAGCTCGCGGAAGCACTCATGCCTCTGTGCGTTCTGATTGCCGCCCTGTCCGTGGGCATTTTAGTATATGATCAGGCCCCCCACATCCCCATGCTGATCGGCACTGCCGCCGCCGCGATCCTGGCGCTGCGGCTGGGCTATCGCTGGAACAGGGTCGAGCAGATGCTGGTGAATGGGATCGTTCAGGCTCTCGGCGCCGTCATCATTTTGCTGATAATCGGGCTGCTCATCGGGATCTGGGTCGACGCAGGAGTCGTTCCGACCATGATCTATTACGGGCTGAAACTTCTGAAGCCCTCCTTTTTCCTGACGGCTGCGGTCATCATCTGTTCCGTGACCTCGCTTGCGACAGGTTCTTCATGGGGTACGGTAGGTACCATCGGTGTCGCTCTGATGGGTGTGGGATCCGGGCTGGGCATCAACCCCGCCCTGACTGCCGGAGCCATCGTATCCGGCGCCTATTTCGGCGATAAAACCTCCCCGATGTCCGACAGCACGACGCTGGCAGCTGCCGTATCCGGCTGCAATATCATCACGCACATTCGCTTCATGCTCCTGCCGACCGGTGTCGCCTACGGCATCACACTCATTGCCTTCACGGTTCTGGGATTATCTTCCGGCGGCGCGGCTGCCGCGGATATGGGCTCCGTCGCGGCTCTGTCCGACGAACTGGACCGCCTGTTTACAATCTCTCCGCTGCTGCTCCTCCCCATTCTTCTGGTCATCACGCTGGTAGCCCTGAAAGTCCCTGCTTTGCCGGGACTGGCCGCCGGTATCGTGTCCGGCGCTGTGCTGGGGATCATCCTGCAGCAGGACTGCACGCTCGGCTCCGTAATGGAATGCGGCCTGTACGGCTACACCTGCCGATCTCCGCTGGAAGCGGTCTCATCTCTCCTGACGACCGGGGGCATCGTCAATATGGGCTATACGATCACCATGGTCCTGATCGCCATGATGTTCAGCGGAATCATGAGCGAATGCGGCGCACTGACCGTGATCGCCGATGCTTTAAAGAAGGCCTTTATCAAATCCCCCGCCTCGCTCGTTGCGCTGACGGAAACCAGCTGCATCGTCAGCAATATCGTCATGCCGGACCAATACATTGCCATCGTCGTCCCCGGCAGTATGTTTCAGGGTGAATACGGAAAAATGGAGTTGGCCCCGCAGACTCTTTCCAACGCGCTGGACAGTGCCGGTGCCGTGACCTCCGCACTGGTCCCCTGGAACACCTGCGGCGTATATGTGTCGGGCGTGCTGGGCATCGGCGTTCTCAGCTATATGCGGTTCGCGGTCTTCAACTATACGATGCCTCTGGTTACGTTGATCATGGCCTTCGCCGGCCTCACGATCTGCGGCAAAAACGGAAAACGCATGGGAGCGGCGGCACGCAGCCGTTTTGTCAAGGCAGAGCAGCCGTAAGTCCGCAAAATAGTACGGCCCCGGATCTGATCCTTTCTGCACAAGGGACTGATCCGAGGCCGTATTTTTTTGCTGCCGATCTGCAGGCCATCACCTTCCGGGCGGTCTTAGACCGCCTTCGCCGGTCAGGCCGGCTGTTCCATAGCCGCAGCGACACTGCTCTCGCAGCTCTTCATCGCCTCCAAAGTCTTTTCCAGAAGCTCATCCAGGCTCCATCCCAGGCGCTCCGCTCCGAGGCCGATAATGTCCCGGGAGCAGCCGGCGGCAAATTTCTTGTCTTTATATTTCTTCTTCAAACTGGAAAGTTCCATATCGCAGCAGCTCCTGGAAGGGCGCATTTTTGCGGCGGCACCGATCAGTCCCGTCAGTTCGTCCGCGGCAAAAAGGACCTTTTCCATCTCATGCAGCGGCTCTGCATCGGAGCAGATGCCGTAGCCGTGCGAGCATACAGCATGGATCAGTTCCGGAGAGCAATTTCCCTCTGCCAGCAGCTCCGGTGCCTTTTTGCAATGCTCCTCCGGCCAATTTTCAAAATCGATATCGTGCAGCAGACCGCACATCGCCCAAAAATCCGCATCCTCACCGTAGCCGAGTTTTTCCGCAAACCACCGCAGACAGCCCTCCACAGTCAGCGCGTGCTGGATATGAAAAGGCTCCCTGTTATATTTCTGAAGCAGTTCCAAAGCTTTTTCTCTGGTAATATTCGCGTTCATTTTTCCTCCCTCCGGCAGGATCGAATCGTTCCGGCCCGGCCGCCGCTTTTCGCTCATTGTACTTCAAACCGCGGTATCTGTCCATCAAAAAAGATGACCTCCGATCGTTGGATTTTCGATCTAACTTTCGGAGGTCAGTTCAACGATCTGCCAGCCTTTAATACGGAGCCGCTGCGCTTCGGTCACCGGTTCCGATTTTTTCCGCAGGCTTTCGCTCTTTTGCGGCGGGCGTGTTACACTTCCGTCACCTCAAAGCTGAAACGGCGGGAAGCATACATGGAATACTTGCCGTGGGAGATCACGATCCCCCAATATTTCCCGGGCTTCTTCAATCTCTCATCCTCCCGCAGCACACAAATGCCGCTCTCCTTTTCGGATTCGGTGAAATAGCCCTGCCCGCGGAGATAATTGGTTTCCGCTGAATTCACGGCATAAGTGAAGCAGTCATCGCCGGGCAGATTGTTTTTGAATCTCAGCACCAGCGGTTCGCCGACCTTGAACACCGTTTTTTCCATCTCTGCGTCCACGTCAATGCAGCACCATTCCACGGGTTCGCTTTCCACCAGCTGTCCGGGGCAGCTGCTGCAGGCGCGCTTTCCGTGCTTCAGGGCCAGCGCCTTGTAAAAGCCGGGCTTTTCCGTGACGGGGAAAACCATACCGTTTTCGTCCGGTGTATAAAGTCTGGCCGTTCCGTCGGGTGCCGTTACCTCTACCCGCTCCCAGCCTTCCTCCAGCATCGTGATTTCGACCGGCTCCGTACCGAGGATATAATTAGCCTTGTTGCCGAAATCCGTCATCAGGCTGGTATTGATCTTCCCCTCCGGGATCGTATCACCTTCCAAAGGCATAAAAGGATCCGGCGTATATGTCGCTTTGTGGACACCCGCATAGCGAAGGATCAAAAAGCCCTGATCCAGGAAAACGCGGCGCAGCTCTTCCGGAGTAAAATCGGTCTGACGGGTCAGCGGAACGGTACATTCGGAAATGGTGACCTTCCTCACGTGCCCTTCCACATCCCGCTGGATATCCGTGATGATGGTCGCATGACGCTGCGGATGCAGCACCAGATCACACAATTCCAGCTGATCCAGGTCCTCCGGGGATATTTCCTGCACATCCGGCAGCTTGGGCCAGGCAGCACAGGGGGTGCGGAAGGGCCGGTCTGTCACATAACTGACATAGGCTGAGCAAACCGTTCCGTAATAGCTGTAAATGCGGACCCCGGTACCGTTCTGGTTTTTCTTGTACATGACACTGTTCGGATTGACAAGAGCACTCAGATATGTTTCCAGAGATACATCAAATCCCACGAATTTCTCCGTCAGCCGCACGGAGGAATAATTGATCCCCTGCAGGGGAAAATACGGGCGGGTATAGGAATCCGCGTACGTGCTTTTGCCATCCTCACCTCTTATGACAAGCCCCGTGGACACATTTCCTTTGGGCGTCCAGCGGACATCCCGCAGCTGAGCAGCCCTTTTCAGACAGTTCGCCACACCCTGAGATTTCGGAATATCATGATACAGTACCAAGATACGTTCCTCCTTATTGAATCACGCGCACGCAGAACGCCTCGGTTCCCGTGCTGCGATCATTGTCAGAAAAAAGCAGGGAGAGCCTGCGGCTCCCCCCGTTTGTCATTAAAGCTCGCCGTAGCGGCGGCAGGCCAGGAAATGTCCCGGCGTGACCTCTTTGAGAGCGGGCGTGCCGTTGCGGCAGGCATCCGTTGCATAGAGGCAGCGCTTGGCAAAGCGGCATTCGTCCTTCGGCTCGATCGGGCTGCTGATCTCGCCCTTCAGCAGGATTCGGCTCTGCTTGGCGTCGCAGTCGGGGATCGGGATAGCAGACAAAAGCGCCTGAGTGTAAGGATGCAGCGGGTGAGCGAACAGTTCCTCGGCAGGAGCCTTCTCGATCAGCTGTCCCAGATACATAACGGCAATGTCATCCGCGAAGTGATTGACAACTGCCAGGTCGTGCGTAATGAAGATGTAGGTCAGTCCCAGACTTTCCTGCAGCTCGTCCAGCAGATTCAGGATCTGTGCCTGAATGGATACATCCAGCGCGGAAACCGGCTCGTCGCAAACGATGAACTTCGGATTCACGGCCAGCGCACGGGCAATACCAATCCTCTGGCGGCGGCCGCCGTCCAGCTCATGCGGATAGGCATTGATCAGACGTTCGGCCAGACCGACGGTACGCATAAGTTCCACGGTCCTGTCTTCAATATCTGCCTTATCGGTCAGAATCTTATTCAGCTTGATCGGCTCGGAAATAGCCTCCAATACCGTCTGACGGGGATCCAGAGAGGAGAACGGATCCTGGAAAATGATCTGCATTTCCTTTCTCTTGGCACGCATTTGGTCTTTGCTGAGCTTGGTCACATCCACACCGTCGAACCATACCTCACCGGAGGTGGGCTCGATCAGACGCAGGATGGAACGGCCGGTGGTGGACTTGCCGCAGCCGGATTCGCCTACCACACCGAGCGTTCTGCCGCGTTCAATGCTGAAGGATACATCGTCAACTGCATGCAGCATGCCCTTGGGCGTCTTAAAATACTTCTTTAAGTTTTTAACATCAAGAATAATGTCGCTCATTTGACTCTGCTCCTTTCAATCATGAAGTTCGGATCGTCGTAAGCGGAGCAGGCAACCATGTGGGTCTCACTGATGTACTTCGGCTCGGGGCGTTTTTCACGGCACGCATCCGTTGCATATTCGCAGCGTTCTGCGAAAGCGCAGCCCTTCGGCAGATTGGCGGGGTCAGGCATCAGGCCCTTGATGGGCTTCAGCTTGGCTTCACGGTTCTGGATATTAGGCAGAGAGTTGAACAGGCCCTCGGTATAAGGGTGTCTCGTCTCCTTGAACACCTCACGCAGCGTCCCCTTTTCCACGATGCGCCCGGCATACATGACCGCTACGTCATCGCAGCTCTCGGCCACGATCCCCAGGTCATGGGTGATCATAATCATACCGGTATCGTACTTCTCGCGCAGGCCCTTCATCAGATCCAGCACCTGTGCCTGAATGGTCACGTCCAATGCGGTCGTAGGTTCGTCGCAGATCAGCACACGGGGGTTGCAGGCCAGCGCGATGGCGATGACCACACGCTGCTTCATGCCGCCGGAGAACTGATGAGGATACTCGGTCGCTCTTTCGCGGGGGATCCCTACGAGTTCCAGCATATCCTGTGCTTTCTGATATGCTTCGGAATTGCCCAGACCGTCATGGATGCGGATAGACTCCGCGATCTGCTCGCCGACCGTGAACACGGGATTCAGGGAAGTCATGGGGTCCTGGAAAATCATGGCGATATCCCGTCCGCGGATATCTTCCAGCTGGACAGGAGTCTTGCTGAGAATCTCTTCGCCGCAGACATAGATCTGGCCGCTCTTGATGATTCCCGGCGGATCGGGTACCAGATTCAGGCAGGCAAGAGCAGTCGTGGTCTTCCCGGCACCGGTCTCACCTACGAGGCCGAGGGTCTTGCTCTTTTTGACCTCGAAGCTGACATCCGAAACAGCCTCGACCACATCGCCGTCTACCTCAAAGGTCACGGTCAGGTCATCTACTTTCAGTACAACATCCTCGGGCACCTGCAGCAGAGGCTTTTCCTCTCTCTGCAGCTGACGGTTCTTTTTCTTAAACAAAGCCATGCCGCACCTCCTACTTCTTCAGCTTCGGGTCCAAAGCGTCCCGAAGGCCGTCGCCTACCATATTGAGCGCCAGAACGGTGATCATAATGGCAAGGCCGGGGAACAGGCACATATAGCCATGCTGCTGGATATATTTCTTACCGGCGGAAAGCAGTGCGCCCCACTCAGGCGTAGGAACCGGGACACCCAGGCCCAGGTAGCTCAGAGAGGAAGCGGAAATGATACAGCCGGCAACACCCAGCGTCATTCTTACGATAATGGGAGAAAGGCAGTTCGGAAGGATATGCTTTGCGATGATGCGGCCTTCCTTCGAACCGATGGCACGGGCGGATTCCACGAATTCCTGGCTGCGAACCGTCATAACGGAAGCACGCGTGATATTGACGATACCGGAAATATGCGGAATACCGATGGCGATGATCAGAACCGTCATGTTCTGACCGAACACGGATACGATCACGATACCCAGCAGCAGCGAAGGGATCGCGCGCAGGATATCGAAGAAACGCATGATCAGCAGGTCATAGGTACCGCCGAAGAAGCCTGCCGTCGCGCCGAAAAAGATACCGAATACCAAGCCGAGGATGATGGAAGATACACCGATCAGCATGGAGTAGCGGGTACCGTAAAGGACACGCTTGAACAGGTCGCGGCCCAGGTTATCCGTGCCGAAGGGATGCGCGGCGCAGGGCTTGATCAGGGCCTCTTTCATATTATAGCTGGCAATATCCGTCTTATAATCGAAGAGAACATCCGAGAAAATGGCGAGGAATACGATAATCAGCGTAACGACAAGACCGACCACGGCGCCCTTGTTCTGTTTGAAACGGTACCAGAACTCACCGAAACGGCTGCGCTTTCTGTATTTGGAAGCAACAGATATTCTTTTCTCCTTTGCCATATCAGTTCGCCCCCTTCTTCTTTTTTCTCTTGGCCAGATACATCGTCTTGACACGAGGGTCAACCACCACGTACAGCAGGTCACCGACCAAGCCGATGATACAGATGATGGTACACTTCAGAATCAGGAAACCGCAGGCCAGCGGAACATCACGGCCTTTTACGGCATCTACGACCATCTTGCCGACGCCCGGCCACTCGAATACGGATTCCGTCAGGGCAGCTCCGCCGAAGCAGGCCGCAAATTGGCTCACGGAAACCTCAAGCACCGGAATCAGGGCGTTTTTGAAGGCATGCTTCTGAACCACCAGCTTTTCAGCCACGCCCTTGGAACGGGCAGTACGCAGATAATCCGACTTCAGGGTGTCCAGCATTGCGGAACGGGTAGTACGCATCAGGGACGCAGTATGGCCCGTACCGATAGTAATCGCCGGCATGATAACACTGTACCAGTACTGGTTGCCGAACGAGGGCAGCCACCCCAGTTTAACAGCGAAGAGCATAATCATCAGCAGCCCCAACCAGAAGTTAGGCGTCGCCAGGCCGATAACACCGAGCACATTGCAGATATTATCCAGCAAGGAACCGCGATGCGTCGCGGATATGATGCCCAGCGGAACAGCTATCACAATGGTTACGATTGTCGAAGCGATTGCCAGATACGACGTCGCACCGATACGTTCCTTAAATGTCTTGAATACCGGCTCCTTCAAGGAGTAGGAGTCGCCCATATCACCATGGAGCAGATTCCAGATATATCTCCCGTAACGGACCATCAGCCCCTTGTCTAAGCCATAATACTCGCGAAGGGCCTTAATGTCATCATCCGTCATATCCTCGGTAATCAGTGTATCTACAAAGTCACCCTTTGCCATGTTCATGGAAGCAAAGATGAAGAAAGATACACCGATCAGTACGGGAATCAGGAGGAGAAGTCGTTTAATGGAATATTTCAGCATATTTCATTCTCCCTGTGAATAGAAAGAGGGCGCAAAGCGCACGCGGCGCCCTGCGCCCTCCTGAGATTCCGCCGGATCCCGAAAGCCCCCACGGGCTCTCAGACCGACAGCTTGTTCAGATCATTTCTCCCAGTAGATATGAGTATAATCCGGCTTGGTATCCAGCGACCAGGTAATACCGCCGACACCCTTGTACTGAGCCGTGCATTCGCAGCCGTAGAACCAAGGCATATAAGCCATGTTATCGTTCATGATCAGCTGGATCTCCTTGTACATATCCAGACGGTCAGGACCATCAGGAGTCTGCAGAGCCAGGTCATACAGCTCGTGCTGACGTTCGGTGGTAAAAGCCGCACGGTTGGTGGAGTTGGTCATATCGGAGGTGAAGTGGAAACGGTCACCGATAACCTGCAGGGAAATGTTGTAAACAATCAGATCGAAATCGTCCTTCGTCTTATCGGTACGGTTGTCGTTCGCACGGGTGTTCATCGTGGTGGAGTCAGAAGTCTCAATCTTGCATTCGATACCGAAGGCTTCGCCCAGCATAGCCTGAACCAGAGTGCACATATCTTCGAAGGAAGTAACGGAAAGGATCGTCAGCTTCATGCCGGTAGGATCCACGCCGGACTTCTGCAGGTATTCCTGAGCCTTGGCGGTATCATACTTCAGAAGGTTGTCGCCGAATTCCTTGTCATCGATCTTGCCGTACTGAGCCTTGCCCCATACGGTGTTGGTGATCTCACCGAAGCCGCCGAAGTAGCCCTGGTTGATGGCTTCACGGTCAATAGCGTAAGCAATAGCCTTACGGAAGTTCTTCTGCTCCTCCGTATAGCCGCCGACCTTGGAGCTCTTCATGTTGAAGATCAGGAAGTACAGGGTCTCAGCCGCAAAGCGGAAGGTCTGTACGTTGGGATCGGCAGTCATAACATCAAAACCCTCGGCGCTGATGCCGCAGGCAGCGATTTCGCCCGCCTGCAGAGCCGCCTCACGGCTGGCGCTTTCAGCAAAGCACTTGATGGTCAGCTTCTTGGTAGGAGTCAGGCCGGTTTCTTCATAAACCCAAGAGGTATCATTGCGATGGAAGGTCCAGTGATCCTTCAGGACCACTTCGTCGATAACCCAGCCGCCGGTGCCGATCCACCAGCCCTTTTCCATATCGGCCTCGCAGGCCTTCTTGCACATAATGGAATAAGGGGAGGTAACGATACGGTTGATAAAGTCGGCATCGCCGTCCTTCAGATGGAAGATAACGGTATGCTCATCAGGGCATTCAATGCTCTCAAGAGCATTGTAAACGGCGTTGTTGGAGGTAAGGGCCTTGTTGCCGTTGGCTTCCTCGGCAGCGCGGCGGCCCTGGAAGGACCAGGCTACGTCAGCGGAAGTGAACTTCTCGCCGTTGGAGAATACGATGTCCTCACGCAGATTGAACTTGTATTCCTTAACGCTGATGGTTTCCCAGGACTTTGCCAGCTCGGGCAAAACGGTCATAGTCTCCAGATCCAGCTGAACGAGCTGATTCCAAACCAGCTTGCCGATGGTATCGGGAGCGTTGGCCATCTTCTCCAGGGGATCGAACTTATCGTTGGTACCCATACCAACAATAATCTCTTCCTTGTATTCCTTCGCAGCATCGGCAGACATGGACTGCTTCTCGATGGTGGAAGAAATAACTTCCTTCTCGGTGCTGGACGGAGTGTCTTCACCCTTGGTCTCTTCGGGCTTCTCGCCGCAGGCCGCAAGTGAAAGAACCATTGCCAATACCAGCAGCATAGACAGTGCTTTCTTCATTTGTTTCTCTCCTTTTCTTTCTTCAGCCTCAGCACGGGCTGTAAAGTGCGCTGACCGACAGGCCAGAAAAGCTTCGGCAAAGACAACATCTTCCCACAGGGAAAGCGAACAGAACCTTCGTTCCGCAGCCGCCCGCTGATACAGATAAGACTAAACCTCCACCTCCGTTTTCATATTAGTAACATTTCCGTCTCGTTTTGTCAAGAAAACAGTTGTATGTTTTTTGAAGAAAAAATATTGATATGCCTCTCATTTTTTTGTGAAAGCGCCTTTTCCCCTTATCAAACAAACAATGGCAGGCAAAATCAGGAACTGCCTAAAAATCATTGCCGGTTCCCCCCCCTTCACAGGCCTTTTCCGGGAAATCATCCGGCAGAAAATTCAAAAACATATCAATTGATGAGACCCCGCTGCTCCGGGCTGTACACCGATAATTGTACAAATCGTGTAATATTATGTACAAAACATTTCCGTTCCCATGATACAATTGTCCCGGCGGCGCAGTGCCGCCGGGCAGTACTTCAAAGCGGAGCAAAGATCATGAAAGCCATTATCAACGCCAAAATCATTCAGCCCGATCATATCATCCCGGACGGAACCGTGATCCTGGAAGGCGACAGGATCGCCGCCCTCGGCAGACATCTGGATACGGAAGGCATGGAGATCATCGACGCGCAGGGGGCGTATATCGGTCCCGGTCTGATCGATATCCATACCCATTCGGACGGAGAAACATTCTTCTATGAGGATCCCGTCAAGGCAGCCGCGGCCGTTCTGTCCCACGGCGTGACCGATGTCCTGCCGGCTCTGTATTTCAACGTAGGCAGGGAAGAGCTTCTGCGGCAGATCCGTACGGTCAGGGAAGCCGCCGAAAGCGGAAAAGCGCCGAATATCCTCGGATTGTATATGGAAGCCCCTTATCTGAACCCGAAATTCGGCTGCAACAAAGAGAACAATCCCTGGAAAGGGCCCGTCGATCCCGCCGATTATCTGCCGATCATCGAATCGGCAGGCGATTTTGCCCGGGTATGGTGCGTTGCTCCCGAGCGCGAAAACATCGCCTCTTTTGCAGCCGATGTGAAAAAAAGGTCCCCCACGGCCGTCTTTTCCGTCGCGCACAGTGAGGCGGAGCCCGGGCAGATCGAAGCGCTCATGTCCTACGGGCTGAAGCTCGCGACTCATCACACCAACGCGACCGGCACTCTGTACAAATATCCCGAATGCCGCACCGCCTGTGTGGACGAGACCGCACAGTATCATGATGAGATCTACACGGAGCTCATCTGCGATAAGGTCGGCATCCATGTGGCGCCGTACATGCTCCGCCTGATCCGGAAGATCAAGGGCGACGACCGGATCATCCTGATCTCCGATGCCTTCGTCGATCACGGACCGATACCGGAAGGCGGCCTGTACGAAGGCGCCGACGATATCAATTTCGATTTCAGCGGCGAGATTGCCGGCTCCAAAATGATCCTGGACGGCCCGTGCCGCAACATGATGATCCACATCGGCGCGTCTTTGTGTCAGGTATTCAAATTTGCTTCTTCCAACCCCGCCGCCGTGCTCGGTCTGACAGACCGCGGCCGCATTGCAGTGGGATACAAAGCCAATCTCATCCTCGTGGATGCCGAATTCAGCTTAAAAGCAGTCTTCCTTGCCGGCCAAAGGGTCCGGTAAGACTGCAATAATCATAAAAGGAGTGCCATATGAACCAATTTATCACCGATCCAGCAACCGGCTTTGATTTCCAGCCTGCAGATTTCGTCCCGTTCAAAGACAAAAAGGTTTGTGAATATGTCCGCAGCCTTTCCGGAACCGACCTTGAAAAGAGAGAGCCCTGGTGGCATCCCGAGTTCACGGTCAAAGTCATGATGAACCCGCATCCCGTGCTCATCGCTACCCTCTTTTCCCGTCTGAAGGCTGCGTCCGAAGCCGGCAAGTCCTTCTCCATGATCCTCGGCAACCCCGAGCCCGAGACCTATATCCCCCTGTCCCAGCTGATCAACTATTTCGGCGTTGACTGCTCCAAGGTCCACCTGATCGCGGAAGACGAATGGGCCGACCAGGACGGCAACATCGCCCCCATCACCTACAAGGCAGGCTTCGCGCATTCCCTGATCAAGTATTTCTACAGCCAGATCGACGAAAAGCTCCGCATGCCCATGGAAAATGTCCACTACCCGACCAACGCCAATATCAAGGATTATTCCAAGATCATCGAAGATATCACCGACGGACAGGGCGCGGATATCGCCTCTACTTCGCCCGGCTGGACCGGCCACATGGCCTTTGTGGATCCGATCCCGGAATTCATCGGCAGCGGCGATATCGAGGAATGGCTGAATCAGCCCGCACAGATCGTCAAGCTGCATCCCATGACCATCATGCAGAACTCCCTGAACGGCACCTTCGGTCAGTCCGGCGATATCGCCAACGTACCGCCCTGTGCCGCCACAATCGGCCCGCGTGATGTCCTGCATGCGAAGGAGCGCATCGAGGTCCACGCACTTGCGACCTGCGGTACCTTCTCTTCCTGGCAGAGAATGACCAGCCGTCTTGTGACGCACGGTCCGGTGACGCCTTATATCCCCAGCACCATGCTCCAGACCCAGAAGACGCAGGTCTATATCAGCGAAGAGCTGGCTGCTCCCTTCGAATGCTGGGAAAAGGTCGGCTATTGATCCTCAAAAACGCAAAAAGGCGGGACTGCGAAATCCCGCCTTTTTAGATGCTGGTACTGTCAAGATTTATGCGCAAAATAGTTTGCAGACTCTGTGTTGAATGAAGTCAGCCCGCCAGGGAGGCGGTGTCATCCATCGCCTCCAAGTGCTTCATGTTCATGTATTTCTTATTGCCCCACTGCGTGCCAGCCA
>JAZLHR010000084.1:0-5902 GCA_045616945.1 Lachnospiraceae bacterium | reverse complement strand
CGATCTGAAGGCGCGCTGTGAGAAAAAGGGCCTGGATTTTGAAACAGAGAACGCAAAGTATCTGGCAAAGCAGGCCAAAAAGAAAAAGTAAGGGGGATGCCGATATGGCACGCTATCAGGCTTTCGGAGTCAGCTCCCCGGAGGAATCCCGGCGGGAAAAAGATCACAAGGCGCTTGCCCGGCAGGCAGCGGCAGAAGGCATCGTCCTGCTGAAAAATGACGGAGTCCTTCCTCTTTCCTGCTGCCGCGTTGCCCTTTACGGCCCCGGCAGCCGCATGACCGTGAAAGGCGGCAGCGGCAGCGGAGATGTCCATGAACGGCACAGCGTGTCCATCGAAGAAGGGTTGAAAAACGCCGGTTTTTCCTTCCCAACCACTTTGTGGATGGACCGCTTCGAAGAAAAATATAATACCGACATTACCCTCTGGCGTGATGGTCTGGAAGCGGATATCAAGAAATACAATCTCATTCAGACCATGCAGATGTTCATCTATATCGGGGAACATCCCAAGCCGTATCCCGCCTGTACACCGATCCTTCCGGACGAGCTGACAGAAGAAACGGACACTGCCATCTATGTCCTCTCCAGGCAGGCCGGTGAAGGCTTTGACCGCCGGGTGGAAAAGGGCGACTATCTGCTTTCTGATGTGGAGGAACAGAGTCTGAGGACTTTATCTTCCCACTATCGGAAGCTGATTCTGGTCCTCAACTGCGGCAGTGTGATGGATCTTTCCATTCTGGGCGAGGTACGGGTGGATGCTGTCCTCTATTACGGGCAGGGCGGCATGGAAGGCGGCAATGCGTTGGCGGATATTCTTTCAGGCGAGGTATGCCCAAGCGGCAGACTGACCGACACCTGGGCATTCCGCTACGAGGACTATCCCGGTGCCGACACTTTCAGTCACAGAAACGGCGACCTTGACAATGAAGACTATGCAGAAGGCATCTACGTGGGCTACCGATGGTTTGATAAGCAGGGCATCCGGCCCCGCTATCCCTTTGGCTATGGTCTGAGCTATACCGGCTTTGACCGAAAGATAACGGCTGTTTCCCGGAAGGAGATCACAGTCACCGTTACAAATACCGGCGGCTGCCCCGGCAAAGAGGTGCTCCAGCTCTATATCGTCAAACCCGGTCACGAGGAAAGAAGTCTGGCAGCCTTTGCCAAGACCGCGCTTCTTTCTCCCGGGGAGAGCCAAACTCTTTCCATTCCCTTCAGCTTCGAGGATATTGCCACGTTTGACGAAGAAAGATCCACCTTCCTTCTGGAGGCGGGAGAATATCAGCTGATTTTGAATGAGTCACCCTGCGGCAAGCTCACAATCGAACAGGAATGCGTTTTAGAAACGGTGAAGCCTGTCGGAAGCAGCGAACGCGAACCTTACCGACAGCCGTTCACCCCGAAGGTTGCAAAGCTTTTGGAAAAGCTGTCGGATCGGGATAGGATCCGGCTCGTCGTGGGCGGCGGCTATTCCATCCGATGCTACAATAATGTGATGGGGGCCGCAGGTCGCACCTGCACGAAGCTGCTGAAGAAAGGCATCCCCAATATTGTGCTGGCTGACGGTCCTGCGGGACTAAACGTAGTTGCGGAAACCGCTGCGATGAAAAGCGGTCTTCCCGGCTATCCCAACGGCTTGCCTGAGGACTGGCGCTGGGGATGGCTGAAGAAAACTGAGGGATTACTGAAGCTTGTCATGGGACATGGGCGGCGTGTTTATCGCTACATGACTGCATGGCCCAGCGAGACAGTGCAGGCACAGACATGGAACCAAGAACTGCTGGAGCAGATCGGTGCTGCCGTGGGAAAGGAAATGCTGGAAATCGGTGTCTCCGTCTGGCTTGCACCGGGGCTGAATATCCACAGAAATCCCCTCTGCGGACGCAATTTTGAATACTATTCCGAGGATCCTCTCATCTCCGGAAAAATGGCAGCCGCCATCACACGCGGCGTCCAGAGCCGGGGCGGTGTGGGCGTATCCGTCAAGCATTTCTGCTGCAATAATCAGGAGGATAACCGTATCGGCGTATCAGCCAATGTGTCCCAGCGAGCCTTGCGGGAGATATATCTTCGAGCTTTCCGTATTGCTGTCACCGAAGGAAAGCCATGGACGGTCATGTCCAGTTATAACCGGGTCAACGGCAAATATGTGTGCAGCAGCTATGACCTGTGCACCCGCGTGCTGCGCCAGGAGTGGGGTTTTACCGGCCTTGTGATGAGCGATTGGAATGCAGTGGAGCAGTGCTCCTATGCTGATGCCATAAACGCCGGCAATGATCTTATCATGCCCGGCACGGCAGCCGTTGCCAAAGCGCTGGATAAGGCCTTAAAGGAAAATAAGCTGGACAGGCAGGCGCTGAACATCAGCGCCGGAAGAGTTCTGCAGCTGATCTTTTCCAGCGATACCTGTAAAGGGTTCTGAAAATGAAGGAACAAGTTTTTAATCCGTTTTTGCCTTTAACGGAATATATCCCCGACGGGGAGCCCCACGTATTTAGCGACAGGGTGTATCTTTACGGCTCTCATGACAAGGCGGGATCTGACCGCTTCTGTGTACAGGATTATACGGTCTGGTCTGCTCCGGTGGATGATTTGTCTGACTGGAAGTGCCATGGGGTGAGCTATCGAAAAGAGCAGGATCCCCGCTCAAAGCCGGGAAAACCGGTGGATCTCTATGCCCCGGACTGTGTAAGAGGCAATGACGGAAGGTTTTATTTGTATTATGTTGCTATGGGACCGAATACCAGAAATTTCGGCCCCATGAGCGTCGCCGTATCCGATTGCCCGGAAGGTCCCTTTACGTATCTCGGCGATGTTCGCAATCCGGACGGAACGCCCATGCTCCGGTTTCTTACCAATGATCCTGCGGTGATCAACGATGAGGGTCATATCCGACTGTATTACGGCTGGTCGATCAACCGGGATTTTCGAAACAGATTTCTGTCACCTCTTTATAATCTTGTGCAGAGCAGGATTTTCCTGCGGGATATTTCGGAAATAAAAAACACAAAGCCAAATATCAACGGCTGCGCTTATGCAGAGCTGGAAGAGGATATGTTGACCGTCAAAGGCGAACCGAAGCTGATTCTGGACAGCATCACAACGGCCCCCAAAGGAAGCTTGCTGTATAAACACCCCTTTTATGAGGCTGCCTCCATTCGAAAAATCGGAGAATTGTACTATCTGGTCTATTCCTCCGGACGGGACAATGCGCTTGCATATGCAACCAGCCGATTTCCCGACCGCGGCTTTGAATGCCGGGGAGTGATCATTTCCAACGCCGATCTGGGCCTGAATGGGAACAGAATTCCAAAGGCTCCCGCAGGAACCATCCACGGCGGAATTGAGGCGATCAACGGACAGTACTATATCTTTTATCATCGCTGTACCCACACCACCGATTTTTCCCGGCAAGCCTGTGCAGAGCCCATTGAGATCGCCGCTGACGGCACGGTTCGGCAAGTGGAAATCACCTCCTGCGGTCTGAACGAAAAGCCCCTGACAGCAGAAGGAGCATACCCTGCGTCCATCTGCTGCAACCTCTATACCGGGAAGCGGATCCCGCTCGGCCTGCGGCATCGGGGAAAGTATCCTCAAGTCACGGAGGAAAACGGTGCCCAGATCGTTTCAAATGCTTATGCCGGTACAACGATTATCTATAAGTATTTTGATTTTTCACATGCAAAGACGATTACTCTTCGCGTCAGAGGCCGGGGTACCATTTGCATTCACGGGGAAGAAATCACGGTAGACACAACCCGCTTTACCGCCTTCACCTGTCCGTTGAACATAACCGGGACGGGTGCGCTGATTTTCGAAATACACTCCGGAAGGCTGGATATTTTGGACTTTGTATTTGGAGGAGAACATGCAGCAGCTACAAATTGATCGCAGCGCTCCCACCCGGCCGACAGATTACAGCTGGCAAATGGGCTTGGGCAATGATCACGCCTACCTGCTTCACCGCAACGATGTCTGTGAGCATATCAAGCTGGCACATGATGAACTGGGTATTCAGTTCATACGCTGCCACGGAATTTTCGACGATGATATGCTGACCTATCAGCGGATGAGCGACTATCGGGCATTTCGCTCCGTTCCCGGAGCGGGCAAGATCAGGGAAATCAATTTCCGGCAGGTGGGTCATGTCTATGACAATCTGCTTGCCTGCGGAGTTAAGCCTTTTGTCGAGCTGTCCTTCATGCCCGGCGCTCTTGCCGGCGGGAAAAAGCTGGGGCTGCGGTATGATCCCAATATCACCATGCCCGGATCTCTGGAAAGCTGGGCAGAGTACATCCACAGTTTTATTCGTTTTCTGCTGGACCGATACGGTGAGGAAGAGGTCAGCAGCTGGTATTTTGAGGTGTGGAACGAGCCGGATCTCTCCTGCTTCTTCGCAGGAAGCAAGAAGGACTATTTTAGGCTCTATGAAACCACGGCAAAGGCCGTCAAGGCGGTTTCTCCCCGCCTGCGGGTAGGCGGTCCATCCACCAGTGCCTGTCTGTGGTTGGAGGAATTCGTGGCCTTTGTTGAGAAACATGAGGTCCCTTGCGATTTTATCTCCACGCATCATTATCCGGGTGATGCCTTCGGCAATTTTGTTAACATGAAAAATGTGAAGCACATGCTGACAGCTTCTCAGAATGCCGTCAAAACCGGTAAGCGTCTCAGTGAAGCGATGACGGATATGTTCTTTCTGCCGGAGGATTTCAAGCGGTGGGACAAAGGCACTTTGGCGAAACTGGATGATCAGGCCAAGGCAAAAATCGGAGACAGACCGCTGCTGATTACCGAATGGAATTCCATGGCGGTGTTCGGCTCTCCGGTGCATGATGAAAAATACTCTGCTGCCTTTGCGGTGAAATCCGTCATGGATTTAAACGGTGCTGCGGACGGATATATGTTCTGGTGTTGCTCGGATCTTTTTGAGGAACAGTTTATGCTGCCGAGACCCTTTGTGGGCAGCTTCGGTATTGTTTCCAACGACGGCATCCCCAAGCCGAATTTCTGGGGCTTCAAGATCCTCTCACAGCTTTATAAAAACCGTCTTTCCCTGCCTATGCGGACCAATGCTCCGGTGGAATATGCAGCTTTTGTAGACGGAGAGAAAACACAGGTGCTGATTTACGCGCAGGATCAGGACTATTTCAAAAACGAGAAGCACGATATCGCGGTAGAAGTCAATTGTGCTGCCGCATCGGTCAGTATCCAGCGGATCGATGACACCCATTGCAATCCGAAAGCCGCCTGGATTTCCATGGGGTCACCGGATTACCTCTCCAAGGCACAGGTGCAGCAGATCAGGCAGGAGACCGCTCTGAAAGCAGAGCCTGTGGATTTTGCCGTTTCTGATGGAAAAACACGAATCAGCCTGTCCATGCATACCAATGATGTTGTGCTTCTAACGATCGGCTGAGAAGGAGAAAATGACTATGACGTTTCCGAAGGACTTCCTCTGGGGTGCCGCAACAGCCTCCGCTCAGATCGAGGGCGGCTGGGACGAGGACGGAAGAACCCCAAGCATCTGGGATGTTGCGCCCAAGGACAAAATAAAGGACGGCGCGGACTGTCATATTGCCTGCGACCACTATCATAGGTGGCGGGAAGACGTGCTGCTTATGAGGGAACTGGGGCTGAGATCCTATCGTTTCTCTGTTTCCTGGTCTCGAATCTTCCCGGAAGAGGGAAAGCTGAATCCCAAGGGAATTCAGTTTTATTCTGATCTGGTCGACGAACTTTTGAAGAACGGCATCGAGCCGCTGGTGACCATTTACCATTGGGATCTGCCTGTCTGGGTTCAGGAAAAAGGCGGCTGGCTGTCCGGGACCATTGTGCCATTGTTTGCCGACTTTACGAAAGCTGTGGTGGATGCCCTGTCTGACAGGGTCACCTACTGGCTTC
>JAZLHR010000083.1:0-3668 GCA_045616945.1 Lachnospiraceae bacterium | reverse complement strand
ATCGCTATGGTTACGGCGGTTTTTGCATAGAAAAAAGCTTCTTCCTGAGAGTGGGCGGAAAAACGGCAGAGCCGCAAGCAACTTGCACTTGCGGCTCTGCCGTTTGGGTTAGTTAACGGGCTGAGTTTTTTTACAGCCCCTTTTTTTGCTTTCCGATCATAACCGCCGCAGGGCAGTCAGACTCACTTTGTTTCTTCAGCCAGACGTTTTTCCCAATCAAGGCGAGCCGCAGCGACCTTCGAGGGATCCTCCAGGAGCTCTATGGCAATCATTGCCAAAAGACTTGCGGAGGAGAACATATAGTCGGATGCAGCCTGCGTTTTGCCTGCATCCAGCCAGGCCTGCGAATGGCCCGTTGCATCTTTATATGCGGTATGATAATAGCCGGTCGGTACGATACGGGTGACATTTCCGAAATCGGTCGAACCGTTCGCGGCTTTTCCGTTCGGATCCGTCAGAAAATCCGTCTGACCGAGTTCGGGGAAGAGATCGATTGCCATCTGATTGAGCACCGTATTCGGCATACTGGGCTCAAAAATCGGGCTTTCCTCCACATCATAGGTCGTACCTGTCATCAAAGCAGCCCCCTTCAGAATATCCATAAAACGGGGGACCATATCCTCTTTCAGATAGGTCAGGCTGGGGCTGCGCAGGACGATCCTCGACGCGGCAGAATCCGGCACCGCATTGGGAGCGCCGGTACCGGTCTCGATATTATAATGCATGCGGGACGTAGGCCGCACATGCTCGCGCATGAATTCGATCGCGTTAAATGTCAATAGCAGTGCATCCAGCGCGCTGCGGCCTTTTTCGGGCGAACCTGCCGCGTGGGCAGACTTCCCGTGAAACTGCACAAAATATTCCGCGACCGCCAGGGAAGTCCCCACGACTTTCGCCGATTTTCCGCCGGCATGACAGCCGAGCGCAACATCCAGCTCGCTGAAGCAGCCCGCCTGAGCCATCAGGATCTTGCCCCCGAAGGTCTCCTCCGCCGGCGTACCGTATACCGTCAGCGTCATGGGAATATCCTGCTCCAGAGCAGCCTCCCGGATGACCGCCGCCGCAGCGATTCCGGCCGGTCCCTGCATATGATGTCCGCAGGCATGTCCGATCCCCAGAAGCGCGTCATATTCCGCCAGGATCCCGATATTGGGCCCGCCTTCCCCGTGCTTCCAGACGGCGCGGAAAGCCGTTTCCAGCCCCGCGATACCGCGTTCTACCGCAAAACCGTCCGCCTCCAGCGCATCTGCAAGAAGCCCGGCGGCAAAATATTCTTTTCCGTCACATTCCGGCCTGTCAAATATCGCAAATGCCTGCTGCTCCATCTGCGGAACGAGCTTCCGGACACGTTCCCTGATCAGCTGTTTATCCATAGGATCATTCTTCCTTTCCGCCTGAAATCACCGTATTCCGGTGCTGCCGAAGCCGCCCCGCATACTGTCTCCCAGTTGCTCACAGATCTCAAAATGAACAGCCGGCTGGTTTTTCATGATGCGGAACTGGCAGATGCGGTCATTCACATGCACGGTCGTTTCCCGCAGAGCCAGCATCGGAACGAACCATTGATCATCACTGCCGCAATAGGAATTATCGACCACGCCGACACTGTTGACCTGAATCAGACCGAAGTTCTTATAGGTGCTGCTGCGAGGCGCCACGTGCGCCTCATATCCCTCCGGGAGCTGCATGGCGACCCCCAGCGGGATCAATTTGAATTCCCCTTTTTCAAAATGCACCTCTTCCGCGGCCCGCAGATCGATCCAGTCGGATTTCCCGTCCACGTAGCAAAGCTTCTCAATATCCGGTGAAAGATATCGGATCCTGATGGTTTCCTGCATGACTGACTCCTTTTTCTGCCGCATTTAAGATAATGTCTGCTTATCGGTGTCCGGCTGTTCCTCTTCCGCCTTCGGAGCATTCGTGTCAGCTTCCTCGGACGAGTCCCCGGCTTCCTCGGTAGGATCCCCGTTTTCGGACGCAGCATCTTCTTCCGAAGCTTCCCGGTCTGTTTCGGCGCCGTCCTCTTCCGGGACCGAATCCAGAAGGACATCCCTCAATTTTCTGTTCAGATTGAGCACGACAGCCAGAACGGCGGCCGCGATCAGGAGCAGGACGCCCAGCACCACCAGCAAAATAGTGAGCTTGCGCACGGACTTCTCCAAAGCCTCTTTATCCTGCATGAGCTGTTCCAGACGCGCATCCGCATCGGTTTCCGAAGCCTCTGAGGACGTATCTGCGGACTGGGTCTCCGTTCCGGATTCGAACGCTTCCTGCGTGCTTTCCGCAGGAGTTTCGGCCGGGGTGGGCTCCTCCGTCGGCTGCGGTTCTTCCGTGGAAGCTTCCGGTGAAGATTCAGGGGATGATTCCGATGCCGGCTCGGTCGGTTCCTCAAACAGATTCATCGAAGAAGAAACGATACTCAGCGGGAAAACGACCATTTCTTCCCCGCCCAGCGTATATTTCAGGTGGAACTTATCGCCCGCCAAAAACACCTCTTCTTCCCAGCTGCCGGAAAGCAGCGAATTGGGCGTCAGGATCAGATTGGTCCAGTTCTGTGTCTGCGGGAATTCCAGATAAAAGGTCACATCCGCCACCTGGCTGCCTACCGGCCAGGTCGTACTGTACTGCGTTCCGGATGAAACCGGCAGGCCTACGATCACAAAATTGTCGAACCCATAGTCCATAAGAGCCAGATTGTCCTTTGCAGCCTGGTTTTTAGAATGAGAATTCATCGTGATCGTGATCAGGTCCAGATTTCCGTCCGCGGCATAGGTTGCGAGACAATATCCCGCCTCATCCACAAATCCGGTCTTGCCGCAGACCACGCGGCTGTCGTAATAGCTGCTTGCCGGGTCCATTTGGAAGACGGTATGGTGACAGTCGATGGAGGGCACGAGCTTCAGATTGCGGCTGAACGAATAATCCAGCGTACTTGCAATCCGCAGGAAAGTATCGTTCTGGATCGCTTCCCAGAGGATCATGGCCATATCATAAGCGGTCGTCAGGTGCCGGGAATCATTGAGCCCGTTCGGATTCTGGAAATCGGTATCCTGCAGCCCGAGTTCATTCGCACGGGTATTCATCCGGCGCACAAAATTCTCGACGGTGCCGTCCATATGCTCCGCCAGCGCGTAAGCGATCGTATTGTTGGAATTGAGCATCATCGCGTACAGGGCATCCTCTACGCAGAGCGTCTCTCCTTCATAATACCCGTCCACATAGCCGCCGGGGGCCAGGTCGGTCACCGATGCGTGCGAAAGCGTCACGATCTCATCGAGACTGCAGCGTTCCGCAGCCAGAAGCCCCGTCATGATTTTGGTCATGCTGGCCGGATACATCAGCTTGTGAGCATTCTTCTCATACAGGATAACGCCTGTATTGAGTTCCAGCACGATCGCCGCTTCGACTTCCGTGTCCGGTGCCTCCGGCCACACGGTGAACTGCGCGGAAGCATCCTTGCAGTCCACGGTATAACGGTCTCTGCGGCCTATCGTCGCCGCGGAGGCCGGAAGCCCTGTGCAGACTGCCAGCAGCACTGCCAGCATGGCACAGGCACATCTTGCGATAAAATGTTTTTTCATCCTTTACCTCTTATCAAGCATATTCTTTTCCGAATACAGAACAGCCCCCGTCTGGCGGGAACCGGCAGGCGAAGGCTGGTAAAATAC
>JAZLHR010000082.1:0-14478 GCA_045616945.1 Lachnospiraceae bacterium | reverse complement strand
TAGACAAAGAGGCTGTGGTTGGAGCCTTTCTGAAACCGTCAATGCGGTAGGAGTTCAAAACCAATCCACAGCATCTTCAACAGCATAGCCTAACCTGTAGAAAAGGTAAAGAAAAGGCTATGACACTATAATACGAGGAGTGCAACGAATGAGAAAAGGAGCATTGCGGAAATTTGCTGCTGCTTTTGTTGTAGCGGTAATGATCCTGAACGCATTTTCGGTTTTGGCCCTTGCGGCGCCGAGCGGAGGTACTGGCGAAGCCGCCATCGGGAGCGCGGAGTATTCTGCTCTGGCAGACGCAGTCGCGGCAGCATCCGACGGCGATACAATCGTTCTCCAGAAGGACGTGTGTGCGGAAGATATCATCGCTATTCCAGATAATATAAATTTGACTCTGGATTTTAACGGATTTACGATGACGGCATCGGAAGATTTTAATCGTAACTCCGGTGAATGGGGCGTGTTTAATGTAGGGGAAAATGCCGGCCTGAAGTTGGTCAATGCGTCCATAGACATGGCCTCGTATTACTTTGTCGGAACCAACAAAGGTTCTGTTGTTGCATCTGCAGCCGACGGGGAATCCATAATATGCAATGAGTTAGTAGATTACAATTACGGAAGTGTAACTGTAAACGGTGGAAGTTACATAGTTGAATACGCGCTTGTATACGATAATTACGGAACGGTAGAGATCAATGATTCCGAAGTGGTTTCCGATTGCTATATCGTCGGCTACATCTACGAAGCCGGTTATGTTGAGATAAACGGAGGCACGTATACATCCAAAGATGAAATCATTTTCGGAATGGAGACAGATGAGGACAAGGTGACCATCAACGGAGGAACGTTCACCATTACCGGTAATGATGGATTCTGTTCCGATCTTCCCGGAAAGATTATCCTGAATGATGTAACCATAAACGCGAAGTATCGTGCGTTATGTCTTTATGAAGGTTGCCATGTGGAGATCAACGGAGGCACCTATACCGGCTCTGACCCGGAGTATGGAGGTGCTGCGGTTTATCTTTCCGGATCGGCAGATCTAACGATTTCCGAGGGTATTTTTGTCGGTCCTGACGGATACCCCGCTTTCAATTCGGATGATCCTTCCTATTTCGGCGGGATCACCATTCCTTCCGGTTCCGCCTGTATCCCTGCGGACGGAATAACGGCGGGTGCGCAGCAGGTAATCATCGGAGAGTGCCTTACATATAAATTGGACGGGGCAGACAGCGTTCTGCTTTCCGATATTTTTGCTGCCTGCGGCGCTTCTTATGATGCTTCCGACTGCAGCAGCATAGACGTATCCAATACGGTAGCAGTGTCTGCTTCCCGGGATGGAAGCAACTGGGTAATACAGAAGAACGCCAGCTTCGGCGAAAACCTGCTTACTCTTACCACGACTGAGGGCACCATCTATCTCCTTTTAAGAGGCGAGTTTATGCCCGATACGGTGGCGGTCATCGGAGACGATGAATATAACACTGTGGAAGGAGCGGTAAATGCTGCCGCAGACGGCGACACCGTGATCCTTGTAAGGGATGCGGAAGTATCGACAGCCATGATCCTGGATGGTGCAAGAAGCATTACCATGGATTTCAACGGCTATACGCTTTCGGCACCGGACTGCAGCGTATTTGAAACAATAGGAGCCGGCTGCGGACTTACTCTTAAGAATGCGGACGTAAAGAACGAGGAATGGTATTTTTGTGACCAAAACTATGGCTCCGTTACTGTGGAAAACACCGCAGGCGATGGCATGGTAACTGAAGAATTGGTTGACAATAATAAGGGGACTGTTACCGTAAAGGACGGAAATTTCGATCTGTACTACGGTATCGTATGGGACAATTACGGTGATATAACGATAGAGAATGCGAATATTATTGTTGCTAATAGCAGTATTATTGAATACGCACACAGCGGTTCATCGATTATTATCAACAATGGTGTATATACTGCCCCCGAAACGATCATATATTCTATAGAAAGCGGCAGTACTGTTACCATCAACGGCGGAAAGTATACTGCTTCGGGTTATTATGGGTATTGTTTTGATGAGATTTACGGACGGCTGGACATAAAGAATGCTGAGTTTTATGCTCTTGAATCTGTTTTGCAAGTTGGGTCCGGCGGTGTGGTAAATATTCAAAGCGGCAGTTTTAACGGCGGGGACGGTAAGGCAGCTCTTTATGCCTATGATGGATCTTCCGTAACGCTTTCCGGCGGTACCTTTACCGGAGGAACGGACGGCAAAGCCATCGACGGAACTCTTTCCTGTGTTGTCATCAAAAACAGCTACCATGCCGATCCTGCCGATTGGGCAGAGACAGGCGCGAACGTAGTGAAGATCCTTCCGGACATCATAGAACTCGTATTCATTGCGGACGGTGAAGAGACAGACAGAGTAAGCGTAACCTACAACAGCACTGCTCCGCGCTGGCCGCAGACGCCGGAAGCTCCCGAAGGAAATTATCTCTGGTGGGGCTGGGTAGATGCGGACGGCAACAGATATGCAGCAGATACCGTTTTTTCGGAAATCAACAGTGCCGAGCTTATTCTTACCGCAAGCTGGATCGAGGACACAGATGAAGAGCCTGACCCCGTACAGATCAATGCGGCCGTAACGTGGGTATGTGACGGCGCGTCCACGAAGGAAATAAAGTCTGTCGGAACAAAGCTGTCTGCTTTCTCCGGCTTTACTTCCTGTGACGGAAGAACCGGCTTCACGGGCTGGCAGAAGGAAGACGGATCTCTTGCGGCAGCCGACGACGTAATCAATTCGGATATTACGCTTACCGCGGTCTTTGCTCCTGCAGAGAAATATACGGTGACCTTTATGAAAAACGGCGTTACAGCCGGTACTGCGGAAAACGTGGCTGCGGGAACGAGCTTCGGAAGCCTGGAAGGCTTCGAGTGCTCCGATGCAGGCTTTGTCGGCTGGATGGATGAGGCTACTAACGCAATGGTATCCGCCGGTGACGCAGTGGAAAAGGATACTGTCCTGAATGCAAAATATCCGAGCAAAATAGTAAACAGCTTCGAGGAATTGCAGGAAGCGCTGGATGCAAAGCTTCCGGAGATCCAGCTGGGTGCCGATATCGAAGTTTCCGGACTTATCGAAGTAAAATACGACCTGCTCCTTCTCGGAGACGGTCACGGACTCATAAGACCGGATACCTATTTCGGAATACTTCTTCAGGTGGATGAGGGCGCCGCTCTTATTGCGGATGATCTGCTCATAGACGGAAGAAATGTTGAAGGCACTGACATGTACGAAGCTGTACACGTTCAGCCCGGCGCAGATCTTACCATGAACAACTGCACCGTACAGAACAACTTGGAGGACGGTATTTATTGTCCGAATATCTATATGTCCAAGGCTGAAACCTCAACGATAAAGCTGTATCGAAGCCGTTTTATCGATAATAATGGCGCCGGTGTAAATATTGACAATAACAATAGTATCGTATCTGTCGACAGATGTACCTTCACGGGAAACCATAATAGTGGAATCCGGTCAAACGGAATTGAAACGGATATCGTCGATTGCATTATCACGAATAATTCAGTAGATGAACAAAAGTTACTTAGCCCCAATTACGGTGGCGGTGGAGTGCGTTTGAGAGGAAAATACGCCGTTATCAGAGGTAATACACTGATCTCGAATAACTATTCATGCTATTGCGGCGGCGGAGTTTATTTTGCCTGTGACGGCGAAATAAACGACAACGTGGAGATATGCTATAACCATTCCGAAAATGACGGCGGCGGTGTCTGGATCGATGGCGATATTTTCATGAATGATAATTTCAGCATCCATCATAACAGCTGCGAAAGAAATGGCGGCGGTATCGGCTTTACATGTCAATATACGCTTACCGTTACAGGCGGCAAGATCTTCAGCAATCATGCGGACGGATACGGCGGAGGCGTAGAAATCAGCTACCCGACGGATCCTCAATATTTCAAAGCAGGCATGGTCTACGGCAACGATGCCGGCCTCTGGGGCGATGATATTTCTACAGAAAAGTATCATTTGGCAGAAATGTACGCCACTCAGGATCCACGGACCTATGTTCCCGGAGAGAAAGACAATTCTTTTATCTTCGATTTGATAGAAGGGTATGAGCCTAAAGAGGGTACATCCTTCGATGTTCCATATGATGGCTGGTATATCGATGCAATGATGAATCATTCAAGTAATACTCCTAATGATCGCTATAGCCGCGAAGAAGGAATCAAGATCTGTCCGGAAAACAACAATATGTATCTTCTTGCAGCAGACAATGGCGGCGTCGATGATGTTTACGGCATCAAGTCCATCTGGTCCGGCTTCTGCGTGGTATTGGACGCTAATAACGGCAGTGGAGACTACGAATATGTACTGAAAGCCTTCGCACCCGGCGAGGAATACGAAACGCCTTCCTGCATGTTCACCAATGACGGCTGCCGCTTCGTCGGTTGGAACACACAGGCAGACGGATCGGGTCAGTGGCTCTATCCGCAGATCGAGGGCCGCAGCACCCTGACAGTAAATGCGAATAGGGTACTTTATGCACAGTGGGAAAAGGTTTACACCCTTAGCTATAGCGTGGCCGGCGATGCAAACTACGGAATCCCCGCAGACAGTGTTGTTCCGGAGAATGTAAGCGGTCTCCGAGCCGGACGCCTTGTGGTTCTGAATGCTCAGCCGGAAACCGAGTGGAATACTTCTACCGGCAAGGATGACAGCGGAATTCCGGGAACCTGGACCTTTGCTCCGGAAGAGGGCTGGTCCGAAACGAGCGGTGATTATACGAAATTTACCGACACGGTAAGTCAGATCACTGCCGATACGACCGTGTATGGCAAGTGGACCTTTACGCCGGATACGTACGCTGTCACATACACCGTTGAATCGGATGAGACCTGGGGACTGCCGGATGACAGCGTGACTCCGGCAGACAACAGCAGACATCCTTACGGCGACGTGGTTACGCCGCAGGCGCTGACTTCCGTTCAGGGAACCGCAAAGGATGAGAACGGCAATGACGTTCCCGGCACCTGGTCCTTCAGCTGGAAAAAGACTTCCTATACGATCACCGGAGACACGGAAATAGTCGGTACCTGGACCTTTACGCCGGATGAGGCTGGCGGAGGAGATGAAGAGCCGGATAGGCCTTCTCCGAAGGCCGGAGACCCCTATGATATTGCCCTTTGGGTAAGCCTTACCGCGATCAGCGCGGCTGGAGTGCTTGTGGGCATGATCGAAAGGAAGAAAAAAGTGACAAGATAACACGTAAACAATAAGGACAGCGGCATTCAGGCAGCTGTCTTCGGAAAGGCGATACACTCCGACGGGCGCATCGCCTTTTTTAATAAAAAAATGCTTTTATATGAACAGGAGGTCCGACAGGCGTAAACCTATGGACCTCTTCTTTATCTGAATATCAGTTCATTATTTACAGTTTCTGCAGCTATGCTGCGCACAGCGTTTATCTGCCGCACCCAAAGCATTTGATCTCTTGCCATAAGTGTTTCAGTGATGCCGTCTCTTTCTGACAGTTCATTGACCAGCTGAAAGAACATCTTCTCTGCCTGTTCATTCATACCTGTAAGGCAGTCAGCAAAAAGGCCCGGCTGTTTTTGCTGTCCGGCAGATTTTCAGGAGCGAATCATCCCCAAGAAATGACCGTGAAACAGCCGGGTAAAGAAAAAAACAGACAAAAAAACGGCCGATCAGGCAAGCAGGTGTTGAATTATTTCCCGTTACTATGTATCATACAGAAGCAGGCTTTCCGGCGGCACGGAAAGCGGATATATGAAAAACAAGGCTGCTTTCGGTACAGCGATTCACATGGCCGGAAGAGGCCGGCTGCCTGATTCAGGCTGCTGAAAAAAGGAGGAAGCGCATATGAGACCGGTCATCGGTATCACCAGTTTGTTATCCTGCTGCGAGGCAAATGCGGAATTCACGTTTGTCCCGGAGGAGTATCATCTTTTAGGCGACAGCTATGTCGCTGCTGTGGAAAAAGCCGGCGGTATTCCCATGATCCTGCCTTCCTTCCGTGATCCTTCTTTGATGGAAGAAGCCGTCAGCCGTCTGGACGGTGTGCTCCTTTCCGGCGGTTTTGATATCGACCCTGCCCTGTACGGCGAGCCGGTCGCCGGTACCGCAGGACCGGTCTCTGTCCGCTGCGATGCGGCCGGGATGGCTTTAGTCAAATATGTCATGAACCGTACGCAGCTGCCCGTGCTCGGGATCTGCCGGGGGGCTCAGCTGGTGAATGTGGCAGAGGGCGGCAGCCTGATCCAGGACCTTCGCTCGGTCGGCAAAGGGGAGCACAGACTGAACCTGTATCCCCGCAACTATCCGGCCCATGGGGTGAAGCTGGAGTCCGGCAGCCGTTTGGCGGATATTTTCGGTGAGGCGGAGATCCGCACGAATTCTTTCCACCATCAGGCGATCCGTGAAACGGCGCCGGGTTGGAAGGTGACTGCCGTATCTGCGGCAGACGGCGTGATCGAAGCCGTAGAAAAGCCCGGGGAGCGCTTTGCCGTCTGTGTGCAGTGGCATCCCGAAGCCATGTATGATACGGATGCCGAGCAGGCGCTTTTCCGCGCCTTTGTGGATGCGGCGAAGAGGGCAAAGCAATGATCGAAATGCGTGCGGCGAAATGCGGAAGCACGCTGAACAGAATATAATCATACGGACCGTATCGGCCCGGAGGAGAAAAAATGAAACCTTTAATCGGTATCAGCTGCGGTATCGCATGCTCCGAAAATAACCTGGCGGCGCCCTTCGTGCCTGCCGAGACCCATTCCCTCGGCGATGCATATATTGCGGCTGTTGAAAATGCGGGAGGGATCCCCGTGATCTTGCCGAACTATCATACACCCGAACTGATGGAGGAGCTGGTCGGCCGGCTGGACGGCGTACTGCTTTCCGGCGGCTATGATATCGACCCGGCCTTTTTCGGGCAGCGGGTCAAAAGCACGAATACGCCTGTGTCGGTGCGCCGGGACGCGGCGGAGTTTGCCCTGATCCGTTATGTGATGAAGCATACGGAAATGCCCATCCTCGGGATCTGCCGCGGCTGCCAGATCATCAATGTCGCCGAGGGCGGAGATCTGATTACCGACCTGAAAACGGACGGCAAGGAGGAACACCGCCTGAGCATGTTCCCGCGGAATTATCCTTCCCATGAAGTGAAGATCGAGGCGGGCAGCCGTCTGTATGAGATCTTCGGTCAGGAGATCATCGGGACCAATTCCTTCCACCATCAGGCGATCAGAAATGCGGCGCCCGGATGGAAGGCTGTCGCGTCAGCCGTTTCGGACGGGGTGATCGAGGCTGCGGAAAAAATCGGTGACCGTTTTGCCATGTGTATCCAGTGGCATCCGGAATGCATGTACGACTCCGAAGCACAGCAGGGGATCCTGCGGGCTTTCGTGAAGGCTGCGGAGGCTTACGGCCGGAAGCAGACTGAGGATCGATAAGACTATTTCGGGATGCGCCGGAGTGTCTGCAGAAGCAGCCCCGGCGTGTCCCTGTCTTCACGAAAAGATGCGCAGTCATTTCCGGAGGAAGGGACGGTATGGAAACAGCGGAAAAAGTTTATTTTGTCGGAAAAAAACGGGAATATACCAGTCTGTCCGGGCTTTGCCTGCAGCTGAAGGACGATACGGAGCAGAAGACTATTTACCTGGACGAAGGCGTTTATGATATTTATTGGGAATACCGGCAGCTGGGAGTGGAGGCGCCGCCGGACGATATTTCCAATTCGGACTATCTGACTCGGGTTATTTTTCTGCCGCCCTGTACCCGGCTGGTCGGTGTCGGTGATGTGACGCTGCTGTGGGATCCGCCGAAGGATGAGATCACGGTCGGGGAAGCCCGCGTCTGGGCTCCGCTCAACATCCGTTACGGATGCTGCGTGGAAAATATAGCAATCCGCTGTCATTACGGGCGGTATTGCATCCACGATGACTCGCACAATGCCCCGGAAGATCAGGGAACGGACCATGTTTACCGGAATGTGCGCTGCTTTTATACCTATTCCGAGGACAGAAAAGGCTTTAACAATACGATCGGCTTCGGCTTCTCTCAAAAAAGCCGTATCCGCTTTGAAAACTGCACGTTCCGGATGCTGGATGTACCGGAAGGTGCAAAATGCTCCGCGTTTTACGGCCATGCGGCCTCCGGAAGAAAATTGATCGAAGAGGAAGGTCCGGAGATCATCGTGGAAAACTGTACGATAGACGGCGGGCAGGACAATTACCGCTGTGCCAAGCTGCAGTGCCTGAACCGTGTGCCGCTGCATGTGAAGACCGTGTTCCGGAATACGGTCATTGCGGGCGGGCTGTACCTGAATCTGTATACGGAGGATGCTCTGCATGCCTTTGACGTGCTGCTGGAAAATTGCGGCAATCCGCCTGTGACCGCAGACCGTGCCGAAAGCAATCCCTACCCGGTGCGGATCCGGGGCTGAAAATCCCGGAGAAAGCTGGCTGTTTGACTATGGATCACAAAGAATGGAAATATGCTTTTCACTATACGCTGCCGGTGATGGCCGGTTATTTGTTCCTGGGTTTCGCATTCGGTCTGCTGATGCGCACGCAGGGCTTTCCGCTGTGGCTCCCGCCGGCGATGAGTCTTTTTATTTATTCCGGTGCGCTGGAGTATGCCTCGGTCCCTGTCATGGCGGCTGCCTTTGACCCGATTTCCGCCTTTGTATTAGGGATCGTACTTAGTGTGCGGCACCTGTTTTACGGTATTCCGATGCTGAAAAAGTATGCGGGGACCGGAAAAACCAAGCTGTTTTTGATTTTCGGCCTCACGGATGAGACATTTTCCATTTTGTCTTCCTCTCCTGTGCCGGAGGGGGCGGATCCGAAACGCTTCTATTTCAGCGTGACATTGCTGGATTACAGCTATTGGGTGACGGGGACTCTGCTGGGTTCTGTTTTCGGCGGTGTCCTGAGCGTCAGTCTGGAAGGCCTGGACTTTGCGCTGACGGCGCTGTTCATCGTACTGCTGACGGAACAGCTGAAAACAAAGGAGGGCCTCAGGAGCGGGCTGATCGGCCTGCTGGCCGGGATCCTGGTGCTGATGCTGGCGGACAAAAGCCTGTTTGTGCCGCTCACGCTCGCGGTGATCATTGCCGTGCTGCTGGCAGGAAAGAAGGTGATCCTCCGTGAATGAACTGCAAACGGTCATTACCGTCGGCGTTCTTGCCCTGTCCGTATGGCTGACACGCTGGCTGCCTTTTGTGATTTTCCGGGATTCAGACAGGCTCCCGAAGACCGTGGAATATCTGGGGCACGTGCTGCCTGCGGCCGCCATGGGCTTTTTGGTCGTTTATTGCTTCAAAGATTATGATTTTTCGAGCGCGGCAGCATTTTTGCCGGCATTGATTGCCGGTTTCGCGACGGCCCTCCTGCACCGCTGGAGGAAGAATATGATCCTCAGTATTTCGGCCGGAACGGCACTGTATATGCTCTTGATACGCATCATTTAATAGTTTGTTAACAAAATAATTAAAAATACTTGCGGCGGATCAGCCGCTGCTGTATAATAGTCTGTAAGTTTGGTACTGTGAAGGAGGAGCGATTTCTTGAAAGATGTCATCATCATCGGTGCAGGCGTGATCGGAGCGGCCTGTGCTTATGAATTGTCAAAATATAATCTGGACATTGCCGTGCTTGAAAAAAGCAACGATGCAGCCAACGGGACCAGCAAGGCGAATTCTGCGATCATCCACGCCGGTTACGATCCGAAGCCCGGCAGCCTGATGGCACGCCTGAATGTCGAGGGCTGTGCTGCCATGGAGGCACTTGCGGAAAAACTGGATATTCCTTACAAAAAGGTGGGGAGTCATGTCCTGGCCTTCAGCGAAAGCGAAAAGAAGACGCTTGAAAAGATCTATGCGCAGGGGATCGCGAACGGCGTGCCCGGATTGAAACTGCTGGACCGCAGTGCGGTGCTGGCAATGGAGCCCGGCCTTTCGGAACGGGTGATGGGCAGTTTATGGGCCCCTTCCGCCGGGATCGTGTCGCCCTGGGAGATGACGCTGGCCTTTATGGAGGTGGCTGTCCGCAACGGTGTCAGACTGGTGACGGAAGCCTGCGTGACTGCCATGCGGAAAGAACGGAACGGTTTTGTTCTGGAAACGCCGCAGGGAGAATTCCGCGCGAAGTGGGTCGTGAACGCGGCCGGAGTATCGGCAGAGGATATCGAAAAAATGGTCGGCCCCGCAGAAGTGGAAACAGTTCCCTGCCGCGGTGAGTACTACCTGCTCGATAAATGCGAGGGAGACCGCGTGCATTCGGTCATTTTCCAGTGTCCTAACGAGCTGGGGAAAGGCGTTTTGGTGGCGCCTACGGTCCACGGCAATCTGATCGTCGGCCCCAACGCGGAAAATGTTGCCGGCCCGGAGGTGATCGGCAATACGCAGGCCGGGCTGGATTTTGTACGCGAGAAAGCCATGCTTTCCGTTCCGGCGCTTTCGTTCCGTGATAATATCCGGAATTTTGCCGGGGTCCGTGCCAACCATAAGAAGGATGATTTTCTGATCGGGGAAAGCAGTACCGTGCCCGGGCTGTACAACGTGGCCGGTATCAAGAGCCCCGGCCTCAGTTCGGCTCCCGCTATCGGGAAAATGGCGGCCGCTTATATTTCCGACAGGCTGCAGGCGAAAAAACGTTCCGATTTCCGGGACGGCCGTCATGTGGTGCGGATGCATCGGCTGAATGCGGAGGAGAAGAACGAGCTGATCCGCAAAGATCCCCGTTACGGCAGGGTCATCTGCCGCTGCGAGACCGTTACGGAAGGCGAGATCGTAGCTGCTATCCATTCACCGGTCCCGGCAGTGACGGTCAACGCGGTGAAGCGCCGCACCGGTGCCGGAATGGGACGCTGCCAGGGCGGCTTCTGCGGCCCCCGTGTGCAGGAGATCCTTGCCAGAGAACTGGGCAGGCCGATAGAGAGCATCTTGCTGGATGAACCCGGCAGCTATATCCTGACCGGCGCAACCAAGGGAGGGACGAAGCATGCAGAATAAGCCTTTGGTCATTATCGGCGGCGGTCCGGCGGGACTTGCCGCGGCTGTGGCTGCTTATGAAGCCGGGCAGCGGGAGATCGTGATTCTGGAACGTGACCGCGTGCTGGGCGGTATCCTGAATCAGTGCATCCATAACGGTTTCGGCCTGAAGCGTTTTCAGGAAGAGCTGACCGGCCCGGAATATGCCGGCCGCTATATAGAAATGCTGCGGGATACGAGTGTACGGGTGATGTCCGATACCATGGTATTGGGGGTCAGTCCGGAGCGCGTAATCACCGCGATGAACGGAGCGGATGGTTATTTCGCGCTGGAGGCCGGGGCAGTGATCCTGGCGATGGGCTGCCGTGAGCGGACCCGCGGAGCCATTTCTACCCCCGGTACCAGACCGGCCGGGATCCTGACCGCCGGAGCAGCCCAGCGTTTTGTCAATATCGAAGGACAGATGGTCGGAAAACGGGTCGTGATACTCGGCTCCGGCGATATCGGACTCATCATGGCGCGGCGCATGACGCTGGAAGGCGCCAAGGTGCTTGCCTGCGTGGAGGTGATGCCTTATTCCTCCGGCCTGACGAGAAATATCGTGCAGTGTCTGGAAGATTTTGACATTCCGCTGTATCTGTCCCACACGGTCAGTGAGATCCACGGAAGCCGCCGCTTAGAGGGCGTTACCGTGAGCAAGGTCGGCCCGGACCGCAGCCCGATCCCCGGGACGGAGATGTATTTCGACTGCGATACCCTGCTGCTTTCGGTCGGGCTCATCCCCGAGAACGAGCTGACGCGGGCTGCGGGCATCGAGATCGACCGCCGTACGAACGGACCGGCGGTGTTTGACAATATGGAGACCTCTGTCTCCGGCATTTTTGCCTGCGGCAATGTGGTCCACGTGCATGACCTGGTGGATTTTGTCAGCGCGGAGGCCGAAAAGGCCGGGCGCTGTGCTGCTGCCTATATCGCCGGAAGCGCACCCGCGGGGAATGTCACTGCCGTAACGCCTCTGCTGCCCGTGACTTATACGGTGCCGCAGCGTATCCGCCCGGAGGGCGCGGCCAAACTGACGGAGCTTTCCTTCCGCGTGAACCGCAGCTTCGGAAAAAGCCGGATCGTATTGCGGAGCGGCGAAAAGGAATTGGCGTCCTACCCCCGCAGCCGTATGGCTCCGGGTGAAATGGAACATGTCAGTCTGCCTCTGCAGCTGCTTGCGAAGGCGTCAGGTGAGATCTGCATCACGGCTGAGGAGGTGGAAGAATGAAAGAATTGACCTGTATCGGCTGTCCTAACGGCTGCCTCCTGACCGTTGACGAGGAGAACGGCTATGCCGTGACCGGAAATCGCTGCCCGGTCGGCGCGGAATACGGCAGGAATGAACTGCTGCATCCGCAGCGCACCGTAACCAGCACCGTAAAACTGACCGGCGCCGCCATCTCGCGTCTGCCGGTAAAAACCTCCGCGCCCGTGCCGAAAGGAAAAATGTTTGAGGTGATGGACGAACTGGAAAAAGTGACCGCTGCGGCGCCTGTCCGGACCGGGGAGACTATCATCGCCGCTGTCCTCGGCCTCGGCGTGGATATCGTAGCCTGCCGGGATGCGGAAAAAGAATAAAAAGAGGATTTACCCATGAAGTATGTGATGGCGCTGGATCAGGGGACGACCTCCAGCAGGGCAATCATTTTTAATGAAAAGCTGGAGATCGTCAGCATGGCTCAGCAGACTTTCAGGCAGTATTATCCGAATGCCGGCTGGGTCGAACATGATCCTGAGGAGATCTATTCCGGTATTTGCGGCTGTATGGCAGAGGCTTTGAACAAAGTCGGTCTGCGTGGCCGGGATATTGCCGCGGTCGGTATCACCAACCAGCGCGAAACGACGGTGGTCTGGGACCGCGAAACGGGGCGGCCCGTATATAACGCGATCGTGTGGCAGTGCCGCCGTACGGCGGATATCTGCAGCGCACTGAAAGAAAAAGGCCTGGCTGAGCATATCCGGAAAACGACCGGCCTGGTCGTGGACGCCTATTTTTCCGGCACCAAGATCAAGTGGATCCTGGACCATACGGAGGGTGCACGCGAACTGGCGGAAGAAGGGCGGCTCCTGTTCGGAACGATCGACAGCTGGCTGATCTGGAAGCTGTCAGGCGGGAGGGCGCATGTGACCGATGTGACCAACGCCTCCCGCACCATGCTTTTCGACATCCGCAGGCTGGATTGGGACCCGGTCCTGCTGCGGGAATTGAGGATCCCGCGGACCATGCTTCCGAAGGTCCTTCCGAGCAGCGCGCACTTTGCGGATATGCAATGGGACGGGAGCTCGGTCCCGATCACGGGAGTGGCAGGCGACCAGCAGGCTGCTTTGTTCGGACAGTGCTGCTTTGAAGCGGGCGAGGCGAAAAATACTTACGGGACGGGCTGTTTCCTTCTGATGAATACCGGGACGCAGGCAGTGGAATCTTCCCACGGGCTCCTGACGACGCTTGCGGCCTCCACGGACGGGAAGGTCCGCTACGCATTGGAGGGCTCCGTGTTCGTGGGCGGTGCGGTGATGCAGTGGCTGCGGGACGAAATGCATCTGCTGGAGGATGCAGGCGATGCTTCCCGCCTTGCGAAGAAGGTGCCGGATAACGGCGGCGTGTATCTGGTCCCCGCTTTTACGGGATTGGGGGCGCCGTATTGGGATATGTATGCCCGCGGGACCATTGTCGGTATCACCCGGGGCACCAAGCCGGAACATTTGATCCGGGCGGCGGAGGAATCCATTGCCTACCAGACCGCGGATCTGCTGCGTGCGATGGAAAAAGATCTCGGGCAGAAGATTTCCCGTCTGAAGGTCGACGGCGGCGCCTGCCGCGATGACTTCCTGATGCAGTTCCAGGCGGATATCATGGACGCCGAGGTGGACCGTCCGGTCGTGCGCGAGACGACGGCGATGGGGGCTGCAGCACTTGCCGGCCTTGCCGCAGGTGTATGGGCGGATGCGGAAATGCTGCGCGGGCTCAGGACTCCGCAGACCGTATTTGCTCCGAAAATGGAAAAGGAAGAGCGCATGAGGCTGCGCCGGAACTGGAAAAAAGCTGTCGGGCGCAGTACAGATTGGGATGAACATTGAGAAATAATGCGGCTCTGAAAAAGAACCCGTAAATTCCCAAAGTAAATCCCACAGTAGATAAACGCTTGGATTTAGTATGGGAAATCGATGAATTTAGTGTGGGAAAAGGAGAAAAAGCAGGAGAAAATCGGGAAAATCAAAGGATTTTTTGCATGTGAAATAAACCGGAAACAAGGAATTCCCGGAGTAAATCCAGCTTCAGATGGATTTAGAATGGGAAATTAAACCGTTGTTAAAACCCGAACTTCTTTAAAAGAAGAGGAGACTGAATGACATCTTCCGGAGCTATTCTGCTGATGCCAAGAACACAGGCGAGTTTCTCCGATAACGAAAA
>JAZLHR010000081.1:0-9338 GCA_045616945.1 Lachnospiraceae bacterium | reverse complement strand
GCAACACTTTCCGCCGCCGTTCCGTGTCACGATGCTTTTCAGCCCCGACTTCTGCAGGAATCCCGCATTCACCTCGATTGTATCATTGACCGTTCCCTCTGTAAAGGTTCGTACCGGGCCGCTGATGGCTCTTTTCGCTTCCTCTGCTGTCTGTGCGTTCGAAACGTTGTGAGCGATCCCGGAAGCTCTATCATAAGCCGCAAGTTCCGCCCCTGCTCCCTCCCCTTTTCCAACGTAAGCCGCAAGTGCCGCCGAGAACTGCGCGGTGTCACCGAACACCGCGCATTCAGCGAAGCGCCGAACGGAAACGCATCAGGCGTTTCCGCAGAGTCGCGAGCGGTCGGCAGGGCACGCAGCGGCGAGGCCTGCGGCCACAAAAAAAAGACCATCGGCGATAAATGGTCTCAAGGCGTGCAGGGAAGAGTGGGAGGGCCCGGGGGGCAGGGAGGGGACGGCCTCGCAACGCGGTCCCCTCCCTGGCCTCCCGGAAAATTGAATTATGAAGTAAAAATAGTGTTTCGCCGCGCCCCGGCAGAGGTTGATGGGGGAAAGGGGCAGTCGCCCCCTCCCTGGCCTCCCGGAAAATAGAATTATGAGAAAAAGTAGTGTTTAACCGCGCCCGGCAAGATTGATAAAGGAAAAAGATTATTAAAGAAAAGTAGTGCTTAGTTCAAACGGCAGCGCAAGGGAGTGCGAACCGCAGCGGTTCAGATCTTCTTAATAAAGCACCTTCTCCGCTTATGCTGCACCCTTTCCATCTTTTCCCACTGGGCCAGCACCTTCTTGTTCAGCTCCAGCGTCGGGCCGGTCTCAGCCTTCGTGATCCCTATCGCATGGCAGCCTTCCAATATCTTGTTCATGACGATCGCATTGACGGCCTTGCCCTGATAATCCGGCCGCACGCCGATCAGCAGCAGATCCACCGTGTCATTATGGTTGAGCGCATACAGCATCCTCGCCCAGCCGAACGGCAGCAGCTTGCCCTGGCTTTTCTGCATGGCCGTGCCTAGATCCGGCGCACCCACACCGAACGCGACCATCTCGTCATTTTCATCCATTACCAGCGCGCAGAGCTTCGGATTGATAAGCGGCGCGAATTTTTTTGTATAGCGCAGGATCTGCTCGTTGTCCAGTTCGACCGTAGAATATAACGGCGCGTAGCATTCATTTACCAGCTTGAAAAAGGCCGGTATATACTTTTTATACTCGCTGCGGCGCTTCGGTTCCGTCAGGTGCAGATGATGCCGGCGCAGGGACATATCCGAGATGCGCTTCAAAAGGCGGCTGGTATCGTCGTCCTTCGGAAGGGTGATCAGATTTTCCACCCAGTCAACATCTTTATCATAACCGAGCTCTTTCAGATGCTCGCTGTAATACGGCGGATTGTAATATGTGAAAAATAAGCCGCGGCGGTCATACCCGTCTACCAACAGACCTTCCCGGTCCAGATCGGTAAAGCCGAGCGGTCCGTGCACCTCCTCGCAGTTCTTTTCACGGGCCCAGTCCTCCACGGTCCTGAGCAGCGCGGCCGAGACCTCTTTGTCATCAATGAAATCCATCTGCGTAAAGCGCATCCGGTTGGTATGCCATTTTTCATTTGCACGGCGGCTGATAATGGCACCGATACGTCCGACCGGCTTCCCGTCCTGTATGGCAAGCCAGCAGCGAGCCTCACAGTAGGCAAAGGCCGGATTCTTTTTCGGATTCCAGTCCTCCATATCGTCGCCATAAGTTGCCGGCACAAATTCCGGTACTTTCCGGTACATCTTATTCGGCAGTTCCACAAAGGTTTTCAACTGCTTATGCGTCAATACTTCTGCGATCTGTACCATGTATCCCATCCCTCTTTTCCGGGTCGCCTGCGGGACAGTCCCCGCAAGTCCAGCTGATTGTAGCAAATAACAGTAGAACGTTCAAGTACTATTATTAAAAAACTATAAACTTTTACGCTGATTCGGCTGACCGTGCCGCAAATCCGGGCAGTGCCCCTGAATATTTCGAAAAAGCAAAGGGTCCCGGGCCCGCCTGAGGCAGGACCCGGGGCCATTCCGGTCATTTAATCTGTTTTATCTGGGTACCGGTTCTTTTCGGACCGTTTATTCCAGCGTGAAGCTGCCGCCTTCAAAGCACACCCGGCTCTCAAAGCTCGCTTTCATCGCCTTTACCATGTATTCCGTATCACGGGTCCCTTCCGTTTCGTAGCAGGAATGCATCGCCAGCTGCGCGATACCGATATCCACCGCGGTCAGAGACGTTTTTTCCATGGCGATCTTACCCAGCGTCGCTCCGCCCGCCAGATCCGCCCGGTTGGAATATTCCTGCACCGGAACTCCGGCCCCTGCGCAGACGGCCTTGAACAGCGCCGTGCTGACAGCATCCGTGGTATAGCGCACGGAGTGCTTGAGGACCGGGCCGCCGTTCATGCGCACATACTCCGTCGGATGAAACAGCTCGGGATAGTTCGGATGTATCGCATGCGCATTATCGGAAGAGATCAGCCAGCTTTGGTCGAGCATGGCATCATAGGCGGCTTCGTCTGCACCCAGTCCGGCCGCCACCCGGCGAAGTGAGCGGGGCAGAAAATCGGAACCGCCGCCGGCAGGCTCCCGGGAACCGACTTCTTCGCAGTCGAATACCCCCATCACCTGGATACGGTCCGTTGCCTCCGCCTCCAAAAAGCCCTCCAGGATGCAGAACACACCGGCCATATCGTCCAGACGCGGCAGGGAGAGATATTCATTCTCGGGACCCCAGACGCTCGGCTTTTCCGCGTTATACAGGAACAGATCCGTGGAGAGGATATCTTCCTCTTTACAGGAAGCTGCCTTGGCGACCGCCTGATAAAAGCTTCCCTCCTGTCCGCCGGGCGCGAAAAGCGCGACCATATCTTTTTTCATATCCGGGTCCAGAGCGCCCTTCCTCAGATGCGGAGCCATGCTGGGAATGACCGCTACAGGCTTTTTCATATCCACGAGACGCTGCTCCGCGCCTTTTTCCGTCTTTACCATCACAGTCCCGGCTACGGAAAGAGGCCGGTCCAGCCAGGTAGACAGAATCAGGCCGCCGTGCTTTTCCACGGAAAGCCGCACATACTCGCCGGTCAGTTCCGCATGATCCATCAGGCGCAGATAGGGAGAATCGCTGTGCGCAGCCGCGATCACAAAGCCCTTCGGGGCTGCCTGCGGAAGCCGGAAAGCCATGACTGCCGCTCCCCTGCGCTCGGTATAGTAACGGCCGCCGGGGCAAAGCGCCGTCCCGGCTGCGGGAAGCCTCTCAAAGCCTGCCTGCTCCAAAGTTTCTTTTACATTGCGGATCGCCCACACATTCACCGGAGATTTTTCCAGGAAGGAAAGCATTTTTCTGTACATGATCATACGCTCCTTTTCCGTCCGCCGACGAATTTTCTTTCTCTGCCCATATCATAGTGTCTGCCATTCGCGCAGTCAAGGCCCATTTTCCTTTCTTCCGCCCCGATTTTATGCCGCTTATTCCTAAATATTGTCCCATATCCGCCTCTGACGATCCTTTTTTGCATTTTTACTTGATTTTTTCCCTCCCGCCTATTATACTTCCAGATTGGAAGCCGGACTATGAAACACGGGTCGTTTTGCGCCGCATGCTCCCACGGATCCGCCTGTTTTCCGCATTTCCGTGCAGCTGCGTGCCGCTTTTCCGATTCACCCGGGGGCGTCCGCGTGTCCGCGCTCCGCCCGGTCCGTGCCGAATTCCGTATCCGGGACAGGAGGATGCCGTATGCTGCAGGTCGAAGGGCTTTGCTTCTCATATCATAAAAAGCCTCTTCTGCAGGGCCTGTCCTTCACGGTGCAGCCCGGCGAATGTCTGGTTCTGGCCGGTCCCAACGGCAGCGGGAAATCCACCTTGCTGGCATTGCTGGCAGGTGTTCTGAAGCCCGACGCCGGCAGGATCACCGCTGACAGCCGCCCCGGCTATATGCCGCAGGGCACCGCACTCTTTGAGGACATGTCGGTCGACGCAAATTTGTCCTTCTTTGCGGATCTGGCCGGTGTATCCGTTCCCTCGCCGCTTCCCTTCGGGCTGGAAGATTTCCGCCGCAGGAAGGTGGCCCGGCTGTCAGGAGGCATGGCCCGCCGCGTCAGTCTCTGCTGTGCGCTGCTGGGGGATCCTCCCCTCATCCTGCTCGACGAACCCTGCGCCGGTCTGGATGTCCGCTTCCGCGACGAACTGCAGCAGCTCGTCCCCGTATGGAAGCAGCAGGGCCGCTCCGTGATTTACGTGAGCCATGACCCCGCCGAATTCTATCCGTTTTATGACCGTCTGATGCTTTTCGACGGCAGCCTCTTTCCTGTTTTTTCCAAAGGGCAGTTATCCGGCTCGTCCGGTGATGCAATAACAGAAATACAACAACTGAACCGTCTGTACCGCGAAGCTTGTGCGTCGGTTCGCCACTAAGTGAGGTGTGACTTATGGAAGAAATGAATTCCCTTCCCACCGGTCCTCAGGACCCCGTTGTTCCTCAGGCGGCTCCCCAGTCTGCCCCTCAGGCAGCTCCTCAGCCCGCCCCTCAGCCCCAGTATAGGGCTCCTCAGCCCCAGTACACGGCTCCTCAGCCCCAGTACACGGCTCCCCAGCCCCAGCCGGCTCCTCAGCCTCAGTACACGGCTCCTCAGCCTCAGCCGGCCCCTCAGCCTCAGTATGCGGCTCAGCCTCAGCCCCAGCCGGCTCCTCAGCCTGCCAAGGAAAAGAAGTCTTCCGGCAAGAAGATCCTTCCGATCGCAATCGCAGCTGTGGCCGTTGTTGCCCTGCTGGCAGCAGCATTCTTCCTTCTGAACGGAAAATCCGGCTCTCTCTTCAGACTCGGAGGTTCCAAGGATGATGTTACGACCGCTATCAACAAGACGCTCGATGCGATCGAACAGAACGAACTGGTCGCCTATGCCGACAAGCTGACCTCCGGCGGCAGCATCGCCGTTACGCAGGATATTGCCAAGCTGGAAGATTCCCTGGGCATGAAGCTGGAAGCCACCGCAGACGCCACGCTCTTCATGGATAAGGATGATGCCAAGTTCGCGCTGACCCTGGGCGGAAAGTACCAGAAGAAGGATCTGCTCGAAGCCAAGTTCTACCTGGATCTGAATAATGCGATCGTTGCCGAATGTGAAGAGATCCTCGGCAAGGACGCCCTCGGTATCGGTCTCAAGGATCTTCCCAAGCGTCTGGAAAAATCCGTTTTCGGTCCCGACGGTGATTACGCTCTGCCCGAGGAATTCTACGAGCTCCTGGACCAGAAGGATCTGACCGGGGATCTTGAATCCCTTGGAAAGGACGCCAAGAAGATCCTCGACAAGGCTTACGGCGAGATCGTCAAGATCATCACCAAGAATGCCAAGATCGAAAAGACCAGCGGCACCCTTACCTTCGGTGAAAAAGAAATCAAAGAAAACATTATCTCCGTCGAACTGGATGATAAGGCACAGTACGATATCGTGACCGCCATTCTGGAATGGGTGAAGTCCGACAAGGATCTGAAGAAGTTCCTGACCAACCTTCCCAAAGAATACGCTGACCTCTTTGAAGCCATCGACATGGATCCTGACGATTTCGAAGATGTAAAGGATGACTTCTATGAATCCGTAGAGGATTTACTGGAAGATCTGAAGGAATTCGATAAAGACGATATCGAAGACGAATTCCCCGGCACGTACACCGCTAAGTTCTACATCAACAAGTCCAACGGCCAGCTCAATGCTCTGGATCTCACCGTCAAGGGAGAAGGCGGCAAGACCAACATCGTTCTGCAGTTCGGTCCCGATGTTACCAAGCTCTGCGATGCCAGCCTGACCCTCAAGGATTCCGACAACAACAAGACTTCTTACAGCCTGACTGTCGAGAACACCAAGAAGAACTGCGATATCAAGGTCAAGGTTAAAGAGGGTACTTCTTCCGATACGCTGTGCAGCTTCACCTGGGACAAGAAGGAAGGCAGCTTCAAGCTCTCTTCCGAAGATACCCTGACTGTTACCGGTACCATGACCCAGAAGGGCAGCAAGACCACGATCGAAGTCAAGAAGGTTGAATTGGATTACTACGCTTCCTACTATTCTCACACTCAGTTCTCCACTAAGAACATGGGTATGACGATCGTTCTGGATACCAATGCCAAGATGCCTTCCGCCCCCAGCTTCGACGATATCATCGAACTGAAGGATGAAGATGCCGTTGAAGAACTGATCGAAAAGATTTCCGAAAACTTTGAAAAGTTCCAGGATGATCTTATCGACAAGATCGACGACTGATCCTTTTTTTCCACGCCGGAACGATTTCCGGTTACACCCGGAGGGTTTGCTTATGCAAGCCCTCCCTTTTTCAAAAGAGCTTCTGTGCTCGCAGTTAAAGAGGACAGCCCATGTTCAAAGCCATGCTGAAAAGAGATTTACGGCCCGCAGTGCGAAGCCTGCTGACGGCAGTGCTGCTTTCCGCGCTGCTCGCAGGTATTTGTGCCGGCGCGTTCTGGGTCTCTCTTTCCGCGTCCGACAGCGGCGAGGCCCCCGTCCGGGTTGCGCTCTTTGACGGGGAGGACAGCTTTCTCAGCCGTCTGTGCATCAAAATGGTCCGACAGCTGGATTTTATGGAAAAGCTGCTGGATATCGAATCCGTTTCGGAAGAAGAAGCCCGCAGAGGCGTGGCTGACGGCAGCTACGCCGCCGCGATCCTTTTGCCGGAGGGATTCACGGACCAGATCCTGCGAGGAAAGACCTCAGGCGGCACCATCCTTCTTTCGGACGCCGCGGGTGCGTCAGCCGAGCTGGTGAGCAATATCACCGCCTTCGGTGAGCTGCTGCTTGCCGCCGGGCAGTACGGTGTATTTGCCGGACAGGCTATATTAAACGAAACAGGCTTTTATGAAGCATCCGCAGATGCCTTTCTTGCTCAAAGCAACACCGAATTGCTGGATACGGCCCTGACGATCCACGAAAGCGGTTTTCGCACGGAAATCGTTCCCTATACGGAAACCGGGCTTTCCGCGGCATCGCATTATTTCCTCTCTTTTGTCGTTTTCTTTCTGCTGTTCTGCGGCGTGTTTATGATGCGGCTGTACCGCAGCGATCTTTCCGCCGGTCTTCCGGCCCGGCTCTTTGCCGCAGGCATCACGCCCTTTTCTTTCTCCCTCGGGAAATGTCTCTACCCCTTCCTGCTGCGGCTGCTGCTGTTGGGGGCGCTGGTGCCTGTCATTTCGGCACTCGAACCGCTGCAAACGGCTTTTACACCGGATATCCCCCGCATTCTCCTTGCTGCCGCGGGGCTCCTGCTGCTGACCCTTTTTACAAGCTCCGTCTGCGCACTTATGCCTTCCGCCGGGGCGGGTACGGCTTTGCTGTTTCTTCTCGGCCTCATCCATCTGTTCATAGGGGGCATTCTGCTGCCGCGCAGTTCTGTTCCGAGCACGCTCCTTCACCTCAGCGAAATACTGCCCGGCGGCGCATTTTGCGGCTATTTTGCGCCCCTTTTCGGCGGAAAACCGACTTTTCCCGCTCTGCTGGCCGGGGCGCTGTACGGCCTCGTCCCTTATCTCTTTTATCTTCGTTATCTTGCGGCACTTCCGGGGCATCGGCGCAGGAGCATTTCCGACAGATCCCGCCCTGCCGAAATATCCGGCAAAGCCGCGGCGCCGCGCCGCAGCCGCCTGCTTTTTCACATGGGCAGACTCCTGGCAGGTCCGCTGCTCCTCATTGCGATCCCTGTTTTGATCCTGCTGCCGCTGTTCACGGCCTCCGTCGGCAACGGTACAGCCCGTGCCGCATATTGCACGGAAGACGGCTCTGTCCCGGATGAGGACGCGCAGCGCCTGGCGGAAACGCTGGAAAGCCTCGGTTACGAACGTTGGGATTCGGAAGATCTTCTGCGCGGATCAGTCCGCGACGGCAGTCTGGAAGCGGGCATCATCATCCCCGGAGACCTATCCCGCCGGCTGGAAAAATCACCGAAAAAGGCTCTCATCCTGATCGAAAGCGAGGGTGCTTTCCTCACGCCTCTTTATCGCGAGCAGGCTGCCGCGGCACTGTTTTCCGTTTATGCGCCGTATATCACCCATAAAGCGCTCCTGTCCTCTCTGCAGGGGGAAGCTCCGGACGGCTTCAGCAAAGAATTAACTTTCCAGGTATATTATGCGCTCCTGGACAGCGGACATCTCTTTTCATTTTCCGCGGAAACACTTTCCGGAGTGCAGGAAAAAACCGACAGCTCTGCGGGCCGCATTTACCGCGGGATCTTTTCAATGACGGTATTCGCTCTTCAATTCTTCGCGGTCATGCTCCCGCTGAATAAAGACTATGAAATGCTTCGCGGACGCATCCCCGCGAAGGCGGCACGGCGCGGTCTGCTTCCCGGCCTGCTTCTCAGAACAGGCTTGCTGTATGCAGGCGCGGCAATATCCATGCTGCTCGCTGCGCGGATCTTCGGCGGCACCGACAGCACCGCTATGCTGATGGAATTGCTGCGGCTGCTTGTCTATATCGTGCTGACGGAAACGTTCTCCGCCCTGCTCCTGAGGCTGCTCCCGGTTGATGCAGCCTCCATGACAGTCATGTTCCTGCTTCTGGCGGCATGTGCGCTTTCCCCGTTCCTTTTCGATCTTTCCCTGCTCTTCCCGGTCGTAAAAATATTAAGACTGATGTGCCCGCCCTGCTGGCTTTGATAATCTTTCTTTGAAGAGGGGCAAGCCCCGTCAGAACAGCGACAACTAAAGCACAAAAAAGCTCCGCTGTACGGTGCTGAAACAGGCACAAAAAAAGCACCGCCGACGCGATGCTGATTGAGTGGGGGAAAGTGGATTCGAACCACTGAAGGCACTGCCAGCAGATTTACAGTCTGTCCCCTTTGGCCACTCGGGAATTCCCCCATATCCTTAAAGCCGATGATCGGACTCGAACCGATAACCTGCTGATTACAAATCAGCTGCTCTGCCATTGAGCCACATCGGCCTTCATCCTCTTACCTATCTCTAAAGATAGGAAATGGGACCTATAGGGCTCGAACCTATGACCCTCTGCTTGTAAGGCAGATGCTCTCCCAGCTGAGCTAAGATCCCGTGGAACTAAGGATAAACGACCCGAATGGGACTCGAACCCACGACTTCCGCCGTGACAGGGCGGCGCTCTAACCAACTGAGCCATCGGGCCAAAAAACTGCACACCGAATATATACAACACCTTTACATGTTTGTCAAGAAAAATCTTCTCTAGATCAAGTTTACGACCGATTAGTAACAGTCAGCTCCATGCATTACTGCACTTCCACCTCTGCCCTATCAACCTCGTCGTCTTCAAGGGGTCTTAAAGGATATCTCATCTTGAGGGGGG
>JAZLHR010000080.1:0-12247 GCA_045616945.1 Lachnospiraceae bacterium | reverse complement strand
ACACGGCTGATGATATCGCCTGCCTGATTCTGATCGAAATATTTGACAGGCATGGTGACCAGTTTTTCAAAAACATCACGCCGCATATTGCGTGCGATCATGCGGCTGACCCGCATCATTGCGATATGCACGATAAAGTTGAGCACGCTGCCGGCAAGATAGATGATCAGCATCCGGCTGGCATAGTAGCCGACCAGCTTGAAATCGACCTTTCCCTGTCCTGCTTCGGCGGCAGCGATCGCCTTACCGGCCAGTCTGGGGCCGAGCAGGCCGCCTGCGTTGGAAAGGACCGCAAGCAGGGAAAACAGGATGATCAGCCATTTGTACTCGAAAATGTAACGGAAAATGCGGATAAGGGCACCTTTGGCATCCTTGGGTTTATCGAATTTTGTGGTTCTGGGACCTCTGGGCATGATCGGCACCTCCTATTCCATGGAGCCCATCTGGGCTTCAAAAATCTCACGGTAATGATCGCAGTTCTTCAGCAGTTCCTCGTGGCTGCCGTAGCCGATGACCCGGCCTTCATCCAGTACCAGAATATGCGTCATATTCTGTACGGAGCTGACTCGCTGAGCGATCATGATCAGTGTGGAATCGGGATAATTCCTGGAAATGGCATTGCGCAGCATGGAGTCGGTGCGGTAGTCGAGGGCGGAAGAGGAGTCATCCAGCACCAGGATCCTGGGCTTGCCTACCAGGGCTCTGGCGACCAGCAGACGCTGCTTCTGTCCGCCGGAAAGGTTGGCACCCTTGATATCCGCTTCGTAATCGAGCTTTTCGTCCAGCTCGCGGATGTATTCAGCCGCCATAGCGTCTTCGACGGCTTCCCAGACGGCTTCGTCGGAAATGCCGCGGCCGAACTCGATATTGTCACGCAGCGTGTCCATGAATACGGTATCGTTCTGGAAGACGACGCCGAAATATTTCCGGAGATCGTCCAGCTCGTAGCTGCGGACATCTTTGCCGTCGATGTAGATACGGCCGCTTTCCACATCGTAGAAGCGCATCAGCAGATTTACGATACTGGACTTGCCGCAGCCGGTCGGACCGATGACGCCCAGGCTTTCTCCTTTCCTGATGGCGAAATCGATGTCGTACAGGCACTTGGTACGGCCCTCTCCTCTCAGCACGTGCTGAACGGGCATATTGCCGGAAAGATTGTATTTTGTCTTGACTCCCTTGCCGCGCGCATCCGCTTTGCGGATGGCATCCACCAGAGCTTCGTCTCTGGTATAGCTGAAATCCACGTGTTCGAAGCGGATGAATTCGTCGCCGCCGGGGGCAGGCATTTCGGATGCGGGCAGGACGGGCAGGTCGTTGCCGACGCCCAGCACCTGGCCGATACGTTCGGAGGAGGCGGTCGCTTCACTGAAGCGCATGAAAATACGGTTCACCTGCTGTACGGAATGCAGGATCGTATTGAAGTAGGTCAGGAAGGAGAGGATGACGCCGGGCTTCATCAAGCCGGCATCTACGCGGCGGGCGCCGACCAGAATGACCAGCACCAGACCGCCGTTCAGACAGATGGTCAGGAAGGGGCCGGGGACAGCCATCATGGTGCCTGCCTTGATATTGCTGTGCATCACGTTGTCGTTGGCCTCGGAAAAGCGGCGCTTTTCATAGTCCTTTTTGGAAAGTGCCTTGACGACGCGGATGCCGGTGATATTTTCCCGCATGATGCGTACCACCTGGTCCAGATGCCCCTGCGTCTTGCGGTACAGGGGAATGCCCTTGCGGGTGGTCGTATAAATGACCAGTGCCAGGGGAATGATCATTGCGATCAGAATCAGGGAAAGAATACGGTCGAGGAGCATGGTCATGATGATGCCGCCGATCAGCATGAACGGTGCGCGGATACAGAGCGTCTGCAGTGCCTGCACGAAGTTCTGGATATTATAGCTGTCGCTGGTCATACGGCTGATCAGACTGGGCAGACCGAAAGCATCCACCTGTGAGCCGGAAAGGTTCAGCGTTTTGCCGAAAAGATCCTGCCGCAGCTGGTAGGCGACGTTGTGTGAATTATCGACGGCCATTCGATTGGAGATAACATTCAGCAGAGCGCAGAGGGCGGCCATGAAGATCATGAACAGGCTCCAGAGAAAAACAGGCTTCAGCTTTCCTTCGGGAACAACATTATCGATGATGTGCTCTACGATGTAGGGGATCATCAGCTCAGCCATACCGCCGAGGAATTTCAGGAACACGCCCAGATATATCCTATTCCTAAAACGGTTCATGTACCTAAATATAAGACGCATAACTCGCCTCCCGCATTTTTCATCGGATGGATTATAGCATTTTTTCAAAAAAAAAGATATAATGGAGAAAATTTTTTTGCTGGGGAGGGGCACATGGCTTTTGTAATCGCGGAAGAATTGAAGAAACTGCCGGAAAAGCCGGGTGTCTATCTGATGCATGACCGGGACGGTGCGGTGCTTTACGTGGGCAAGGCCGTCAATCTGAAAAACCGGGTCAGACAGTATTTTGTGAAAACCGTGAGCCGCGGTCCGCAGATCCTGTCCATGATCACGCAGATCGCGTGGTTCGAGACCATCGTCGTGGATTCGGAAACGGATGCGCTGGTGCTGGAAAGCAACCTGATCAAGGAACACCATCCGCCTTACAATACGAAGCTGATGGATGATGCGGCTTACCCCTATATCTGTCTGACATTGGGGGAGACCTATCCCCGGCTGACGGTGGAGAGAAGCCTGAAACGCAATAAAAATGCCTATTTCGGGCCGTATCCGAACGGCAGGGCGGTCAGAGAGACAATCGATCTGCTGGAAAGGATATTCTGCCTGCGGAGCTGCCGGCTGAAGCTGCCGGAAAACGCGGGGAAGCAGCGCCCCTGCCTGAAATATCAGATGCACCGCTGCCCGGCACCCTGTACCGGCAAAGTGCCCCCGGAGAAGTACCGGGAACAGGTGCGGAAGGCAGAGCATTTCCTGAAAGGCCACTATGAGACGGTGATTGCCTATCTGAAGGACAGAATGCTCGCGGCCTCTGCCATACTGGAATTCGAGGAGGCTGCGCGGCTGCGGGATCTGCTGCGGGATGTGCAGTCGCTGCAGGACCGGCAGGTCGTCACCGATACCGCGGCAGCGGACCGGGATGTGCTGGGGCTGGCGTCTGAGAACGGACAGGCCATCGCGGAAGTCTTTTTCGTGCGCGGCGGGCGGATGATCGGACGGAACCATTTCCATCTGGAAGTGGGGGCGGAGGATGCCTGCAGCTCGGTCCTTTCGCAGTTCATAAAGCAATTTTACGGAGGGACCCCCTTCCTGCCCGGAGAGATATTCACGTCGGAGCAGCCGGAGGATAAGGAACTTCTGGAAAATTATCTCAGTACGAAGGCCGGTCACCGGGTGGAGCTGCTGACGCCGAAACGCGGCGAAAAAATGCGTCTGTTGGAGCTGGCCGGTGAAAATGCCCTGCACGAGCTGCATGAGCAGGCGGAGCAGTTAAAGCGGGAAGCTGCCAGAACACTGGGAGCGCAGCAGGGGCTGGCGCGGCTTTTGGGACTGGAACAGCTGAGCCGGATCGAATCCTACGATATTTCCGATATCAGCGGTTTTTCGTCGGTCGGCTCCATGGTCGTGTACGAAAGCGGCCAGCCGCGGAAAAATGAATACAGAAAGTTCAAGATCAAGTTCGTGGAGGGCGCGGATGACTGCGCCTCGCTGGCCGAGGTGCTGACCAGACGCTTCACAGAGGGGCTGCAGCAGCTGCAGGCTCTGCGGGAAAACGGCCTGGAGGAGCCGGAAGGCTTCCGGCATTTCCCGGATCTGATCCTGATGGACGGCGGCAGAGGGCAGGTGCATGTGGCTCTGGAGGTGCTCGGACGGCTGGGACTGGATATCCCTGTCTGCGGGATGGTGAAGGACGACAGACACCGGACCCGCGGTCTGTTCTACCGGGATGAAGAGGTCCCCATTGACACCCGCAGCGAGGAATTCAAGCTGGTGACCCGGATTCAGGACGAAACGCACCGTTTTGCCATTACCTTCCATCAGAAACTTCGCAGCCGGGAGCAGACGCATTCCGTGCTGGACGAGATACCCGGTATCGGGCCGGCCCGCCGTCAGGCGCTGCAGCAGGCCATGAAAAACCGTGATACACTGAAAAATGCCACGATAGAACAGCTTGCCGCGGTCCCGAAGATGAACCGCACCGCGGCTGAGACCGTTTACGCCTTCTTTCATGACGGCGTGATCGAAGAAGCCCCGGAAGGGGAGGAGAAATGATATGAGCGGAATCAATCTGAAAAGTGTTGCGGAAAGCCTGTCCATGAAAAATCTGACTCCCGGTATTCTGCTGGAAGAGATCCCCATCCGGAGCATGGAGGTCAACCGTGCCGGTATCCAACTGACGGGATATTTTGAACATTTTGACAGCAGCCGCATCCAGATCCTGGGCAAGGTGGAACAGAGCTATCTGCTTTCCAAGCCGGAAGAACAGCGGATCAGGATCCTGGATGAGCTTTTTTCCAAGGGCATCCCGGCCCTGGCCGTGACAAGGAATTTTATTCCTTCCGAGACTTTGCTGGGCTGTGCCTGGCGGCATAATGTCCCGGTGCTGGGTACGGAAATGGGGACTTCCGCATTTCAGGCCAAGCTGATCCGCGTACTGGAAATGGAACTTGCGCCTTCCACGGCGATCCACGGCGTTCTGGTCGATGTGTTCGGCGAGGGCGTTCTGATCATCGGCGAAAGCGGTATCGGCAAATCCGAGGTCGCATTGGAACTGATCAAGCGCGGACACCGTCTTGTGGCGGATGATTCCGTAGAACTGAAGCTGTTCAGCGAATCCGAGCTGTACGGCATGGCGCCGGAGGTCACGCAGAATCTGATGGAGCTGCGCGGTGTCGGCGTGATAGATGTGAAAGCGCTTTTCGGCGTGGAGAGCGTGAAGGACGAAATGCGTGTCAGCATGGTGATCCGTCTGGAGGATTGGGCCCGCGACAAGCAGTTTGACCGTCTGGGCATGAAAGAGGAATTCGTGGATTATCTGGGCTGCCGCATCCCCTGCTATCGCGTGCCGGTCAGCCCCGGCCGGAATGTGGCGATCATCGTGGAGACCGCATCCATCAATTTCCGTCAGAAACGCATGGGGTACGACGCTTACAAGGAATTGGAGCGCCGCATAGCGGAAAATATGCGCAGAAACACGGAAGAGGAATGAAATAGCGATGGAAAGGGAACTGTTTTACGACTTTTTGGAGAAATACAGGATCGAGACCGATATGGTGGAGATCGTGCTGGGGGAGCCGCTGCGCTACCATACGAGCTTCCGCATCGGCGGGGCGGCGGATGTGTTCGCGACGCCCTGGGACGAAGAAGCTCTGCAGATCGGTCTGCGGCTCTGCCGGCGCTATGACCTTCCCTGGTTCGTGCTGGGCAGGGGCTCCAATATCCTTGTGGGCGACAAGGGCTTTCGGGGCGTGATATTCGATATGACCGAGCTGAAGGATGTTTCCCTGAGCGGAACGGAACTCAGGGCGGGGGCCGGCGCTTCGCTGGCGGCGCTGGCGAGAACGGCTGCGGAGGCCGGGCTGACCGGCCTGGAATTTGCCGCCGGGATCCCCGGCACGCTGGGCGGCGCGATCTTTATGAACGCGGGTGCCTACGGCGGGGAAATGAAGGATATCGTGGACTCCGCGCGGGTGCTGATGCCGGATGGAGAGATCCGGACCTTCCGCGGCGATGAACTCACTTTTGCGTATCGCAGCAGCTGTATCGGGAAGATCGGCGGTGTCGTTCTTTCGGCAGTCCTGCGGCTGCAGGAGGGCGAAAAAGAAGCCGTTGCGGCCAGAATGCAGCAGCTTCAGGCACAGCGCAGCGAAAAACAGCCCCTGGAATTCTTTTCCGCGGGCAGTACCTTCAAACGGCCGGAAGGAGCCTTCGCGGCCAAGCTGATCGAAGACGCCGGTCTGAAGGGCCTTTCCGAAGGCGCGGCGCAGGTCTCCGAGAAACACGCGGGCTTTATCATCAACCGCGGCGGTGCGTCTGCGGCGGAGGTGCGCAGGCTGATGCGCCGGGTGCAGGAGACGGTTTTCGTGCGTTTCAGCGTGCAGCTGGAGCCGGAAGTACGTTTCCTGGGCGATTTTCGGGAGGATTGATATGTCTTTTTCCGGAGAAGTCAAGGAGGAACTGTCTGTTCTGCCCGTAAAAACGCTGCACTGCAGGCGGGCGGAGCTGGCGGCGCTGATCTCGGCGCTGGGAAGCTTTGCGGTCCCGGCTCGCGGCGTGATATTTTTAGTGATCCAGGGCGAAAAGCTCTCGGCGATGCGGCGGGCGGACTTCCTGCTGCGGAGCCTGACCGGAGCCGTGCCGGAAGTGACCGTTACGGCTTCCAAGGAGTGGAAATCGCATTTGTTCACGATGGTCCTGCGCGAGCAGGAGGCCGTGAAAAAGCTGCTGCAGGATCTGTATTTCCTGACGCCCAAGGGGGTGCTGCGGGAACCGGATCTGCCGGCGGCGGAGCAGCTGCTGAAACGTGACTGCTGCAGGAGAGCCTTCCTGCGCGGCGCATTTCTGGGCGCGGGAGTCATCAGCAACCCGCGGGAGCAATATCATCTGGAATGGAACTGCGGCAGTGAGGCACGGGCGGAACAGCTGCTGCGGGCATTGGAAGCGGATCATATCCGGGCCAAGACCACCAGCAAAAAGCTCAGCCCTTCGGTGTATGTGAAGGAAGCCGAAGGACTGTCCGACTGTCTCAGTCTGATGGGAGCCTACCGCAGCCGCCTGGAATTGGAAAATATACGCATTTACCGGGGAATTCAGGGAAATGTGAACCGCCGGGTGAACTGCGAGACCGCCAATATCAAAAAAACCGCATCGGCCAGCGTGTCCCAGGCAGATGCCATACGGCGCCTGGCGGAGGCCGGAAAGCTGCAGCAGCTGCCGGACGGTCTGAAGCAGATGGCCGAGGCAAGGCTGGAAAACCCGGACGCCTCCTATGAGGAGCTGGGCGGCCTGCTCGAACCGCCGGTGGGGAAATCCTGCGTCAATCACCGCCTGCGCAGGCTGATGGAACTGGCGGACGGGCTGCAGCCGTGATTTTTGCCTTATTTTATTTCCTTTTCACCGGAAAGACACAGTTGCGAGGCAGAATTCGGAGGGGATTTCCCAATGAATGGAAAGGATTTTCCGGCTTGACCGGAAGAAAAAATGAGTTTCAGAGAAAAATTTGCACGTTTTATGCAGGGGCGTTACGGCAATGACGATTACGGGCGTTTTTTGCTTTTGCTGACAGCCGTATGCCTGGTATTGAATCTGTTTTTGAAAAGATCGGTCCTCACGATCCTCGTGTGGGCCCTGATCATTTATTACTATATCCGTTTTCTGTCGCGGGATATCCGGCGGCGGTATGACGAAAACACCCGCTTTTTGGAACTGAAGGGGAAAGTCGTCCGCTTTTTCGGCGATCTCTTCGGAAAGACGAGAAGCACGGCCGGCAGCGGTCGGAGCAGCGCATCGCAGTCCTCTTACAGGATCTTTTCCTGCCCGGGCTGCCGTCAGAAGGTGCGTGTGCCGAAGGGCCGCGGCAGGATATGCATCACCTGCCCGAAATGCGGCCGGGAATTTATCAAACGGAGCTGAGTTATGTTCGGATATGTGACGGTTTGCCGTCCGGAAATTAAATTCAAGGATTTTGATACTTACCGCAGCTATTACTGCGGCGTCTGCCGCGCGCTCCGCAGCCGTGCGGGGCTGAACGGGCAGGGGACGCTTTCCTTCGATATGACGTTCCTGGAGATCTTTCTGAGCGCACTCTATGAGCCGGAAACGGTCAGGCAGAAAAAATTCTGTCTGCTGCATCCGGCGGCAAAGCAGACTGCCGCGAGCAATCGCTTCACCGCGTATGCCGCGGATATGAATCTGCTGCTTTCTTATTATGATCTGCAGGATGATTGGCAGGATGATAAGAAGCTGACCGCGCTGCTCCGCTCGAAGGGGATGCGCGGGAAGGTCCGTGCCGTGAAGGAGGCCTGGCCGCGTCAGGCAGAGGCCGTGGAAAACTATGTACGGCAGCTGTCCGCATGCGAAAAGGAAAAACGGCAGGATCTGGACGAGGCTGCCGGGCTGACCGGCCATATGCTGGAAGAAATATTTGTATATGAGCAGGATGCCTGGGAACCGTATGTGCGCAAGATCGGCTTTTATTTGGGAAAATTCATATATCTGATGGATGCCTATGAGGATCTGGAAAAGGATATCCGCCGAAATGCCTATAATCCCTGGGCCTCTTTCGGAGAGACGCGCCTGGCGGTCCATGCGAAGGCACAGGAAGTCCTGAATATGATGATGGGAGAGTGTTCGCTGGCTTTCGAACGCCTGCCTGTGATCAGGCACGAAGATATTCTGCGGAATATTTTATACGCGGGTGTCTGGAACCGCTTTGAGGAGCTGCACCGGAAGGACCTTGCGGCGCGGGAAAAGGCTGAAAAGGAGGCGAAGGGTGTTTAATCCATACAGTGTATTAGGCATAGAAGCCTCCGCAACGGATGAGGAAGTGAAAAAGGCCTACCGGTCTCTCAGCCGGAAATATCATCCGGACGCCAATATCAATAATCCGAATGCCGCGGCTGCGGAGGAAAAATTCAAGGAAGTCCAGCAGGCGTACGAGCAGATCATGCGCGACCGTGAGCAGGGCATCCGCGGCGATGCCCACGGTTCCGGCAGCTGCGGCCCGGGCAGCAGCCGTTATTCCGGTTATTCGCAAAGCAGCTACGACGGTGACCGGCAGTACCGCGAAGAATACGATCCTTTCGGCTTCGGCGGCTTCGGCTTCGGTTTCGGGCCGTTCGGCTATGGGGCTTACAGCCGGTATGAACAGCAGGAAAACGACCGGTTCCGCGGTTTCAGTGAAGAGGATACGAACCGCCTGAAGGCGGCAGTCAGCTATATTAATGCCGGTCATTATCAGGAGGCTTGGAATGCGCTGCAGTCCGTGCAGAACAGACAGGCCCTGTGGTATTATCTGGCAGCTGCGGCGGCAGACGGTATGGGCAATAATGTCACTGCCGCGGAATACGCCGAAAAGGCATGCTCACTGGAACCGGACAACCCGGAATATGCTTCTCTGCTGCAGCGACTGCGGGGCGGCGGCAACTGGTATGAGCGGCGCGGCATGAATTTCGGGCGCGGCGGTGACGAGCGGACGAGTGCCTGTCTGCGTACGGCAAGCTGCTGCATGCTGATGTCCTGCTGTACCTGCGGCAACGGAGCGGCGCTGCCGCTGTTTTGCTGCTGCTGATCGGTTTTTCAGAAAGAAAATTAAGCAGATGAAAATCACCGGCCATATCAAAATGAAGATACACTAATAATATTAAACGAAAACCAAATTCGGTTTATTTTATTCGGCTGCATACCGCGCGGCAGAGCGGGCCCTGACGCCGCTCCGCCGGAATTTGCGTGTTTTCTTAAGCCTGTACCGATTGACGGTCCCCGGGGCTGTTGTGCTATAATAGCGGGGATCGAGAGGTCGCATCATTTATACAGGAGGCTTTTATTATGGGCTTATATGATGAATTTCGTTTCAAACCCTCCGCATTTCTTCCGAACAGTGAAATGCCCCTGGAGGAACTCGACAGAATCCGCAACATCAAGCGTGAGGACATGGAATATACCAACGAGAACGGTTTCAGCGTCCGTGTTGTGATGGATCCCACTCTGCTGATGGTTCAGGATATCTTCTACAGAATCCTGATGAGCGATAAGAACAACACTCACCTGACCATGATCTTCCCGAACCAGTGGCCCGAAGCTTATTCCGCCGTTGCCGAAATGCTGAACAAGTACAATGTCAGCGCCCGCAACGTGGATGCTTTCGCTATGGATGAATGGGCAGACGAAGACGGCAACGTGGCTCCTCTGACCTACGGCGCCAGCCTGGGTTATTCCTTCCGTGAGCATTTCTACAACCGCATCCGTGAAGACCTGCGTCCTTCCGTAGATCATTGGCATGTATTCACCAACGATCTGAAGGGTGACGGCGTTTACTCCCGCATGATCGAAGATATCAGCGGCGGCGGTGTTGACTGCGTATATTCCGCGACCGGTTGGCCGGGACACACTGCTTTCATCGATCCCCGCAGCAAGGAATTCGCAGCGGATTCCCTGGAAGAGTTCTGCAAGCTCGGTTCCCGCATCGTGACCGAGACTCCTCTGACCATCTGCGAGAACTCCCTGTTCAGCTCCACCGGTGATTCCGGTGACGTTTGGGCTGTTCCTCCCAAGGCTGCCACCATCGGCCCGAAGGATATCGTTACGGCCAAGGATCGTTTCGAACTGCACAACCTGCTGAGCAACGAAGCCGGCGGAACCTGGCAGCGTATGATCTCCAGAATCGAACTGTACGGCCCCATCTCCATGGAGTGCCCCGCTTCCATCATGCGTCTCGGCAAGGGTACCTGCTACGTATCCGAGAAGATCGCACGTCCGTTTGCCAGCTGGCACTGCGGCATCGAGGATTGGAACATCTGATCCGCTTCTGCTGCGAAAAATGCGCTCCCGTGTGCTGCACGGGGGCGCTTTTTATGCAAAAAGTGTGAAAACACGGTGAATAAATGCAAATTTGTGCTTGCATTCGATAAAGCAGCGTGATAATATCCATCGGTATCCGGTACAAGGTGCGGATGGAAAAAAGTCAGTATGGACGTTACCGCGAATACTTTTTCGCCCTCTGGACCCTGAATGGATCAGAGGCGTTTTTGCTTCAAAGGAGGAAAAATAATGGAAAATCAACGTGAAAAGCTGGGGAGCCGTTTGGGCTTCATCCTTCTGAGCGCAGGCTGCGCCATCGGCTGCGGCAATGTTTGGAAGTTCCCCTGGATGACCGGTCAGAACGGCGGCGGCAGCTTCGTGCTGGTATATCTGATCTGCCTGCTGATCCTCGGCCTTCCTGTCATGACCATGGAGTTCGCCATCGGCCGTGCTGCTCAGGCCAGCCCCATCAAGATGCTTGCCAAGCTTCAGAAGAAGGGACAGAAGTGGCATGTATACGGCCCGCTGGCTCTGCTCGGCAACGTAGCTCTGATGGCTTTCTATACGGTAGTATGCGGCTGGATGATCAACTACTTCATCAAGTTTGCGACCGGCAATAACCAGAATCTCAGCTTTGAGGGGATGATCACCAATGCCGGCGAAAACGTGACCTATCTGGTCGTGACCGTTGTGCTCGGCTTCGGTATCCTTTGCTTCCAGCTGCAGGGCGGGCTGGAGCGCGTGACCAAATACATGATGCTGGCCCTTTTGGTGCTGATGGTTATTCTGGCTGTTCACTCCGGTACCCTGGAAGGCGCCGGCGCGGGCTACAAATTCTACCTGCTGCCCGACTTTTCCAAGATTGACGGCTCCGTGATCGTTGCCGCTATGAATCAGGCCTTCTTCACCCTGAGCCTCGGTATCGGTTCTATGGCTATTTTCGGCAGCTATATCGACAAAGAGCGTGCGCTGCTCAGTGAATCCGTGAACGTTATCGCGCTGGATACCTTTGCGGCCCTGATGGCCGGCATGATCCTTTTCCCCGCCTGCGCAGCCTTCAATACCGAAGTGACTGCCGGCCCCGGCCTGCTGTTCGATACCATGGCAGCCGTATTCAATAAGATGAACGGCGGCCGCCTGTGGGGTGCTCTGTTCTTCCTGTTTATGGTATTTGCCGCCATGTCCACCGTACTGGCCGTATTCGAAAACATCCTTGCGATGGTCCGCGAGATGACCGGCTGGTCCAGACCGAAGGGAAGCCTTGTCTGCGGTATCGTGATCCTGCTGCTGGCTATGACCACGGCTTTGGGTTACAGCAAGTTCACCTTCCAGCCTTTTGCCGAAGGTACTGCCTGGCTGGATTTCTGGGATTTCATCGTCAGCAGCAACCTGCTGCCTTTGGGCTCCCTGTGCCTGGCCGCGTTCTGCACCTTCAAGTTCGGCTGGGGCTGGGATAATTTCGTGGCGGAAGCCAATGCCGGCAAGGGCATGAAGGTCAAGGCCTGGATGCGTCCGATCTTCCAGTACGTGGTGCCTGCCATTGTTCTGGTCGTATATATTTATGGTATGGTTACCTTCGCCTGGAAGTAAAGCTTTCCGGATGAATCGCGGCGCGGCTCCGTTAAAGGGGCTGCGCCGTTTTTTTGTGCGCAGGCAGCGAAAGGCTTTTTCCCGCCGCCTGCATCCTGCTTGCGGAAAAACGTAAATTCCCAAAGTAAATCCCACAGTAGATAAACGCTTGGATTTAGTATGGG
>JAZLHR010000079.1:0-38590 GCA_045616945.1 Lachnospiraceae bacterium | reverse complement strand
TTATCCAGCCGCCTGATACTCACCTTTTCTTTTTGCAGGGCGCCCTCCCGGACGCTCCGGTTTCTTGCACCCTTTTTCGTCTGCTGCCGGTTCAATGCTCTCTTCCTATTTTGAGGCTTGACTTTTAATAGTTAGTCTTTCATCCCCTCGGGCAGGCAAAGCTCCCGGTAAAACCGGCCATCCTCCGTATAGGAGGCCAGATGATCAAAGCCGAACTGCCGCATGATCGCGTACCATCTCTCCTCCCAGCCCTCAGAGCCGTCCATGACCGGCCGGAATCCGGCAATGATATACGACTTCAGGGCGCCGGGGCGCCCTTCATCGGTCGTCAGCTCCGCGAACGGGATATCCAGCTCGTCAAAATGACGGCAGATGATCTCATTCAGATATTTCGAAAGACCCTTCCCGCGGAAATCGGGGCGGATGCCGACCATATGCAGACGGCCGTGCCCGACCTCACGGGTTCCCACCTTCAGCCGGCGTTCCTCGCTGATGCGCCGAACGTGATAGGCAGTCGCGGTCCCGATATGCTCGCCGTGATAATCCAGAAAAAAAATATCCTCCGTCAGATTGACGCTGCCCAGATGCTCACGGACCAGGCGATCCTCAAAATCGGCACGCAGCCCCGGCGTCAGACAGGCCTGCCAGGCAGGAATATCCGACTCATCACGGTAGCAGCTGATGCTGTAGCCCTCCGGAAGCTCATAGTGCGGGATCGGAGTCCCGGGCATACGGTACATCAAAAGATGTATCTGTTTTTTGATTTCTTTCATTTTCGTACCTTTCTTCGTAAGAATGCATCAGCCCAGACGGATGCACAGGATGGCAGCCGCGGCGGCAGCCATGCCGCAAAGCTGGATCTTCCGCAGATGTTCCCGGAAAAACAGTCTTCCGCACAGAAGCGCTGCGGCAATATTCAATACAGAAAGGATCGGGAACAGGACAGAAGAATTCCTGCTTCCCGCCATCAGCATCGTCAGAAGATTGCAGGCACCGCCTGCCAGTCCTGCCCCGGCGCCGAACACTAAAGCGGCCCGTCTGCTCTCCCGCTCTGCCGGATGCCCGTTCCCCGTAATCAGACAGCTGCCTCCGAATGTAAGCACACTGACTGCCATGGCTATGAGCAGAAATGTCTCCGACCCTTCTCCCGGCGCGGACAGCTGCTGTGCCTTCTGCACCACGGAACAAAAGCCGTTGGACAAAAAAGCCAAAAGCGTATATATCCACCAACCCCTCTCATAGGAAGCTTCTGTGCCACTTTTTCCGTTCATCCACCAGGCAACCGGAAAGATCAGGATCACACCGCAGACGGAAAGGAAGGAAAACGGCTCGTGCCAAAGGCTGACTCCCCACAGAAACGGAATGACCAACGAGAGAGATGTGATCGCGCAGGTCGTGCCCATCGGCCCTTTTCTCAGTGCCACAGTCCCCGACCAGGTAGAAAGAAGGAACAGCACCCCGTACAAAAGCCCCCACAGGGCCGCCGACGGCAGGAAGACCCGCTTCACCAGAGAAACGATCACAAAAAGCAGAAAAGAGAAGAAAGTATTGACCAACAGGAACAAAGACAGATCACCGCCATGCCTGCCGTTTTTCTTACAAAAGACCGAACGCGCACCGCCGCACGCGATATTCGCCAAATACAGCAACACAGAGCCCATATCTCCGCCCGGACACCTCAATTATGACCGTGTCCCTTCTCCAGATCCGCAAATTTTGTATACTGCGGGAGCCATGCCAGCTCTACCGTGCCGGTAGGGCCGTTTCTTTGCTTGGCCACGATCACTTCCGTGATATTCTTGGCTTCCGTATCTTTATTATAGTAATCATCCCGGTAAAGCATCATGACCACATCGGCATCCTGCTCGATAGAGCCGGATTCACGCAGGTCGGACATCATCGGCCGATGGTCGTTGCGCTGCTCGGGCGCACGCGACAGCTGCGAAAGCGCCACCACCGGCGCCTCCATTTCTCTGGCCAGAGCCTTCAGGCTGCGGGAGATTTCGGATATCTCCTGCTGGCGGCTCTCACTGCGGCCGGTGCTGCTCATCAGCTGCAGATAGTCGATCATGATCACCTTCAAACCGTACTGCAGCTTATATTTACGGCATTTCGTACGCAGTTCCGAATAGGAAATACCGGGGGTATCGTCGATGATCAGCTTGGACTTTCCAACTGTCTCTACCGCCTCTATCAGCTTGTCCCAGTCTTCGTCGTTCAGATTGCCCGTGCGCATCGCCTGCGAATCCACATGGGATTCCATGGCAAACAGGCGGTTGACCAGCTGTTCCTTGGACATTTCCAGGCTGAACATGGCCGCGCACATATTCTCGCGGAAGCAGATATGCGCCAGCATATTGAGTGCCAGGGCCGTTTTTCCCACGGAAGGGCGGGCAGCAATGAGCACGAAATCCGCCGGATGCAGACCGGAAAGCATATAGTCCAGATCTTTGAACCCGGTGGGGATCCCCGTGATGGGATTCTTATTCTGCGACGCCTGATGGATCGCATCCAATGCATTCAGGGCGACGGTCTGGATCGGGACAAAATCCGTTGTTTTCTTCTGATTCAGGATATCAAAGACCTGCTTTTCGGTATCGTTCAGGATATTTTCCAACTTATCCTTTCCGGCATAACAGCTGCCGGCGATATTTTCCGAAGCATGGATCAGGCGGCGCAGCAAAGCCTTTTCCGCCACGATATCCGCATAATATTTCGCATTTTCCGAAAAAGGCACAGCCGCGACCAGGCTGCCCACATAATCCAGGCTGCTGACCTCGGGCGGTACGTCCTTTTCCTTCAGACGGTCCTGCAGCGTCAGCGTATCCACCGGCTTTCCCTCGCGGTACAGCTCCAGCATCGCATCATAAACGATCCCCAGCCTTCGCTCGTAGAAATCTTCCCCGGTCAATATCCCTTCAATGGCGGGAATGCACTCATTGTCCAGCAGCATGGAGCCGATGACTGTCTGCTCCGCTTCCGAACTGTGCGGCTGTATTCTTTTAATAACGGCTTCTTCCATTCCGTTCCTCTTTCCGGGCTGCCGCCGCAGATGTTTACTCCGTAAGCTCCCGGATCACGACGCTCAGCGCAGCGGTGACATCCTTATGAAGCTTCACCTTGATCTCCTTTTTGCCGACTGTCTTGATCGGATCTTCCAATACCAGCTTCTTTTTGTCGATCTCGATCCCGAACTGAGCTGCCAATGCATCCGCGATCTCCTTGGAAGCGACCGCACCGAAAAGCTTTCCGCCGGCGCCGACCTTCACATCCAGAGCCACCTTCACGGTCTTCAGTTTTTCGCTTAGGGCCTTTGCTTCGGCAAGCTGCTCCGCCGCCAGGCGGGCTGCCGCCTCCTGCTGCTTCTTCAAAGCTGCCAGATTGGCTTCCGAAGCCTCTACGCCGAGCTTCTTGGGCAAGATAAAGTTGCGGGCGTACCCGTCGCTGGCATTTACAATCTCGCCCTTTTTTCCCAATGCCTTTACATCCTGCAATAATACTACTTTCATTTTACTCCTCCGGCAAAATAGCGGTTTTCCCGCATGATCATTGTTAAATCGTTCCTTCCGCCAGCATGGCGTCGATGGTTTCTTTCAGCAGCCTGACGGCATCCTGCACGGATGTGTTTTTCAGCTGTGCGCCGGCCAGATTGATATGACCGCCGCCGCCGATACGCTCCATAATGAGCTGTACATTCATTTCATCGATGGATCTGGCAGAAATAAATACCGTTCCGTCGATATTCGTCAGCACGAAGGACGCCTTGATCCCGTCGATATTCAAAAGCTCGTTGGCGGCCTGTGCCCCCACTACGCTCGGACTATCCAGCCCGGCAGCCTGACATTCCGCGAAAATAAAGCCGTCCCGGTAAAGCTCCGCGCTGTGCTGTGCCGCCGTTCTGGCCATAAAATGACCGAAATCATCCCGCAGCAGTTTCTTGACGCGGATCAGATCCGCACCGCTGCGCTTCAGATAGGCAGCCGCGTCGAAGGTCCGCACGCCGGTCCTGTCGGCGAAATTGTTCGTATCGACCACGATACCGGTATAAATGGCTTCCGCCTCCAGCGCACGCAGCTTCAGATCGTCCCGGAAATACTGAAGGAGCTCTGTCACCAGCTCACAGGCAGAGGAGGCATAGGGTTCCACATAGGACAGGGTGGCACTGATCGTTTCCGTCATCTGACGGTGATGGTCGAACACCACAACGTTCTTCGCCTTGGAAAGGATCTCGGGACATTCCGTATAAGAGGGACGGTTCGCATCTACCACGATGACCATCGCGTTTTCTCCGATGGAGGAAAGTGCCTGCCGCGCCGATACGAACATATCCTGCGGATAATTCGAAGATTTCTTGAAGCGTTCCAGCAGCGGACGCACGGAGAAAGCCATATTGCCCAGAATGATATGCGCCGGCTTTTCCATCACCGCCGCCGCACGGAACATTCCCACGGCCGCGCCGAAGGAATCGTTGTCCGCGCCCGGATGCCCCATGATAAACACCTGATCGCAGGACACCAGCAGTTCCCGGAGGGCCTGCGCCTTGACGCGCGCCTTGACGCGGGTCTGACTGGCCTCACCGATGCTCTTGCCTCCGAAATACTCGGTATTCGGACCGTATTTGACTATAGCCTGGTCGCCGCCGCGTCCCAGAGCAAGATCCATCGCGTTCTGTGCCTCCGTATAGTTCTCGTCATAGGAGGCGCCGCCCCCGCCGAAAGCCATACTGACAGTCACGACCATCTCATTGCCTGCCTTGACGCTCTTCACATCATCCAGCAAAGAAAAACGGTCTTCCCTGATACCGGCCAGAGCCTTCGCATCCAGAGATACGAAATAGCGATCCTTCTGCAGCTGGCATACCACCCCGCTGAACCGCTGAAAATAACGCGTGATCTTCTGTTCCACCAATACGGTCAGAAAGCCCTGATGTTCCGGCTCGGTGGTCTTGATCACCTCTTCGAAATTGTCGACATACACCAGGCCGGCAACATTTTTCTGATTCATCAGCTCCTGCATCACGGAAAGGTGACCCGTCTCGTCCTGCAGCAGCAGCGTGATCAGCGGCATCTTTGTCATGACCTGACCGACGGTGACGCGGTAGGTACGGTCTCCCAAAGACACATACTCCGGCTCCTTGGTCCGAAGCGTATGCTCTCCCGCCAGGTCGGGAAAGATCTCCCCGATCCTTTTCACGCGGCTGCCCGCGTCCCGGCCGAGGGGCATGAGCATATGTCTGAAAGCTTCGTTCTTCCAGATGAACTCGCCTCTGGTGGTCAGAATGGCGTACGGGAACTCCAGATTTTCCATCTTGAGCTGAAGGTTTTCACCTGTCTCCAGACTTGCTTCCGTCAGGGAATTCACCAGGTGCCGATAGACCAGAATGAACCAGGCCGCCGCAAAGACGATGCAGCCGCCGATCATCACGAAAAGGACCGCATCGTGCTCGACATCGGCCGATTTCAAGATGAAATAAGCGCCGGCTGAGAGCAAAGCCAGGATCACAAGAGCCAAAGGCCACCAGATTATGGTTTTGTATACTTTCCGCATAGATGCTTCCTTTTCCTTAGTATAGTGGGAATAAGTCATTTTATCACAGGATCCGTCATTCCGCAAGGGGCGGAATATCGCTCCGGACCTTTCCTGTAGTCATCCGGCAGTTTTATATTCCAGCGGTGCAGCACCGCCAGATTGTACAAATCGGCCGTCAGCCGGAAGCTGTCTGCCAGACCGGGAGCCGCATCCGCCGTTTTGGTGATCAGCGGTACGGAAGCCTTCTTTTTCACTTCCTTCAGCAAGGGAGATCCTTCCCGCAGTCCCAGCACCTTCAGACAGGTGACAGAAGGGCTCTCCGGCTGCTTTTTCATATCCAGCAGGATATGCAGCAAAGCTCTGCGAATCCTTGCCAGGCTGAAGCTGCGCGTTTGGATCCCTGCGGCCAGTTCCGTAAAGCTGCAGGCATAGGGAGCAGCAGCCGCGATCCTTCCGGCAAGGTCGTCCGATACATCTTCGTATTCCGTCAGATCCGCCCGCCCCATCCGGAGCAGTTTGGCAGCCAAAGGGAAGGAAAAATCATCCGCGGTCATAGCATAGTCCAGTAAGGCATGCATTTCCTGAGGGACATAGGGCTTCCAGGCGTCACTGCCGCCCAGCAGCTGCTCCCTGATTGCCGCAGCCGAAATATAATCGCCGCCGACATGCAGGCTTCCGTATCCTTCGCCCCGGCGCGCGACCGCCACCGGGACCATGCTGCTGCCGGCTTTCCGAAGAGCCTTCAGATACTCGATGGCCAAAGTATTGTTGGGAGCCGCCGCGCCGCGCTGCCCGCCGCAAAGCATGGCGCTCGCCTCGGCTGCCGCGGCAGGATAACCCAGTCCCTTCCGCAGGCATTCGCGCAGAGCATCCTGCCAGGCGTCTGTCTGCGTCAGCTCGGCCGCCTGCGTCAGCAGGGAGATATCGGCCGTTTCCGCGCCGAAGGCAAGATGCGATACCGTCCCAGTCGCCAGAAGGCTGTTCACGGCCCCCTCCGCAAAGCGCTGGGCGCTCCCGAGAGCCGCGGCCGGCGGCAGTTCCAGGACCAGATCCGCCCCGGCAGCCAGCGCCATGCGGGCCCGGCGGTACTTATCGACCAGCGCCGGTTCTCCGCGCTGCACGAAGCTGCCGCTCATGACCACGATCACACCATCCGCCCCGGAAAGTCTGCGGGCTTCCTGCATATGAAAGAGGTGGCCCGTATGAAGCGGATTATACTCCGCAATGATTCCGACCGCCTTCAAACCCTGTCCCTCCTGAATCCAAGCGTACCTTTTTACAGTATCATACATCACAAATTCCGTCAATTTTTTTTGAATTTTCCGTTTGACATCCGCTTCAATTCGTGCTATTCTTCCCCCATATTTGTTTGGTTTCCCAAAGGGAGGCCATTAGGAGGATTCAAACATGAAGGGAACTGTTAAGTGGTTCAACAACCAGAAGGGTTACGGCTTCATCTCTGACGAAAACGGCAACGATGTATTCGTTCACTACTCCGGTCTGAAGATGGAAGGCTTCAAGTCCATCGAAGAAGGCGCAGCCGTTGAGTTCGATGTAGTAGATGGCGCAAAGGGCCCTCAGGCTACCAACGTTGTAAAGCTTTGATCATAATATGATAGCTTAACAAGAAGAGCGTCCGAGTTCATCGGACGCTTTTTTCCGGTTGATACCCGGCATACAGAGCATCCTTTGCGATGCCGCACATGACCTTGGAGAGGGTCACTAAAAACTACTACTCTATCATACAAGGAGCAATTCATGTCCCGGCTTTCCGACATCAAAATCATCTTTTCCGATATCGACGGCACGCTGCTGCCTGTCAGCGGCAAAGACCTCGGCCCGACCGCAGAGCTGTTTTCACGGCTGATCCGGGCGGGCTATACCGTGATCCCCTGCACGGGGCGCGGGACCGGCAATATTCCCCCCGTCATCAAAAACATTCCCGGTGTCCCGGCACTGATCACCGCCAACGGCGCTCTGGTCGTCGACCGTGCCAGCGGGAAATATCTCCGTGAGGCCCGTGTTCCCATGGAGCTGAGCCGCAAAGTACTCCGTTTTCTGCGGAACTACCCCGGCAGCGTCTTCTGCTACCGCGACGGAGAACATTATGTGGACAATGCCGTAACTTACCCCGAAGCGCCCGAAGGGACGACCTTCTGTGCCTGGCTCGCCGGTGCGAAGGCCGTGGATATGGCGGCCTGGCTGGAAGAAAATCCCGGCCCGCTGGATAAAATGGGCTTTGTCTGCTTCGACGACGCCGTAAAGGACCGCATCATGGAGCAGTTCGCGCTGCAGCCGTTCGGGCCGCGCTTCGTGCTCTCCCGCTCCGCCTTCTGGAATGTGGAGATCAACATGGCCGACGCGACTAAGGGGGCCTCTGCCGCCTGGCTGCTGGACCGTCTCGGCTTTACGCCCGCGCAGATGCTTGCCGCCGGTGATAACCTGAACGATTATTCCATGCTGGAGCTGGCAGGCGTTTCCGTCGCTCCCGCCAATGCAGTCCCCGAGGTACAGAAGCTCGTGACTTATCTTGTTCCCGACTGCAAGGACGACGGCGTGGAAAATTTTCTCGCAAAACTGCTTGACAAATCCGTTGACGAATAACTTTCTGGAAAAATCTCATTTGAGGACTTCCGTCCGGGATTCCTTCCAGATCGCATACGACCGGGGAGAGGGCTTTGGAGCCCTCCCCCTTCTTTTTTCTTTCGGCTTCGGAGCCCTCTCCCTTCTTTTTTCTTTGCGGCTTTTGGCCCTCTCCCTTCTTTTTTCTTTGCGGCTTTCAGCTTTTACGGGGCAAATGCACTTGAGAAAACACGTGCGGTATGGTATATTGATGGCATGAAACGTTGTTTCATCTCGTGAAACAACAAGGAGGATATATGGACGCATTATCTCTTATCAAAAAAGCAGCTGTCGTTCCCGTTGTCGTACTGGATGACGCGCGGGATGCCGTCCCTGCGGCCAAAGCAATGCTGGCCGGCGGGATCAACGTCATGGAAATCACCTTCCGCACCGCGGCGGCAGCCGATTCCATCCGTGCTGTCGCCGAAAGCTGCCCGGAAATGCTGGTCGGTGCCGGTACGGTCATCACCAAGGAACAATGCCTGGAAGCGCTGGCCTGCGGCGCCGCCTTCATCGTATCTCCCGGGTTCGATCCGGAAGTCGTTTCGCTGTGCATAGAGCGCGGCGTACCGGTAACGCCCGGCTGCGTGACCCCTACGGAGATCATGGCTGCCATGAAGCTCGGTCTGAATGTCGTCAAATTCTTCCCTGCCGGCGTTTACGGCGGCCTGAAAGCCATGAAGGCTCTCTCCGCCCCCTTCGGCGGGATCAAATTCATCCCGACCGGCGGCGCGGATGCCGGCAATCTGAAAGAATATCTGCAGGCTCCCTGCGTATTTGCCGTCGGCGGCAGCTGGCTTTGCCCCAAGGATGCCCTGAAGGCGGGCGATTTTGAAAAGATCACGCAGGTGTGCCGCGAGGCCGCCGGGATCGTAAAGGAGGTCCGCGTATGAAAGTTCTGACCTTCGGAGAGATCATGCTGCGTCTGAAAGCGCCCGGACAGGAACGCTTTTTCCAGACGCCCCTGCTGGAAGCCACCTTCGGCGGCGGCGAAGCCAATGTTGCCGTCAGCCTTGCCAATTACGGTACGGAAGCCGCATTTCTGACGGTCCTGCCGCAAAACGATATCGCCGAAGCCTGTATCCGTGAGCTGCGCTATTTCGGTGTCGACACCGGAAGGATCGTCCGCGGTGAAGGCCGGATGGGCATCTATTATCTGGAGGGAGGCCTCAATCAGCTTCCCAGCAAGGTCATTTACGACCGCGCTTTCTCCGCCATCGCACTGGCAAAGCCGGGCGATATCGACTGGGAGAAGGCTTTGGCGGGTATCGGCTGGTTCCACATCACGGGCATCACGCCCGCCATTTCCGAAAGTGCCATGGAGCTGAGCCTGGAAGCCGTCCGGGAAGCCAAAAAGAGAGGCATCACCGTCTCCTGCGACCTCAATTACCGCAAAAACCTGTGGAAATACGGCAAAAAGGCCGATGAAGTCATGCGGGAGCTGGTAAAATATACCGATGTCGCGATCGCCAATGAAGAAGACGTGCAGAAATCCCTCGGCATCACAGCCGATGTGAATGTCGAATCCGGCAAGCTGGATGTCGAAAAATACCGCGTGCTGTGCGAAAAGGTTCTGAAGGCCTATCCCGGCCTGCGCTGCATAGCCATCACGCTGCGGGAGAGCCACAGTGCAGACTGGAACGGCTGGGGCGCCTGCCTGCACGACGGCAGGGACTTTTATGTTTCCAAGCGGTACGAGATCCGCGATATCCTGGATCGGGTCGGCGGCGGCGACAGCTTTGCCGGCGGCCTGATCTACGGTCTTAACCGTTACGAAAGCAGGCAGCAGGCGCTGGATTTTGCCGCGGCAGCCTCCTGCCTGAAGCACTCCGTTTCCGGCGATTTCAACCGCGTCAGCGTTTCCGACGTGGAAAAGCTCATGGGCGGGGACGGCTCCGGCCGCGTCCAGCGGTAAACCTGGCAGATACCGAAAACACAGCTGTCCCGGCCCGGCGCAGGTATATCCCGCCGGCCGGAGGAAGGATATGACATGGCAGAGCACAGCAACGAGATCCTATGGCGGACCTTTTCCGTGATCGAAGCTCTGGGCACCCAGCCGAACGGTCTGGGCATTTCCAGACTGGCGGAAAAAACGGGGCTCCATAAAAGCACGGTCTACCGTCTTGCGGGCACGCTGTGTGAAATGGGATATGTGAAAAAAGACCCCGTTTCGGAAAACTATTCGCTTTCCATGAAATTTGTTCAGCTGGCCGGGCTGCTCCTCTCCCGGACAGAGCTGAAGGTCGTCGCGTATCCCCACTTGAAGAAGTTGGCTGCGGCAACGCTGCAGACCGTCCATCTATGTGTTCTGCGCGAGCAGCAGGCGGTCTACCTGGACAAGGTGCAGGCCTATAATAACAGTCTGCACATGTTTTCCGCCATCGGGACCGGTGTCCCGCTTTACAGTACGGCTGTCGGAAAATGCCTGCTGGCCTGGCAGCCGCAGGAATCCCTCTCCGGCATCCTCGATGTGCTTTCCTTTGCGCCGATCACCGCCCATACTCTCCGCAGCCGTGAAGCGCTGCTGCAGCAGCTGGCGGAGGTCAGACAGCTGGGATTCGCGTCGGACGATGAGGAAAATGAAGCCGGCATCCGCTGCGCCGCCGCGCCTGTCCGGGATTACTCCGGGACGGTCATTGCCGCGATCAGTGTATCCGGCGACTTTCCCGCCGTGGCCTGTGAGGCGTTCCGGGAAGCCGCTGCCGCGGTCTGCCGCACGGCGGCTGCGATCTCAAAAGAACTTGGCTTCAGCGCTTTCCCGGATTCCGCAGGCTGATCCGGCAGCCGGGCTGTCTGAAAAGAGGTATGACGGGATCGGTTTTCATCTTGCAGAAAATACGTCCCTGTGTTACTATCTTTCCCCGTACGGGACATGTCCGTGCGCAATATGAGTCAGCGAAGGAGAAGCTCCATGTTTGATTATGCAATCACAGGCGGTGTCATTGCCGACGGCACCGGTGCTGCCCCCTATTCCGCCAATCTGTATATGCAGGACGGCAAGATCGCGCGCATCACGCCCGAACTGCTGCCCGCCGCGAAGGTTTTTGATGCCAAAGGGCACATCGCAGCGCCCGGCTTCATTGATCTGCATGCGCATTCCGACCGTCTGTATCAGGACAATCCCACCATGGAATCCAAGCTGACCAACGGGATCACTTTTGAATTTACCGGGCAGTGCGGCAGCTCTGCCGTTCCTGTCACGGCTCTCAATCTGACCGAGAAAAACAACGACGGGATCACGGATATCGACTCTTATGCCGAAGATATCACCCGCCGCGGCATATCCGTCAATATCGGGACGCTGATCGGTCACGGAACGCTCCGTCAGGCCGTTATAGGCAATGGGAATCGTCAATTGACACCGGAAGGACTGGAAAAGATGTGCGGCCTGCTCGGCGAGCTGCTCGACCAGGGCGCCGGCGGCGTTTCGTTCGGCCTGATCTACGTTCCCGGCGTTTTCTGTGACACTGCGGAGCTCATCGCGATAGCCAAGGTAGTGGCTTCCCGCGGCAAGCTGCTGGCAGTCCATATGCGCAACGAAAACCGTCATGTTTTCGAGGCACTGGACGAAATGATAGCCGTAGCCAGGGCCAGCGGTGTCCGTCTGGAGATCTCCCACCTGAAGCTGATGGGCCAGGACCAATGGGGCCGCGCCCAGGAACTGTTGGACAAGATCGACCGGGCCCGTGCCGAAGGCGTGGATATCCACTGCGATCAGACTCCGTACACCTCCTCTCATACCTCTTTGTACCCCTGCTTCCCCAGATACGCCATGGACGGCGGTTTTGCTGCCTTCACCGAGCTTTTGAAAAATGATGAGAGCTGGGCGGAAATGTCCAAGGACGGCCTGCAGGAAATGTACGATCGCTGCAGCCCCGACCGCATTACGGTCGATGCTCTCGGCGGAAATGTCCTGCCTCAGTGCCTCGGACATACGCTCACGGAGATCGCCGACATTCTGGAGATGCCTCTTCTGGAGGCCTTCCGCTACATGCTGATCCGTTCCGGCGGCAAAGGCGGAGCCTTCTACCGCTGCATGGACGAGGGAGACATGCTGAAGATCATGGCCCGCCGCGATATCAGTGTGATCTCCGACGGGAATGCCCTCTCCTTCGGTCAGAAAGCCGGTACGACACACCCCCGCAACTTCGGGACCGCCTGCCGCTTCCTGCGCATCGTCCGTGAACATAAGCTGATGCCCATAGAGGATGCGGTACGCAAGCTGACTGGTCTGCCTGCCTCGACCCTGAGAGTCGACGACCGTTTCGGTCTGCTGAAGGAAGGCATGGATGCCACGATCACAGTATTTGATAAAGACACTGTCACCGATAAAGCCACCTATGAAAATCCCCGCCGGCAGTCCGAGGGGATCGATCTGGTCGTGGTCAACGGTCAGACGGTCCTGCAGGACGGTCATCCGACCGCTGCCAGACCGGGCCGTTTTATCCGCCTGTAGCAGGCACGGAGGAAGGAAGCCTTTCCTCCCGGAAATATCGGGGTTGATACCACAAGCGGATGCTCTCCGGCTGTTCCGGAAGCATCCGCTTGTTTTTTCTGAAAATCAGGTGATGGCATATTTTCTTTCGGCGCTCTGCAGTCGGTGCAGAGCCTTTTCGAACAGGGCTTCCGCCCCCGCGGCGGATGCCGGCAGATTTTTCTTTCTGATCAGATAGGTGATCCGCGGTGCAGGCGGCGCGTACAGGGAAAAAACATCCACCGGAATGCCCATTTTGAGCAGGATGTTCACCCAGGACGCCGTACAGATCGACCAGAAAGGCACCTTCCCGGCGATCCGTGCGTAAAAGGCGAGCGTATCCGTCTGCATCATCGGATAAGAACCGAGCGGAGCCATCTGTTCATGCCATTTTCTGAAATCCGCGGAAAAACTGTAAAACAGCTCGCGCGAATAATCCAGAGAAGCCATATGGACCGGTTTATCCGAGGAAATAAGCCCCGGCGAGGCGGCCAGATAATACTGTTCCCGGAAGACAGGCATGCAGTCGATATCCACGGAGCTCATTTCGAAAGAGACAAAAGCCATATCGATGCTCCGGTCCTGTACCATCTTGTATAATTCCACCGATCTTCTGGCAAGGCCCGAAAGCCGGATGCCCGGCTGCTCGGCCGCAAGCGTGCAGAACAGTTCCGGCAGGATCGCGTCATAAACGCTGGTCGTGGAGCCGACGGCAAGCGAAACAGCCGGTGCATGCACGGAAAGGTCCGATATTTCCGAAGACAAGGCTTCCGCCTTCTGCGCGATGGGAAGGAACGATTCCCCTCTGGGGGTCAGGCGAACGCCCTTGATCCCCGGCTTCCGTTCCAGCAGTTCTCCCCCGGCCTCCTGCTCCAGGCGTCTGATCCTCTGGCTCACCGTTGACTGCGCGATATAGAGCGAAGCGGCTGCCTGTGAGATACCGCCGTATTTATATACGGCCAGAAACGTGCAAATATCTTCAATATTCATAAATCCGTACCATATTCCCTTGGAAATATCACTGTTCGTGATATTATATATCATATTCATTCGTTTGCTTTTGTCAATATTTCGATTTAAGATATGCTTCAAAACAGCAGGGTTCTTTCCGCCTCCAAGGCAGAAGGCAGTGCGTTTATCCGAAAGGAAATACATATGATGGTTTTTTTACAGCGGGCGAAAGCCTTACAGGACTATTCCGTTTCGGTCAGAAGGTATCTGCACGAAAACCCGGAGCCCTCGTCCTATGAACTGAATACGGTCGCTTTTCTGGAAAAAGAATTGGAAAGCATGGATATCGAATATATCGGTGTACCGGACGGAGGTGTGCTCGGCTTCATTCGGGGAAGCCTTCCCGGAGCCTGCGTGATGCTGCGTGCGGACTGCGACGCGCTGAGAATTCAGGAAGCGCCCTGCAACGCCAAAGGCCCCAAGGTCTGCGTCAGCAAAACGGACGGCGCAGCGCATTGCTGCGGCCACGATACGCACATGGCCATGCTTCTGACGGCGGCAAAAATGCTTCGGGAAAACCGTGAAACTCTCCGCGGGACCGTCATTCTGCTCTTTGAGCGCGGCGAGGAAGGCGGCGGCAATATCTACCATGTCCATCGGTATCTGCAGGAGCGAAAGCTGACTGTCGACTGCTGTTTTTCGCAGCATAACGATCCGCTGCTCCCCGCCGGAAAGATTGCGGTCAGCCCCGGCCCACGTTTTGCCGGCAGCTTCGTATTCAACATCAGGATCACCGGAAAAGGCGGGCACGGCTCCCGTCCCGACCGCTGCAGCAATCCGATCGACTGCTTCCTTGCCATTGCCGCGCAGTACAAGGATCTGCGTATGCGGCTGGTCCCGCCGGATGTTCTGTTTACCGCCTCCATCAATACCGTACAGGCGGGCTCCGCTCCGAATATCACGCCCCAGGACCTGACCTTCAGCGGAACGGCCCGCACCTATGATTTCGAAGCCGGACTGCGTTTCCGCGAGCAGTTCCGCCGGATCATTGAAACGAACTGCGAACTATTCGGGTGCCGTGCGGAATTCCTCCTCTGGAAGGGGCCGACGCTTCCCGTCATCAATCAAAAGGATGCCGCGGCTTATGCCAGAGCGGTCACGGAACAGACCATCGGCAGCGAGAATACGGAAGATAATGTTCCCGATCTCTGCGGTGAGACCTTCGGTGTGACCTCCGCGTACTATCCCAGCGCCATGGCAGCCATCGGCTCCGGCTGCGAGGCGGAGGGCCGGTGTCTCCCGCTGCACAGCCCGCAGTTTGACCCGGACGAAAGGGCTCTCCCCTACGGCAGCGCGTATTACGCGGCCTGCGCTTACGGCTTCACCGACGCGTCCCCGCGCATCGACTTCAAGCCGTTCGAAGGAGATATCGATGCCCTGTTTGCGTTGACCAACCGCCCTGTCCCGCCTCACCGGGATCCCGTGCGGTAAATCTTCCGATACATCCTGCCCGAAATATACATTCAGAAAAGGAGAAACCCATGTCTACCAAAGAACTGGCCAGCCGCCTCAGCAGCTTCGGTGCCTCCGCAACCGGCGCCGTTCAGAACAAAGTCAATGAACTCCTGCGCGCCGGACAGAGCATTCTGTCGCTCAATTCCGGCGAACCGGATTTCGATACGCCTTCCACGGCGAAGGAGGCCGCGATCGCAGCCATCCGGGAAGGCTTCACGAAATATACCAGCACCAACGGCTGTGCCGAGCTGCGGGAAGCCATCGCCGAAAAGCTGGCCCGTGAAAACGGTCTGAAATACAGTATCGACGAGATCTGCGTCACGACCGGCGCCAAGCAGGCGATCTTCGAGGCGGTCATGGCGATTTGCGGCGAGGGCGATGAGGTACTGATCCCCATTCCGTCCTGGGTCAGCTACTCCGCCATCGTATCGATCTCCGGCGCAGTCCCCGTATTCGTATCGTCCGCGCCCGATTATTCGCTGGATCTCGCTGCGCTCGAAGCGGCTGTCACGGCCCGCACCAAGGCGGTCATCATCTGCTCTCCCAACAATCCCTCCGGGGCGGTGTACAGTGAGGAAAGCCTTCGCGCCCTGGCGGATCTGGCCGTCCGTTACGACTTCTTCATCATCACCGATGAAATATACGAAAAGCTCATTTATGACGGCTGCAGACATTTCAGTATCGCATCCGTTTCCGACGAGGTCCGGGAACGCACCGTCACCGTCAACGGCTTCTCCAAGGCCTACGCGATGACCGGATGGCGGCTGGGCTATGCAGCTGCCCGGAAGGATATTATCAAAGCCATGATCAAGCTGCAGGGGCAGGTCACTTCCTGCGCCAATTCCATCACGCAGAAGGCCGCCATCGGTGCGCTGCGCGGGTCTCAGGAAGAGGCCGAAGCGATGGTCCGCGTCTTCCGGGAGCGCAGAGATTTTGTCTGTGAGCGTGTGAGCCGTATGCCTCACATCTCCTTTGTCCGGCCGCACGGCGCGTTTTATCTTCTGATGGATGTTTCCTACTACCTCGGCCGGAGCTATCGTGGCCGGGTGATTTCCAACGCTGCAGAGCTCTGCGAATTCCTGATCGAAACGGCACATGTCGCTGCCGTTCCCGGAGATTCCTTCGGTATCGGAGGGCATATCCGGATCGTCTACGCAAAATCCACGGATGTACTGGCCCGTGCGCTGGATGAGATCGAAAAAGCCCTGCTGCTTCTCGAATAAAATCTTTCCGGGATCATCCGGCACAAAAATAAGCCCTCCCTCCGGACAGCTGTCCGGGAAGAGGGCTTTCTTGATCCGGCGGCAAAACCAGACCGTTATTTCTCTTATGCCTGCTGTCCCAATGCCTGAGCGATGGCCTTGGAAAGCTGATCGGGGCAGGAAGTCGGACGGGGACCGCAGGTCGTCCCTGCCAGCGTCTCCATCACGGTTTTGGCATCCGCGCCCTCTACCAGGCGCACAATGCCCTTGTGATTGCCGTCGCAGCCGCCGTAAAAGACGACATTATGCAGCTTTCCGTCTTCCATATCAAAAGAGATCATCTGGGCGCAGGTGCCCTTGCAGCGATAATCGTAATGCATCTGTTTTCCTCCTTTTACATACGGTCCGGGGCCTCAAAGCCCAGCAGATCGATCACAGTCGTCAGGACACGGCGGGTAAGTGCCAGCAGCGCGATATATCTGCCCTGCTTCGCGGCATCGGTCTCGCCCAGGATATGCGTTTCATGATAAAACGAATTGAAAGCGTTGGAAACATCGTAGATATACAGGCAGAGCTTATGGGGCGCTTTCTCGGCATAGGTATCGGCGATCACTTCGCCGACTCTGGTGAGCAGCAGCTGCAATGCCTTTTCCTGAGATGTCTGCGCAGGCAGGATGTCCTCCGGCAGCTCTGTCACGCCGTATTTTTCACGGTACTTTTCCAAAATAGAAGAAATACGCACAATCGTATACAGGATATAGGGACCCGTATTGCCCTCAAAGGAGGCAAAGCGGTCGATATCGAACACATAATCCTTCGCGGCCTGATTCGACAGATCCCCGTATTTCAAAGCCGCCAGACCGATGATGACCGCGGTCTTCCGCTTTTCTTCCTCCGGCATCTCCGTCTGCGCAGCCATGCGCTCATAGACCGCATCCGCAATATCCTTCAGCAGATATTCGAGGCGCATCACGCCGCCGTCTCTGGTCTTGAAGGGCTTGCCGTCCTTGCCGTTCATGGTACCGAAGCCGAGATGCACCGCGGGCGTTTCCGGACGCAGGATACCGGCTTTGCGGGCCGCGCGGAACACCTGCACGAAGTGCATGGCCTGCCGCTTGTCCGTGGTATAGAAATATTCGTCCGGATGATACAGCTTTTCGCGCTCCACCAGCGTCGCAAGATCCGTCGTCGCATACAGATACGCTCCGTCGGATTTTTGGATGATGCAGGGAGGTACTTCCTTGGTGTCCGTTTCCTCCTCTACGGGGATGACCTGCGCGCCCTGGCTCTCCACCAGTAATCCCTTGGCGCGGAAATCCGCGATCATATCTTCGATATAAGGCTGCACGTCGCTCTCGCCCTTCCAAAGGTCGAAGGAAACGTTCAGATTGGCGTAATTCTTCTCCAGATCCTTTCTGGAAACGTTCAGAATATGCCGGAACAGGGCCGTATAGCCGCGGTCTCCCTGCTGCAGGCGGTGCGTCGCTTCATGAGCCAGTGCGGCAAATTCCGCGTCCGTCTTCGAACGTCCGCTGGCCGCCGGATAGATCTCCTCCAGGTCAGAGATCGTAAAAGGCGCTTCCGCAGGATATTCCCCGGTAAATGCCGGATCGAAATACGGCAGTTCCGGTCTGCGGGAATGCAGTTCTTCGATGATCAGCCCCATCTGCAGTCCCCAGTCCCCCAGATGTACATCGCCGATGGCACGGTAGCCGAGGTAGCGGCAGACCCGCTTCAGGCATTCGCCGATGACTGCGGAACGCAGATGTCCCACGTGCAGGGGCTTGGCCACATTGGCGCCGCCGTAGTCCAGAATGATCGTTTTGCCCTCCCCCAGACGGGCGGTTCCCAGATATGTATCCGCGCTTTCCTGCTGCAGGAAGGCCGCTATGGTCTCCGGAGATACCGTCAGATTCAGGAAGCCGGGGCGGACCGCCTCCGCGGCGGCAAAAACATCGCTCTTCTGCAGTTCGGCCGCGACCGCCTCCGCGATCACCATCGGCGCACAGTGATACTGCTTGGCGGCGCTGAGCGCGCCGTTGCATTGATATTCGCATAAATCGGGACGGTTGGAAATCGTCACCTTGGCAAAAGACGCATCATAGCCGCAGGCCGAAAAGGCCGCGCTGACCGTATCCGTCATGATCTTTAACAGGGAATCCATCTTTTTCTCCTTTTCCCGCCGAAAGCCGGGAACCTCATTCTAAACGATTTGCTCCGGGAAGTAAAGAAAAACCCTAAATATCACTTGCAATTTCCCCGAAGTCTGTTATAATAGCCTCCGTCAGCTGACATGGAAGCATAGCTCAGCCGGGATGAGCGTTCGCCTCACACGCGAAAGGTCATGGGTTCGAGCCCCATTGCTTCCATATTTCAGACGGAACTGCGGTTCCGTCTTTTTTTGTGCCCGGAGGCGTTTTCTCTCAAAGCTGTTCCTGCAGCCGTGCCAGCTTGGCGCTCTGATCCGCGGCGATCAGACTGTCGAGCAGGGTATCCAGATCCCCGTCCATCACATCGCCGATGGTATACAGCGTCAGCTTGATGCGGTGGTCCGTCACGCGGCCCTGCGGGAAATTATAGGTACGGATCTTCTCGGAACGGTCGCCGGTACCGATCTGACTGCGGCGCTCCGCCGCCTCGGCACTCTGCTGCTTTTCCAATTCCAGATCATAGAGCTTGGAACGCAGGAGCCGGAAAGCCTTTTCCTTATTCTGCAGCTGAGATTTTTCCGTCTGACTGTAAATGACGATCCCGGTCGGATAATGCGTCAGACGGACCGCGGAGTCCGTGGTATTGACGCACTGGCCGCCGTTGCCGGAGGCACGCATCACATCGATGCGGATATCGTTCGGATCAATGACCACGTCTACTTCTTCCGCTTCCGGCATCACCGCCACGGAAGCCGTCGAGGTATGGATGCGCCCGCCGGATTCCGTTTCCGGCACACGCTGCACCCGGTGTACGCCGCTCTCATATTTCAGGCGGGAATAGGCGCCCCTGCCTCTGACCATCGCAACCACTTCTTTGTAGCCGCCGAGGCCGCTCTCACTGAGGGAAGTCATTTCCACCTTCCAGTGCCTGGCCTCCGCGTAATGGCAGTACATCCGGTACAGCTCCGCCGCAAAGAAGGCGGCTTCGTCGCCGCCGGCACCGGCACGGATCTCCAGGATCACATTGCGGTCATCGTTGGGATCCTTCGGCAGAAGCAGCAGCTTGATCTCCTGTTCCAGCGCTTCCCGGCGCTTCCCGGCATCCGCCAGTTCCTCCTTCAGGAGAGAACGCATATCTTCGTCCTTTTCTTCTTCCAGAAGCAGCAGTGCGTCCTCGGCATCCTGCCCGGCCTGCTTATAGCTCCGGTAAGCGCTCACGAGCGGTGCCAGATCATTTTCTTCCTTCATCAGCTTCCGGAAACGGTTCGTATCCAGTGCCACATCGGGAGAAGCAAGCTCCGCCTGCAGTTCTTCGTAGTGGATCAAAACATCTTCACAGCTTTCAAACATGCAATATTTCTCCCGGCAGTGTTCTTTCTGCCCTTACTCTTTCCTGCGTGCCGATACCACCCGGTCCAGGCCGGCCAGATCCCGCAGGACCTCTGTCTGTTCAAAGCATCCGGCCAGAAGTTCCGTGACCGCAGCTCCCTGTTCCTCTCCGATCTCCAAAAAAAGCCAGCCGCCGGGCCGCAGTACCTCTGCCGCCCCGGAAGCGATACGCCTGTAAAAATCCAGCCCGTCCGGGCCACCGTCCAGTGCCAGGCGGGGATCATGATCCCTCACTTCGGGCATCAGACCGTCTATCACCCGGCTCGGGATATAGGGCGGGTTGGAGCAGACCACATCGAACTTTTCCTGCCGGAGGGTCTTCCCGCCTTCCGTGCGGGCATTGAGCAGATCCCCCTGCGCCAGCCGCAGCCTTGCGGCGACACCGTTTTTCTCCCCGTTCCGCCTCGCGATGCGGAGCGCCTCCGGGGAAATATCGCTGAGCGTCACCTGTTCGAACTGCCCGAGCACTGCCAGGCTGATCCCGATGCATCCGGAACCGGTACACAGGTCCAGGAGGCGCATGCCGCGTCCCTTCCCGGGGACCCGTTCCAGCACGGCTTCCGCCAGACATTCCGTATCCGCCCGCGGGATCAGCACTGCCGGAGACACCTCAAAGGGAAGTCCCATGAACCAGGCCTCTCCCAGGAGATGCTGCAGCGGGATGCGGGAGGCACGCAGGCGGCAAAGCTCTTCAAATTCCTTGATTTCTTCTTCCTGCGCAGGCTCCGTCCGCCGCAGTTCAAAACTGCTGCGATCCATCCGGCAGGCCTTTTCCAGCAGCTGCTGCGCGTCATATGCCGCATCCGGCACTCCGGCAGCCGCCAAAATCCCGGTCCCGTGCAGGCGCAGCGTGCCGTACGTTTCCGTCACGTCTGTTCCTCCGTATTTTCCGCCTGCCACGCCTTCCAGTCAAATACCGCTTCCACGGAAGCGATCCCGACCTCAATCATCGTATCGTCCGGCTCGCGGGTCGTAAGACCCTGCAGCCACAGTCCCGGCTTGGAAAGGATATTGGCAAACGCACTGTCGGACCTGCCCGCCAGGCGGATGAACTCATAGGAAACACTGACCACCACCGGCAGGACCAGCAGGCGGGAAAGCGCCCGCAGCCAGATCACCTCATGCGGCAGGAACAGGCTCACGAAGATACTGATGATCATCACGAAAAGCATAAAGCTCGTCCCGCAGCGCTTGTGCTGCTTGGAGCAGGCACGGACATTTTCCACCGTGAGCGGCAGCCCGTGCTCGATACAGTTGATGCATTTATGCTCGGCGCCGTGGTACATGAAAACGCGGCGGATATCCTTCATCAGGGAGATCAGCCAGATGTAGATCACGAACATGGCCACGCGGAGCAGCCCCTCCAGCAGGGAGATCCCGAAAGCGGAGGAGATCAACGGCCGCAGCAGGCCCGCGATGAATACGGGCAGCACCATAAACAGACCCAGGCTGAACACGACGGCGAACAGCACGGTCAGAGCGGTCCCGATATCCTTCTGCTGCTTCTCGGTCAGGAACTTATCCCAAAAGCCCGGCTTCTTTTCCTTTGTACCGGCCTCGGCCCGTTCTTCCTCCGTGATCAGCAGATCTGCCGATTCTTCGATGGTCCGGATCCCCAGCACCAGCGAATCGATAAAATTGATCGGGCCGCGCAGAAACGGCAGCTTCGCCGCCTTGCTGTCACCGCAGATGCTTTTGACATCCCGCGTATCGATATGCACGGAGCCGTCCTGCATGCGCACCGCGACAGCTGCCCGGTCCCCGTTTTTCATCATGATGCCTTCCAATATGGCCTGGCCGCCCACACCGCAATAACACTGTTTTTTCATCACTTGATCCTTTTTCGAACGGATTGCCCGGAAGAAACATTTCCGGAAAAAGATAAAAAGGCCCACGGCCTCCACGGGGAGACCACAGGCCTTTTTCTTCGCAGCATGGACTATTTATTAAGACCGTACTTGCGATTGAACATTTCAATACGACCGCGGGTAGAAGAAGCCTTCTGCTGGCCGGTATAGAAAGGATGGCACTTGGAGCAGATTTCTACGTGAATCTCGGGCTTGGTGGAACCGGTAACGAACTCGTTGCCGCAGTTACAGGTTACCTTTGCCTGATAGTACTTAGGCTGAATGTTCTCCTGCATGATAATAACCTCTCTGTCTCAATTTTGCTGTATTTCCAACACAGCACGTGACATTCTACCGCAAAACATCCGGGAATGCAAGCATTTTTTTCGTTCAAAACTCGGTTTTTTGCACAAGATCCAGGAATTCCGCGTTCGTTTCCGTCCCTGCCAGCATTTCCAGGATCGTCTTTTCCGCATTTTCGGTACGGCCCTTCAGAACTGCATGCCGAAGGGATGCCGCGCTGTCCAGTGTCCGGCGGTCCAGGAGCAGTTCTTCGTTGCGGGTGCGGGATCTTGCGATGTCGATCGCCGGGAAGATCTCCTGCTCGGCAAGGCTCCTGCTCAGAATCACTTCCATATTGCTGTCGCCCCGGAATTCCTCGAAAATAGCTCTGTCCAGCTCACTGCCGTTTTCCACCAGTGCCGTGGCCAGGATGGTCAGACTGCCGCCCTCTTTCATATTTCTGGCGGAGCCGAAGAAACGCTTCGGTGCATTGAGTGCTGCCGGATCCAGGCCGCAGGTCATCATTCTGCCGCCGGGCGTGACCAGATCGTTGTAGGTCCGGGTCAGATGCGTGATATCGTCCAGCAGGATCATCACGTCCCGGCCCCGCTCTACCTGGCGCTGCGCACGGCCGAGCGTGATCTCAGCCGCACGGCGGTGATGCTCTGCCGATTCGTCGAAGGTAGAAGGAACGATCTCCACATTGTCGCCGACGATGCTTTCCTTGATATCGGTCACATCCTCGGGCCGCTCATCGATCAGCAGCACATACAGCTGCATTTCCGGATGGTTTGCCATCACGGAAGCCGCCAGCTGCTTTATCAGGGTGGTCCGGCCGGTGCGGGGCGGTGCGATCAGCATGCCGCGCTGTCCTTTTCCGATCGGGCACAGGATATCCATCAGACGCACATAGAGATCCTCTCTGCCGTTTTCCAGATGCAGCTTCTCATTCGGGAAGCAGGGCGTCATATCAAAGAAGCTCTTGCGGCTCTGCAATGCGTCTGCCGGCTCGCCGTTGATCTCATCCACGGTCGCCAAGCCCGCATTTTTCTCGTTGGCAGCACGGGGACGCACGGTCCCGTGGACCATATCGCCGGTGCGCAGAGCATATTTGTGTATCAGCGCACGGGACACATAGGCATCGCCCTCACTCGGGTTCATCCCCTCGCAGCGCAGGAAGCCGTAACCCTCCTGCAGGATCTCCAGCGTACCGCTGACATCCCCGGCATTCCGGCGGAAATCGTCCTCAAAGCCGCCGTCCTGTGCTTCTCTCCCGCTCTGCCAATCGGACGCGGAAAAACCGCCGCCCTGATCCGCATTTCTGTCATACACGCCGCGGGCATCGAATGCAGGGCGGCTGTCGAAAGTATTTCTGGCATCAAAACCCGGCCGCATATCGTAATACTGCCGTGCATCCTGCTGATACGGCCGGCCGTCATAACCGCGCTGCTGTCCGAAGCCCCGGCTGTCATATCCTCCGCGGGCATCAAAAGCGGGGCGCTGGTCCGCCTGTACGGGACGGCTGTCAAAGCTGCGCGGTGCGCCGGCGGGAGCGGCTGACGGTCTCTGACCGTACGCAGGCAGGTTCGTAAAACGGCTCCCCTGCACACCGCCTCTGCCGCGGTTATCCGGCTCGCTGCCCTGAGACCGGTTGGCATATCTGCCGAAACCGTTCGCATTCGCCGTCACACGGGCCTGCGGAGCTGCCGCGGGCCGCATGGTCCCCGGCCTGGTACGTGCTGCGGAACCGAAGGCGACCGTCAGATTTTTGGAGCTGAACAGGCCTTTCTTTTTCTCTTCGCCGATATCCACCTTGATCTCGTTTTCGGGGCTCACCGCATCCGCGGCATCCGCAGCCCCCTCATCCTCCGGATCGGAAATGAGTGCGTCCAGCGGATCCAGCTCCGGCAGCGGCTTTTTGGTGCGGAAGAACAGATCGTCCTCCTCCGCCGCGCGGGGGGCGTCTTCCTCAAAGGCGGGTTCAAAGGCCTCTCCGGAAGCCGCTTCGCCAAAATCTCCGGAAGCATCCTCCGAAAGCTCTTCCGCGAAATCCGTTCCGTCCCCGTCGGCATCCTTGGGACGTCTGCCGCGCTTGCCCGGCGGTTTCGGCATCACCTCGGATATATCGACCTCACGGTTTTCCAGAAGCGAAAGCCGGTTGGCCTTCTCCTGCAGGACCATTTCTATTTTTTCATTCAAAAGTGCAGGATCCGGGATCCTGGTTTTCAGATAATTTATTAATTCCTGTTTGCGGCAGGCACTGATATTTTTCATATTCATGGACTTTGCCCAGTCCTTCAATGTTTCAAGACTCTGTTCTTCCAGATTGATTTCCATACTGCCCCTTTCCGAAGATAAAAATGCAATTATTCTCATTTCAAGCAAAAAACATCGCAGTAAACAACAAGCCTCATTTGAAAAGGCAAAATGCTTTTGCATAAAACAGGACGGACCGCACAAAAATAACGGTTTTCGTCCACCCGATGCGGCAATCATAACAAAAGCTTTCACAAAAATCAAGATATCACGGAAAATTTATATTTTGTACAAAACGCGTCTTCTCCGCGTCAAAGAAGATTTGCGCCTTGCAAATCATTTATCATCTTGTTATAATGAGTTGAAGATCGGAAGGGAGAAAGCCGTATGATCACCGAACCTCAGGTACTCTATAAGCTGATGATATTGTATATGCTCCGACAGGCGAATCTGCCTATGACAAATGAACAGATATCGGAATTTTTCCTCAGCAAGGAATACACGGGATACCTGTCCCTGCAGCAGGTCATCGGAGAACTGCTGGACGCCCATCTGATCTCCGAAAAAAAAGTCCGCACTTCGTCACGGTACGAGATCACCAAGGAAGGGGAAGAAGGCCTTTCCTTTTTCGGCTCCGATATTTCCGATGCCATCAAGGCGGATATCCATGAATTCCTGCGGGAGAACAGCATCCGTCTCCGCAACGAAATGTGCATCACCTCGGATTACTGCCGGGTCGGGAACATGGATTATCAGGTGGATCTCGAAGTGCTGGAGGGCAAGACCATGCTGATGCGCCTTTCGCTCTCCGTCCCCACGGAGGAACAGGCCGTTTCCATCTGTGACCGCTGGCAGAGCACCAGCCAGGAAGTATATTCCTCGGTCATGGCGGATCTTCTCCGGGATTGAGGCGCTGCGATGATCCATCTTACCATCAACCGCGGCAGTACCGTTCCCCTGTATGCCCAATTGTCCGATTCCATCAAGAAAGCCATCCTCGCCGGAGAACTGGCGTATCACGAAAAGCTCCCGAGCGAAAACGAACTGATAACGGAAAGCGGTCTCAGCCGCATCACGGTCCGCAGCGCTCTGGATGACTTATCCAGTCAGAAGCTGATCGAAAAATACCGCGGCAAGGGAGCTTACGTCATCTACGACAGTTCCATAGGCGATATCGCCGGCAATATCGATGTCCTGCTCGATGCGGGCGAGGACGATTTCCCCTCCGGCTTTTTCAAAAGCATTTCCTATGAACTGGAAAAAGAAAGATACCGTTTCAGCTTCCACGATACCGAAAACAGCCAGAAAAAGATCGCTTCTATCCTGAACGGGATCCTTCTTTCGGGAAGCTCCGGCATCCTGCTGCAGACCAGCCGTCTGGCAGGTCCGACCGGTCCCGAACTCAGCGATGCTCTCATGCGTCTTACCAGCAGCGGTATCCCTTATCAGTTCCTTGACAACACCTTCCCCGGGATGCCGGGCGACAGGATCGTATTTGACAATTATACCGGCGGCGTCATTGCGGCGGAATATCTGATATCCCTGGGGCATATCCGCTTCGCCATGCTGACAGACAGCCGCATGTGCGAAAATACGGACCGCTTCCGCGGCTTTGCGTCCGTGCTGGCAGCCAATCATCTGCCGACGCTTCTGGACATCCCCGCCGATAATGAACTGCCCGATACCCTGCCGAACGAGATCCGCGAAAAAGAGATCACCGCTCTTTTCTGCTACAGCGACAGAGTTGCCTGCGACGCCATGCGTCTGCTGCAGCAGGCGGGCGTCCGCATCCCGCAGGATGTATCGGTCATCGGTTTCGGAGACACCGTTATCGCCTCCTCGACCATGCCGCAGATGACCTCGGTCATCCATCCCCGCGAGATCCTGGGCAGTCTGGCTGCCAGAAATCTGATCCGCAAGATCCAGGGCGTCCGGGATCTGCTGCCCGTAGATTCTCTGCAGCCCCGTCTGCGCATCCGCACTTCCTGTGCGCAGCCCCGGATCCGGTCTATTTAACGATCATCATATACAGGAGAATGCCATGACTACTGTTTTAGCTTTTGATGTCGGTACCACAGCCATGAAATGCTGCGCGTTCGACGAAAATTTTCACCTGCGTGCCAGTGCCTCCACGGAATATCAGCTGACGACCCGCGGAGAGCACATCATCGAGGTAGACCCGTCCCTGTATTGGGAAGGCATGCGTTCCAGTCTGCAGCAGATCTTTGCGCAGGGAGTGTCCCCGTCGGAGATCGCAGCCGTCGGTCTGACCACGCAGGGCGAGACCATGATCCCCGTAGATGCTTCCGGCAAGCCGCTCCATCCTGCCATCGTATGGCTGGATACCCGTGCCGACAAAGAGGCCGAGGCTCTGCGAAGCGAATTCGGCGAGGACTATTTATACCGCACGACCGGCCTTTCCGGGCTTTCCGGCGCGGCTCCCGCAGCCAAGCTGAAGTGGCTCATGGAATCCTCCGGCCTGAAAAAAGACATTGCGAAGATCCTGCTGCTGGAAGATTTCCTGGTTTACCGTCTGACAGGCGAAATGGTCGGTGAGCAGTCTCTGGTCTGCTCCACCATGTACTACGATATCGTAAAGCGCGCCTACGATAAGGATATCGTGAGGGCGACCGGCTGCCCCGAGGGCGTTCTGCCGGATATTCTCCCCTGCGGTACCGTCGCGGGAAAGGTCACGGAGGCTGCAGCCGCCGCGACAGGTCTGCTGCCGGGGACGCCGGTCGTTATGACCGCCATGGATCAGACCGCCAGTGCCATCGGCGCCGGCAACGTGGAGACCGGCATGATCTCGGAGACCACCGGCACCTGCCTGACCGTCATGCTGACGCTGGACAAGGCGGAATTCGACGGTCCCGTCCCGCTGCAGTACTATACGCATTATGACGGCCGTTTCCTGACCCTTGCCTATGCCTCCACGGCGGCAGCCATCATGAAATGGTATAAGGATCAGTTCATCCTCGACAGCGACGCTTTCCGTCAGTCCGACGAAAACGTATATCAGTATATGAGCCGTCTCGCCGCAGGCGTGGCCCCCGGCTCCGACGGCCTGTTCCTGATCCCGCACTACGCAGGCAAATCTATGCCGCAGTTCAGCCCGGATCTGCGTGGCTGCTTCTACGGTGTCGGACTGCATACCACCAAGGCGCACTTTATCCGTGCCATCGAGGAAGGCATTGCCTATAATCTGCAGGAAAACCTGGACACCTACCGGCAGGCAGGCTTTGAAGTGAAGAAGATCCGCTCGCTCGGCGGCGGTTCCAAGGACCTGCTCTGGAATCAGATCAAAGCGGATATCACCGGCTGCGAGATCCGCACCGTGGAAGCCGATGAAACGACCTCTCTCGGTGCCGCGGTCCTGGCTGCCGTTGCCGTGGGGATCGCCTCCGATGTTCCGACGCTCTGCAGAAAGATCGTTACCGAAAAGGATATATATCTGCCCCGGCCCGAGATCAGCCGCAAATATGCCGGTCTGTACCGGGAATATCTCCGCCTGGACGCGGCGGCCCGCAGCTTTGCGGACGGTCAGAAAACCTTCTGACAGCGTAAAGGCAGCATAGGTCCGGACAGTCTCAGCAGATCTGTCACCGTCTGTGCGTCGGCAGCACGAGCCTGCCGGCGCGCAGCCTTTTTTTGCCGCGGAGCCGCCCGGATACAGAAAATGCTTGACAAATCAGCGCGGCGGGATTACACTGCACACATCATCGCGCTAAAGCGATGAAGTGAGATATTTCAGAAAGGGTTCATTCACATGAACATTCAGGAGAAAATACTGCGGAGCGACGAAAAAACGGTTCTTCTGCTCCGCTCTCTCTATGAAAAATACGGATATCTGCCTTACCGGATGAGCAAATTCGAGGAATATGAGCTCTATATCCGCAATAAGGATTTCCTCCTCAGCGACCGTATCATCAGCTTCAATGACACGAACGGCAAGCTCCTTGCTCTGAAGCCGGATGTCACGCTTTCCATCATCAAAAGCGGTGAGGATGTCCCCGGCGTCAAGCAGAAGGTCTACTATAACGAAAACGTGTACCGTGTTTCCGAAAGCACCCACCGGTTCAAGGAGATCATGCAGACCGGGCTGGAATGCATCGGAGATATCGACCTTTACGACATTTACGAAGTCATTTCGCTGGCGGCGGAAACGCTTGCCGGTGTTTCGGAAGCCTTCGTGCTGGAGATCTCCTTCCAGGATCTCGTTTCCGCCTTCCTGAGCTCCGCCGGAGCAGGCCCCGTTTTCGAAGCGGAAGCGCTCCGCTTCCTCGCCGCCAAAAACCGCCACGATCTGGCCAAGCTCTGCAGCCGTTATAAAGTTTCGGAAGAGGCGGCTGCAAGGCTGCTGCTCCTGGTAGAGACCTACGGGGACCGCCGGCAGACCGTGAGCAGGCTGCGGGAGGTCTGGAGCGGCGAAATGCTGGACCGCCTCGAAGCTCTGTCGGCGCTGCTGGATGCCTCGCCTTATCAGGACCGCATCAAATTCGATTTTTCCGTCGTCAATGATATGAATTACTATAACGGCTTCGTGTTCCGCGGCTTCGTGGACGGGATCTGCGACGGTGTCCTTGCCGGCGGCCAATACGACCGTATGATGGAAAAGCTCAGCCGCAGCTCCGGGGCCGTAGGCTTCGCGCTTTATCTGGATCTGCTGGAGCAGCTGCCGCAGGAGAAAAGCCGCTACGATGTGTCCGTGCTCCTGCTCTATGATGCCTCCACGCCGCCGCAGGCATTGGCGGCCAGAGTCAGCCGGCTGGTGCAGTCCGGTCTCAGCGTCAGCGCGCAGAAAGCCGTCCCGGAAAAGCTTCGCTACCGGGAACTGATTGATATACGGGGAGGGAAAGCCGAATGATCAACATTGCTCTGCCGAAGGGGCGTCTGGGCGAACATGTCTACGAAATGTTTGAACAGGCCGGTTATGAGTGCCCCTCCATCCGTGAAAACAACCGCAAGCTGATTTTTGAAAATCAGGCACTTGGCATCCGTTATTTCTGGGTCAAGCCCTCCGACGTATCCATCTATGTGGAGCGCGGGGCGGCGGATATCGGTGTCGTCGGCAAGGATATTCTGCTGGAATATGAGCCCAATGTGTATGAACTGCTCGACCTGAACATCGGGAAGTGCCGCATGGCAGTGGCCGGGCCCGCAGGTTTTTACGACGATGTCTCCCGCACGCTGCGGGTCGCCACCAAATTCAGCAATATCGCTTCCTCCTATTACGCAGGACTGGGCCGGGATATCGATATCATCCACCTGAACGGTTCCATTGAGATCGCGCCGATCCTGGGGCTGTCGGATGTCATCGTCGATATCGTCGAGACCGGCACGACGCTCCGGGAGAACGATCTGGAGGTCAAGTCCGTGATCCTTCCCATCAGCGCCCGGCTGATCGCCAACAAGGCCGCGTTCAAGTTCAAGGGAAGACAAATCGAAAGCATCGCAGAAAAGCTCGGAAAGCAGGTACCGAAAAATGATTAAGATCTATTCCTACGGCGAGGTCCCGGCCGATGAGATATTCGCCCGCGAGAATCCCGCTTCCCATGTGGAAGATATCGTGGCAGAGATCATTGAAACCGTCAGAAAAGACGGGGACGCAGCCCTGAAAAGCTATGCCAGGAAATTCGACGGTGTCGAGCTGGATTCACTGGAGGTCAGTCCGGAAGAACTGCAGGAAGGCTTTGCGCAGGTCGAGCCGGAATTCATCGCCATATTGGAAGAAGCCGCGGCCAACATCCGTGAATTTCACGAAAAGCAGAAACGCAGCAATTTCATGATCAACACCAAGGCGGGCGTTATCATCGGTCAGAAGATCATGCCGATCGAGAAGGTCGGTCTGTATGTGCCCGGCGGCACGGCAGCCTATCCCTCCACGGTGCTGATGGACAGTATCCCCGCCAAGATCGCCGGTGTTCCGGAGCTGGTCATGACCACGCCGCCCGGCCGGGACGGCAAGGTCAATCCCTATATCCTGGCGGCGGCGAAGATCGCCGGTGTGGACCGCATCATCAAAAGCGGCGGCGCACAGGCCGTTGCGGCGCTGGCCTACGGGACCGAAACCGTCCCGAGGGTCGATAAGATCGTCGGTCCCGGCAATGCCTTCGTAGCGGAAGCCAAGAAACAGGTCTTCGGCCGGGTCGCCATCGATATGATCGCCGGTCCGAGCGAGATCCTGATCGTGGCCGACAGTGCCTCCTGCCCTGAGTTCGTGGCCGCCGATATGCTTTCGCAGGCGGAACATGACAAAAACGCTTCCGCTGTTCTGGTCACAGACAGTCACGGGCTGGCGCAGGCCGTCAGTGACGAACTGGAGCGGCAGATCCCTCTTCTGCCCCGTGCGGAGATCGCCCGCGCCTCCATCGACCGGAACGGGAAAATCATCGTGGCGGAAAACGATCTGGCTTTGGCCATCGAGATCGCCAACGAGATCGCGCCGGAGCATCTGGAGCTTTGCGTGGATGATCCCTTTGACTGGCTGGATCAGGTTCACCATGCCGGTTCCGTCTTTTTGGGACGCAACTGTCCGGAAGCCCTGGGCGACTATTTCGCCGGGCCGAATCATACGTTGCCTACCAGCGGCACCGCAAGGTTCTCTTCTCCCCTGTCCGTGGATGACTTTGTCAAGAAATCGCAGTTCACTTATTATACCGGCAGCGCACTGGAGGCTGTTTCCGCCAAAATTGCCTGCTTTGCCGAAAAGGAGGGTCTGCACGGCCACGCGCACAGCGCGACGGTGCGGTTTGAAAAGCAATGAGCCGTTTCTTCTCCCAAAGATTATCTTCTCTGGTACCCTATACCCCCGGCGAGCAGCCGCAGGATATGCAATATATCAAGCTGAATACCAACGAATCGCCTTTCCCGCCCGCGCCGAAGGTCCGGCAGGTGCTGGAAGAAAGAGCCGAGCTGCTGCGCCTGTACTCCGATCCGGAATGTAAGGTCGTCCGCAAAGAAATGTCCCGCGTTTTCGGCGTACCCGAAGACTGGATCATCATGAACAACGGCTCCGACGAGACCCTGAATTTTGCCTTCATGGCCTTTGCGGATGACAGCCATCCGCTTGTGTTCCCGGATATCACATACGGTTTCTATCCGGTCTTTGCCGACCTCAACCACATCCCTTACACTGAGATCCCTCTGACGGAGGATTTTGAGATCCGTCCGGAAGAATATTACGGGATCGGCAAAACGATCTGCCTGGCCAATCCGAACGCGCAGACGGGCGTGGCTCTGCCTGCGGCGGCGATCGAGGAGATCGTAAAAAGAAATCCCGACAATATGGTGATCATCGACGAAGCCTATGTGGATTTCGGCGGTGAATCGGTCGTCCCGCTTGTCAAAAAGTACGATAACCTGCTGGTGATCGGTACCTTCTCCAAGTCCCGTTCCTTTGCAGGCGGACGCCTCGGTTTCGGCATCGGCCGGCCGGAGCTGATCGCGGACCTCAATACGATCCGCTACTCCACCAATCCCTACAACATCAACAGCCTGACGGAATATGCCGGTGCGGCCATTCTGAAGGAAAACGATTACTACATGAACAACTGCAAGAAGATCATGGCCAACCGCAGCTATGCTTCGGACGCGCTGCGTGCGCTGGGCTTCCGGGTGCTTCCCTCCTGCTCGAACTTCATTCTTGCCGGTGACGGCCCGGTCGACGGGGAAACACTGTATCAGAAGCTGAAGGCCATGGGTGTGCTGGTGCGGCATTTTGACAAAGAACGCATCCGGAACTATTGCCGGATCACTGTCGGCACACGGGAGCAGATGGATATCCTGCTGGATAAAGTCAAGACCATTTTAGCGGAGGTCTGATATGCGAAACGCTTTGATTCAAAGAAAAACCGCCGAAACCGATATCCGGCTGCAGCTGGAGCTGGACGGCAGCGGCAAGTCCGAAATAGCCAGCGGCTGCGGCTTTCTGGACCACATGCTGACGCTTTTTGCCCGTCACGGCCGCTTTGACCTGACGGTAAAATGTAACGGCGACACCTATGTGGACGATCATCATACCACCGAAGACATCGGCATCTGCCTCGGCAAGGCTTTCGCGGAAGCACTCGGCGACAGACGCGGCATCCGCCGCTACGGCGATACGCTCCTGCCGATGGACGAGGCCCTGATCCTTTCGGCCGCGGATATTTCCGGCCGCGGTATGCTCTGCTTCGCTTTAGAGCTTCCGACCGCGAAGGTCGGCACCTTCGACACGGAGCTCTGCGAGGAATTCTGGACCGCCTTTGCCCGCGAGGCAGGCATCACGCTGCATCTGCGCATGCTTGCAGGCAAAAACTCGCACCATATCATCGAAGGCTCCTTCAAATCGGTCGCCCGCAGTCTCCGGACGGCGGTCTCCGTCGATGAAGCCTTTGCGGATGAGATCCCGTCCACCAAGGGGAGCCTTACATGATAGCCATTGTAGATTACGGCGTCGGAAACCTGTTTTCCCTGCGTTCTTCTCTGAAAATGATCGGTGCGCAGGCAGTTGTGACATCGGAAGAAGCGGTGCTGCGCGCAGCCGATAAGATCATCCTGCCGGGCGTGGGAGCTTTCGGAGACGCCGCCGCCAAGCTGAAGCAGAGCGGTCTGGGTGAGCTGCTGCGGGAGGAAGCCCGCAAAGGCAAGGATATCATGGGCATCTGCCTCGGGATGCAGCTGCTTTTCGAATGCAGCGAAGAATACGGGCTGCACGAAGGGCTCGGACTGCTGCGGGGGCGCGTAGTGGGGATGCAGGGACGTCTGCCGGAGCATTTGATGATCCCGCACATCGGTTGGAATGCCCTGCATCTAAAAAAAGAGTCCCGCCTGCTGCGTTTTATCCGCGAGGGAGACTGCGTATATTTCGTACATTCCTTTTATGCCGCGGACTGCGAAGACAGTCTGATCGCGAGCACCGAATACGGCTGCATGCTCACGGCAGCCGTACAGAAGGACAATATCATGGGCTGCCAGTTCCATCCCGAAAAAAGCGGAAATGTAGGGCTTTCGATCCTGCGCGGCTTTTGTGAGGTATCAGAATGATCATCTTTCCGGCCATTGACCTGTATGAAAAAAAAGCGGTCCGCCTCCTCCGCGGAGATTATGCGCAGATGACCGTTTACAGCGAAGACCCGCTTGCCGTCGCGAAGGCTTTTGAAGCTGCCGGAGCCAAGGCAGTGCATCTGGTCGACCTGGAGGGCGCCAGAGACGGTTCCGTGCCGAATCTGGAGATCGTCCGATCGATCGCCCGGAATACGGGCCTGTTCACGGAGATCGGCGGCGGCATCCGCAATATGGAGACCGTCCGGCGGTATCTGTCGGCAGGTGTGGACCGTGTCATTTTAGGGACGGCGGCGGTCCGCGACGAAGCATTTCTGAAAGAAGCGCTTGCGGCCTTCGGAGAAAAGATCGCCGTCGGCGCGGATGTCAAAGACGGACATATCGCCATCAAGGGCTGGCTCGAACAGTCGGAACTGACGCTGGAAACGTTTCTGGACCGTATGCAGGCCCTCGGCGTCAGGACCGTCATCTGCACCGATATATCCAAAGACGGTGCCATGGGCGGCAGCAACCAGGCCCTGTATAAAGAACTGTCGCAGCGGTATTCACTGCAGATAACCGCCTCCGGCGGCGTTTCCGGTCTGGAAGAGATCCGGGCGCTGCGGGATATGGGGCTCTACGGCGCCATCATCGGCAAAGCATACTATACCGGCGCGGTGAAGCTGGAAGAAGCGATCGAGGTGGCCGGATGATCACGAAGCGCATCATCCCCTGCCTGGATGTCAAAAACGGCAGAGTCGTCAAGGGGACGAATTTTGAAGGGCTCCGGGATGTGAATTCTCCCGTGGAGCTGGCGGAATACTATTCTTCCCACGGTGCGGATGAGCTGGTTTTTTACGATATCACGGCTTCCTTTGAAGCAAGAAAGCTTTTTACGGATATCCTGACCGAGGTCGCGTCCAGGATATTCATTCCGCTGACGGTCGGCGGCGGCATCAATACCGTAGAGGATTTCGACCGCGTCCTGAAATGCGGGGCCGATAAGGTCAGCGTCAATTCGGGAGCGATCCGGAATCCGCAGCTCGTCCGCGAAGCCGCGGAAAAATACGGCAATCAATGCGTCGTCCTGTCCGCGGATATCAAGCGGGTCGGCGGAGTGTTCCACGTATTTGCCAAGGGCGGCCGGGAGGATACCGGCATGGAAGCCATCGGCTGGATCCGGCGCTGCGTGGAAATGGGTGCCGGAGAGGTCGTCGTGAACTCCATCGACACCGACGGGGTGAAGCAGGGCTTTGATCTGCCTCTGCTGCAGCAGGTCCGGGATGCGGTCCGCGTGCCGGTCATCGCGTCCGGCGGCGCAGGCTGCGCGGAAGATTTCATCAAGCTGTTTCAGGCGATCCCCGATATCGATGCGGGCCTGGCAGCTTCGGTATTCCATTTCGGAACCGTCAGGATCCCGGAACTCAAGGAAGCATTGGCGCAGAATAATATTGTGGTGAGGCGATAAAATGATCGATATCAACGAATTGAAATTTGACGAAAAAGGCCTGATCCCGGCCGTTGTCGTGGATGCACTCAGCCATCAGGTGCTGACGGTAGCCTATATGAACCGCGAAAGCCTGCAGATCTCCATGGAAAAGGGGCTGACCTGCTTTTTCAGCCGTTCCCGGCAGGAGCTGTGGCTGAAGGGCGAAACCAGCGGCAATTACCAGCATATCGTAAGCATCATCGCGGACTGCGACAAGGATGCTCTCATGGTATTGGTGGAAAAGGACGGTCCCGCCTGCCACACCGGCAGCGAATCCTGCTTCTTCAACCCCGTCTGGCAGTCGGAAGAGCTGCACGAGTTCACGCTGCAGGGTCTGTATAAGCTGCTGCAGGAACGCAAGGAGACCCTTCCCGAAGGCTCCTATACCAGCTACCTTTTCAACAAAGGACTGGATAAGATCCTGAAAAAGGTCGGCGAGGAAAGTACGGAAGTCATCATTGCCGGCAAAGCGGAGGACAAAAAGGAAACGGTCTATGAGATCGCCGATCTGGCCTATCATGTGATGGTATTGATGGTGGAACTGGGCATCAGTGTGGAGGATATCCACCGCGAGCTTGCCTCCCGTCATATCATCGACCATAAAGTGAAACAGGAGAAAATGACGCAGTGATTCCCTGTAACTATCATACCCATACGACCTATTGCGACGGCAGGAACACCGTTCGGGAGATGGTCGAGGCCGCGATCGCCCTCGGCTGTCCGGAGCTCGGCTTTTCCGGACATTCGTATCTGAGTTTCGACCGCAGCTGGGTCATGTCTCCGGAAGGCACGGCACTCTACTGCCGCGATGTGCGGCAGGCGGCCGAGGAATACAGGGACCGCATCCGGATCTATCTCGGACTGGAGCAGGATTCCTTTTCGGCGCCGCCCACGGAGGACTTTGACTATATCATCGGTTCCGTACACTGCATTCCCTGCGGCGGCGAGATGCTCTCCGTCGACGAAAGCGAAGAAACGCAGCGTGCGGAGGTCGAGCGGTATTTCGGCGGAGATTACTACGCCTTCTGTGAAGCCTACTATGCCGAACTGACGCACGTTTACGAAAAAACGCACTGCGATATCATCGGCCATTTCGACCTGGTCACCAAGTTCAATGAAGGCTGCCGTCTGTTCGATACGCAGCACCCCCGCTACCGGAAGGCGGCGCAGGCCGCGCTGGATGAGCTGATCAAAACGCCGGCCATTTTCGAGATCAACACCGGTGCCATTGCCCGCGGCTACCGCACCGTGCCCTATCCGGAACAGCCCTGGCTGCAGCAGCTTCGGGATGCCGGAAAAAGGCTCCTGTGGAATTCCGACTGTCATCAGGCATCCCAGCTGCTCTGCGGTATGCCGCAGCAGGACAACCGCCTGTTTATCTGATCTTCCGAAACCATTTGCAGACGCACCCGGCTCCCGTCCGGATGCGTCTTTCTTATTCGCGCCCGCCTATTTCCCCGCCAGGATTGACCGGAAAGTATCTGGGGAGTATAATGCATACTAGGGTCATAAAGGTCTGCGCAGGCTCTTCATGCTCGCATGAAAGAGCCCGCACAGACCTTTAGGACCCGCCCCACATGAGGAAGAAGCCATTTTCTGCCGTTTCGGCGGAAAATGAGCGGATTCCGAATGCCGGGGCGAGGATTTCGGGAGCGCGCAGCGCGAAGAAATCCGCTGGCATTATTCATTACATACCATCTCAGCCATTTCTGCCCCTTCCGGCAGAAAATATCATAGTTTATCCGGGCTGCGGCAGACCGCAGTCCTTTCTGAGCCAGCCTGTGGGAGGATATCAAATGATCACCGTAAAAGAATACCGCGGACATCTGCGCAATTGGCGCGCCCTCTGTGAGGAGCTGGGACTGCCCCTCACGCTTCCCCGCGAGAAAAGGGAACCTTTGCTGCTGATCAAAGCCTACGAAGCCTGGAGCTTTTCCATGGGAGAGCATCTGATCGGTATGTTTGCCTGTGCCCTGTGGGACAGTGAACGGGAACTGCTCTTCTGCCTGCGCGATCAGTTCGGGACCAAGCCGTTTTATTATTATCTGACCGAAGGCGGAGAATTGCTTTACGGAACGATGCTGCGCCCCATCCTGCGGCACCCCGATTTCCGGAAAGAGCTGAACGAGACCCAGCTGCAGCTGTATCTCACCTTCACTTATCCTGCCGGGGAAGACACCTTCTTCCGGGGCGTGAAAAAGCTGATGCCCGGCCATTATATGATCTTCCGGAACGGAAAGATCGAGATTCATCGGTATTTCCGCCCCACATTCCGGCCCGAAACCGGAAAAACGCCGGAGGATTTCGGCCGGGAGATCAACGAGACCATGCGGACCATCCTGCAGGAAGTCACGGAGCCGTGGGAGAAGCCGGCTTCCTTCCTTTCCGGCGGCGTGGATTCCTCTTATGTCCTGGCAATGTCCGGCGCAGCCCCTGCCGCCTCCTGCGGCTATGATATCGAGCGCTTTGACGAATCCCTGCTGGCGGAACAGACCGCCGTGCTGCTGGGCCGTCCCTTCCGCCGCCTGGTGGTGCAGCCGGAAGATTTCTTTGCCATCGCCCCCTTTGTCATGCGGGAAATGGAACTGCCGCTCGGCGATGCCTCGGCCGTGGTATTTGCACTCGGCTGCCGGGCTGTCGCCGCGGAAAGCAGGCTCTGCTTTTCCGGAGAAGGCTCCGATGAATTTTTCGGCGGATACAATATTTACCGCAATGCCGAGCGCTACGGCAGCAATCTGCCTGACTTTTATGTGGGCAATACGAGCATCATGAAGGAGGAGGAAAAGCAGACTCTCCTGCAGCATTACGATCCCTCGGTCCTGCCGATCCGCCTGACGGATGATATTTACCGCGAAAATGAAGGGCTTGACCCCCTGAGCAAAATGATGGAGGTCGATATCCGCCTCTGGCTGGAGGGAGATATTTATCTGAATGTAGATAAAATGAGCACGGCCTTCGGACTGGAGGTCCGGATGCCTCTCACCGATCCCCGCATGTTTGAGATCGCATCCCGCATCCCGGCCGACTGCCGGCTGAACGCGGAGCAGAACAAGCTTTCCTTCCGGGCGGCAGCTTCCAAGGTGCTGCCGGAAGAGATCGCCTACCGCAAAAAGCTCGGTTTCATCGTTCCCATCCGCCTGTGGCTGGCAGATGAAAGCCTGAACGGAGATGTCCGCCGCCTGCTCTTCGGAGAGATCTCCCGGCGCTTTTTCAAGCCGGAAGCCGTCCGGAAGATGTATGACGAATATGTCGGAGGCAATTCGGACCTTTGGAGAAAGGTCTGGACGCTTTACAGCTTCCTGCTTTGGTATGAAGAATATTTTGAAAAGGAATCCTACAAAAAAGAAGCATAAGACGCATACAGCAAAAAACGGAGGGGTCTAATGAGGCGGTCCAATAAAACAGTATAAGATGTTTTCCCTGAAACGGCATGGCTTCGGTCATGCCGTTTCAGCGTTCTGTAAATCATAGAGTAATGCGGCAGGAAGGATACCGACGTAGTTGTAGCTGATCTCCACATCCTGTACCCGCTGTCCGCTGGATTTGTCCGGTGCATGAACGTACACAGCGTTCACCATGTCGTTCAGTATGGTCGGCGTCAGCTTTTCCAGGTACAGATACTTCTTTGCAGTGCGGATGAAACGATCAACATTCTCCGCCTGATCTTCCTGTCTTTCAATTTCTTCTTTCAGCAATTCGATCCTGTCCCGCAGGTCTGCCTGTTCCTTCTCGTAATCGTCTGAGAGCATCTGAAACCTTGCCTCACTCAGTCGCCCGTTCACCATATCCTCGTAGATATGCTTGAACAGCCTGTCCAGTTCGGCAAGACGATTTTCGGATTTCTGAACCGTCCGCTTCTTGGA